>NZ_JACJDR010000009.1:86475-195861 GCF_014163655.1 Pseudoalteromonas sp. SR45-1 | reverse complement strand
AGAGAATTCAGCACGCTGGAAGAAAGAAGAAGAAGAACGTAAGAAACGCGAAGAAACAGCGGATCATCATCTTACGACTTCAACTTATGCACGTGAAGCAGAAGATGTTGCCGATGCTCGTGATGAGCAAGGCACTCGCCGTGCTAAGAAAAAGAAAAAAGCGCCAGCAAAAGATAAATTTGCAGCGTCAAGAGGCCGTAACAAGTCTAAATTAAAAGCACCAGCATCGCTGCAGCATGGTTTCCAAAAACCAACTGTTGATGTTAAAAATGAAGTGCGTATTAGCGAAACAATTACAGTAGCTGAGCTTGCATCACGCATGGCTGTTAAAGGCGCTGAAGTTGTTAAAACAATGATGAAAATGGGTGACATGGTTACTATTAACCAAGTGATCGACCAAGAAGCTGCACAACTAGTTGCAGAAGAAATGGGTCACAAGGTTATCATTGTTAAAGAAAACGAATTAGAGCAAACAGTACTTAACGACCGCCATGAAGATGGTAAGTCAGAGCCTCGTGCTCCAGTAGTAACTGTAATGGGTCACGTTGACCATGGTAAAACATCGACTCTAGATTACATTCGTTCTGCGAAGGTTGCTTCTGGCGAAGCCGGTGGTATTACACAGCATATTGGTGCATACCATGTTGATGTAAATGGCAATATGATTACCTTCTTAGATACTCCAGGACATGCTGCATTTACATCAATGCGTGCTCGTGGTGCTAAAGCGACAGATATCGTAATCTTAGTGGTTGCAGCAGATGATGGTGTTATGCCACAAACTAAAGAAGCGGTACAGCACGCACGTGCAGCTGGCGTTCCTTTAATCATTGCTGTAAACAAAATGGATAAAGAAGGCGCAGATCCAGATCGCGTTAAAAACGAACTAGCTCAGCTAGACGTTATCCCTGAAGAATGGGGCGGCGATACGCAGTACGTTCATATCTCAGCTAAAACTGGTCTAGGTATTGATGACCTTCTTGAAGCCGTACTTATGCAATCTGAGCTTTTAGAGCTTTCTGCCCCTACCGAAGGTATGGCTGCAGGTGTTGTAATTGAATCTCGTCTTGATAAAGGCCGCGGTCCAGTTGCATCAGTACTTGTTCAATCTGGTACGCTTAACCAAGGTGACATTGTATTATGTGGTCTTGAGTATGGCCGTGTTCGTGCAATGCGCGATGAAAACGGTAAAGACATCAAGTCGGCAGGTCCATCTATTCCAGTGGAAATTTTAGGTCTTTCTGGTATTCCAGCTGCGGGCGACGAAGCAACTGTTGTTAAAGACGAGCGTAAAGCGCGTGAAGTTGCTTTATACCGTCAAGGTAAGTTCCGCGATGTTAAACTAGCACGTCAACAAAAAGCTAAGCTTGAAAACATGTTTACTAACATGACTGAAGGTGATGTTTCTGAAGTTAACGTGGTACTTAAAGCAGACGTTCAAGGTTCTATCGAAGCAATCTCTGATTCACTAACTAAACTTTCTACTGATGAAGTGAAAGTGAAGATTGTAGGTTCTGGTGTTGGTGGTATTACTGAGACTGATGCGACACTAGCTGCAGCGTCTAACGCAATTGTAGTTGGCTTTAACGTTCGTGCTGATGCTTCTGCTCGTAAAGTGATTGATACTGAAAACTTAGACCTTCGTTATTACAGCGTAATTTATGCCTTAATCGAAGAAGTTAAGCAAGCAATGTCAGGCATGCTAGCACCTGAGTTTAAACAAGAAATCATTGGTCTTGCGCAAGTTCGTGACGTATTCAAGTCTCCAAAAATTGGCGCAATTGCTGGTTGTATGGTTACTGAAGGTGTTATTAAACGTAGCGCTCCAATCCGTGTACTACGTGAAAACGTGGTTATCTATGAAGGTGAACTTGAGTCACTTCGTCGCTTTAAAGACGATGTTGCTGATGTTCGTAACGGCATGGAATGTGGTATCGGCGTTAAGAACTACAATGACGTACGTGTTGGTGACCAAATCGAAGTATTTGAAACAGTTGAAGTACAACGTACTCTTTAATTGTTAGCTCGCTAAACTAATAAATGGGGGCTTAGCCCCCATTTGTGTATCCATTATTTAATTAGCTTATTATTAAATTTCAATAAGTTATGATTTTAGGACAAATGCAATGAGAGAATTTTCTCGCACTGATCGTGTTGCACAGCAAATCCAAAAAGAAATTGCTGTAATTTTACAACGCGAAATTAAAGATCCACGCTTAGGTATGGTGACAGTGTCAGCGGTAGAAGTATCGCGTGATTTATCTTATGCCAAAATTTTCATCACTGTGTTTAACACACAAGATGAAGATGCAGCTAAGCAAAGCGCTAAAGTACTTAATGAAGCAACGGGTTATATTCGCTCGTTACTTGGTAAGCGTATTCGTGCTCGTATAATGCCTGAGTTAAAGTTTGTAGTTGATAATTCACTGATGGAAGGTATGCGTATTTCTAATTTAGTGGATTCTATTATCCGCGAAGATAACGCAAAGCATGTCGATGAAGATGTAGAAAGTGTTGATGCTGATATTTCAGATAGTGAACAAAGTACTAAGCACGTAGAAGATACAGATAGCGAAGAAGGCACTGATACAGATGGCAAAGCGCAGTAAAGGCCGTGCAGTTGACGGTATTTTGTTGTTAAACAAACCGCAAGGCATTTCATCAAATAAAGCTCTGCAGCAAGCGAAAGGTGTTTATTTTGCACAAAAAGCTGGCCACACTGGGGCTTTAGACCCGCTTGCTACAGGTATGCTGCCAATTTGTTTTGGTGAGGCGACTAAGTTTACGCAGTTTTTACTCGATACAGATAAAACCTATATTGTTCGTGCAAAACTGGGTGAGCGTACAACAACATCAGATTCTGATGGCGAAATTGTAAGCACGAAAGATGTGAATGTGACGCGTGAGCAGTTAACAAAAGAAATTGCAGCTTTTGTTGGTGAGTCTGATCAATATCCGTCAATGTACTCGGCACTTAAGTATCAAGGTAGACCATTATATAAGTACGCACGAGAGGGTATTGAAGTCCCTCGTAAATGCAGAAAAATAAATGTGTTTAGCTTATCGTTTGACGAATTTGATGAACAAAACAACGTATTACAAATGACGGCTCATGTATCAAAAGGGACGTATATTCGTACAATCGTTGATGATTTGGGCGAAAACCTAGGGTGTGGCGCACACGTTATAATGCTTCACAGAACTGCTGTTGGTCAGTATCCGGCAGATAAAATGGTTTCGCTTGATGAAATTGAAGCGTTGCTTGCTAAAGCGAAAGCAGAAGAGCTCGCGCCTTCTACTTATTTAGACTCGTTGTTATTACCTATAGACACTGCTTTAACTGATTTACCTGTTATTGAAATTTCGAAAGAGCAGGGCAAAGTATTTAGTCATGGGCAAGCAGTCGAGTTACCTGAAGCTTTACCTGAGGGGGCAATTAAAGTTGTTGCGGATGGTGTGTTTATTGGTACTGGCGAGCGCAACTCAAGTGGCCATTTAAAGGTTAAACGTGGTCTTGCTAGCCAGCAAGATGATTACGTAAAGCCTGAATAAGCAATTAGTGTGCCCAGCAGTGGCTTATTAGTTGTAGATGGGAATAATTAACTTGTAGTTATTCCCACAGTTGGTAGAATACGCCGGCTTAATCGTTTTGGCTGAATTAGTGATCGGCTAAGACATCTTTTAAATTTAATTTTTGGAGTTACTATGTCACTAAGCAATCAAGAAAAAATCGATATCATTGCTAAATTTGCACGTGCAGAAGGCGATACAGGTTCATCAGAAGTACAAGTAGCATTACTTACTTATGATATCAACAAGCTTCAAGGTCACTTTGCTGATCACAAGCATGACTTCCACTCACGTCGTGGTCTGCTTCGTAAAGTAAGCACTCGCCGTAAACTACTTGATTACCTTAAAGGTAAAGATATCACTAGTTATACTGCACTAATCAAAGAACTTGGCCTACGTCGTTAAGAACTAGATTATAGAAATGGGAGCTTTTTAGCTCCTTTTTTTGTGCCTAAAATTTGTGTTTGAAAATAAAACAAATTTATAAACTTATTGAATTATATTGTAAAACTCCTATTTCATAGCTTATCAAGCATCGTTGTATTTACCCACTCATTAGCCCAGCTTAAATCTAGTAGCTAGTGTGTGTTGACCTTTCGTGATTAATTTTGCAGCTGTATGTTTGGTCTTTAGGCAAGGCAGCGCCTATGTAGTGTGGTTATTCGCCACAAATAGGCGATAACGCAGCATTAATGCCAAACATGCGCTGCCCTGCGGGTTCATCCTAGGGGCGATTAACTCTTTGTTACTCGATTTTTACTTAGCCCACTAGGTTACAAATCTCGCGCCGTGATTAAATCGCCCCTAGATTGAACAAATTTCAATCCACAAAGATCAACACACCCTAGACTCGCATTTTGAAGTAGCTTTGGTATATACTATGCGCGTAGGTAAAAAGGTTTATCTGCAATTATTCACATCATTGCCAATTGTAGTACTTAATTGATTTCCAACTGAATACAATTATGTACTGTAATTGGTACTTTGATGACAACTTATTAGAATACATTTAAGGAATATTTTAAGTGCAAGCAATTATTAAAGAATTCAAACTAGGTCAACATACAGTGACTCTAGAAACTGGTGCAATCGCTCGTCAAGCAGATGGCGCTGTACTTGCAAGCATTGGCGACACTTCAGTTTTAGTAACTGTTGTTGGTAAGCGTGAAGCACAACCTGGTCAAGACTTTTTCCCACTAACAGTTAACTACCAAGAGCGTATGTACGCTGCTGGTCGTATCCCTGGTGGTTTCTTAAAGCGTGAAGGTCGTCCTAACGATGGCGAAACTCTTATTGCACGTCTTATTGACCGTCCAATTCGTCCACTTTTCCCAAGCGGCTTTGTAAACGAAGTACAAGTTATTGCTACTGTTGTTTCTGTTAACCCTGAAATCCAACCTGATATGGTTGCGATGATTGGTACTTCAGCAGCACTTGCTATCTCTGGTATCCCATTCAGTGGTCCAATTGGTGCATCTCGTGTTGGTTACATCAACGGCGAATACGTACTTAACCCTACATTAAAAGAGCTTGAAGAAAGCCAACTTGATTTAGTGGTAGCCGGTACTGATAAAGCGGTACTTATGGTTGAATCAGAAGCTAACGTACTTGCAGAAGACGTAATGCTTGGCGCTGTTGTATATGGTCATGAGCAATCTCAAGCGATCATTACTGCAATCGAAGAATTTAAAGCGCAAGCAGGCAAGCCTACTTGGGATTGGACTGCACCTGAGAAAGATGTTGCACTAGAAGATAAAGTAGCAACTATTGCTGCTGAAAAAGTAGGCGCAGCTTACTTAATCACTGATAAAGTAGCGCGTAAAGAAGCTCTTGGTGAAGCTAAAGATGAAGTTGTTGCAGTATTAACAGCTGAACTTGCTGAAGGCGAGTCTTTAGACAAGCAAGAAATTGGCAAAATCTTCGGTTCACTTGAGAAGAAAATCGTTCGTGGCCGTATAGCTGCTGGCGAAAAACGTATCGATGGTCGTGAACCAGATATGATTCGTGCACTAGACGTAATGACTGGCGTATTACCGCGTACTCACGGTTCTGCTATCTTTACACGTGGTGAAACTCAAGCGTTAGTAACAGCGACACTTGGTACAGAACGTGATTCACAGTTAATCGACGATTTAACTGGTACTCATAAAAACCACTTTATGCTTAACTACAACTTCCCTCCATTCTGTGTAGGTGAAACTGGTTTTGTTGGTTCTCCTAAGCGTCGTGAAATCGGCCATGGTAACCTTGCTAAGCGTGGTATTTCAGCTGTAATGCCTACTCTGACTGAGTTCCCTTACTCAATCCGTGTAGTATCTGAAATTACTGAATCAAACGGTTCTTCTTCAATGGCGTCTGTTTGTGGTACTTCTCTAGCACTTATGAACGCGGGTGTACCAATTAAAGCATCTGTTGCCGGTATTGCGATGGGTCTAGTTAAAGAAGACGATAAATTCGTTGTTCTTTCTGACATCTTAGGTGATGAAGATCACTTAGGTGACATGGACTTTAAAGTTGCCGGTACTGCTGCAGGTATTACTGCACTTCAAATGGATATCAAAATCGAAGGTATCACTCAAGAAATCATGCAAATTGCGCTTAAACAAGCAAAAGCTGCACGTTTACATATCTTAGAAGTGATGGATGAAGCGATTTCTGCTCCTTCTGAAGAGCTATCAATGTTTGCTCCTCGTATCTACACGATGAAAATCCCACAGAAGAAAATCGCTGAAGTTATTGGTAAAGGTGGCGCAACTATTCGTCAACTTACTGAAGAAACTGGTACAACGATTGAAATCGGTGACGACGGTACAATTAAAATTGCCGCTACAGATGGCGAAAGTGCAGCTAATGCCATTAGCCGTATTGAGCAATTAACAGCTGAACTTGAAGTAGGTACTATCTACGAAGGTAAAGTTGTACGTATTGTTGACTTCGGTGCATTTGTAAACATTCTTCCAGGTAAAGATGGTCTAGTACATATTTCTCAAATTAGTACTGAGCGCGTTAACAACGTGGCTGATCACCTTTCTGAAGGTCAAGAAGTTAAAGTTAAAGTACTAGAAGTAGATCGCCAAGGCCGTGTACGTCTAAGTATTAAAGAAGCAATGGAATCAGCAGCACCAGCTGTTGACGCGCCAACTGACGCGTAATTGCTAACTTATTAATCTAGTATATTAGCTAGATGATAAAAAAGGGGCTGTTTAGCCCCTTTTTTTATGCTTTAATGAAACCTTATTGGACAAGGTCTGTCTTATATTAATCGCGATATATCTTGGTATTAAGGATTTTAATGATACTCAAACATTTAGCTTTGGCATCTTTTGCTATTTTGTCTTTAAGCGCTTGCCAAACTACAACCGAATCAGAGCCAACCCCGATTGTTAATGTGCCATTTACTGCACCTTTAGCTTCTGACTTTAGAAGTGAAATTGCCATTGCACGCTACTCAGAGTTATTGAATAGAGCTGACTTAAGCGAAGAGCAACAAGCTAAGCTTTATTATGACCGTGGTGTACTTTTTGATAGTTTAGGTATGACCACTCTTTCGCGTATTGATTTTAACCGCGCAGTAAAGCTTAAACCTGATTTAGCTGAAGTATATAACTTTCTAGGTATTCAACATACGCTTATGCAGCAATACGAAAAAGCCTATGAGTTTTTTGATTCAGCCCTTGAGCTTGATGAAGAGCATGAATATGCTTATTTAAATAGAGGCATAGCCCTTTATTACGGTGATAGAGCAGGTCTTGCTAAAAACGACTTTGATGAGTTTTTAGCCCGCTCTCCAAATGATCCATACCGTGTTTTATGGGTTTACTTAGCCAGTGCACAAGAAGATAAAGCAGCAGCGCTTGAATCACTTAAAACTAATGCAACAGCACTTGATGAATCGCAATGGGCGTATCAGTTAATTTCTCTTTATACGGGGGATATGACTGAGTATGCATTTTTATCTGGCATTAGTGATGGTGTTAGAACCGAGCAAGAATATGCGCAGCGTTTATGTGAAGCTTATTTTTACTTAGCCAAAATGCATCAAGCAGCTGGTGAGCTGTATTTAGCATCAGACTATTTTAGGCTTGCGCTAGCAACCAATGTACACGAGTTTATTGAGTACAAGTATGCGCGTTTAGAACTTGAGTTGATGGAAGGTGTTGACGCAAGTTAAGCGTTTTAAGTTAATAGGTGTATTACTATGTTGTTTGTTAATTACAGGCTCGAGTAATCACCTTGGCGCTATTGGCTTTTGGCATGTTTTAAATACAAAAGCCAATGTTCTACAAAGTTATTGGAATTCACCCGTTCACTTTTCAGATCACCTAGAGAAGTTACCAAAGACCTCTTTAGCTATACTCGCTCGCAATCAAATTTCCTCAGCGCAATATATGTATTCTCTTAAGCTTATTAAAAGCAGTCAGAGTGAAACTGCAAAACCATTTTGGCTCTCCGCTATAAATGACTTAACAATCCCAGAGCGTAAAATATTAGCAGCAAAGTTGCTTGAGCAATCACGTTGGGGGGATTTAAAACTACTCGTTAGTAAAAACAAATTACCAGCAGGGGATGTGCTAAATCATCTAAAACTTCAGTTAAAAACACCACAGAGTAAAGTATCTACCGCGTTTATCCACAATCTTGGTTTTTCATCTTTAAGAAATATAAGCAAACCTAATAAGCAATGTATGTTTAACGTACTGACTATGAGCGATCATCGTAGTGGCTTATATAAACTTACAGAGTTTATTAATACTTATAATAAACAGCCAGAGCCCCGTGAAAATATTTTTTGCTTTTCAAAACCAGTTTACGTTGCGGGTATGCTTGAGTGCAAAAGTAGCACTAGTAAAATAGCAAAGTGTGACTGGGAATTATCTAAACTTAATAACCAGCTTCCTAACAATTATGATTTTATAGTGATGATGCCTAAAGACGGTACGGCTAATGTCACGAAGGGAACAATGCTAATAAACTCAAAAGCAAAATACAGTGTATTTTTGCACGAGCTGATGCATTTTAACGGTTTTGAGGATGAATACGCTTTGCCTAAAACTAAGCAAGCATGGTTGTGTGCAAAAACAGGTTTTGTTGCGCCTAATCTATTTATTTCTCATGGTGAGCCGCCGCCAACAGATTGGCATAAGGCAAAGAGTTGTCAGCAAGGAGGCATTGCTTATAAGCCCAGTGAAAATTGGTCCATTATGCAATATCAGCAGTTAGGTCTCTCAGCGCAGTATAGGCAACTTTGGTTGAAACATTTAGATACGACCAATGGTAAGTTTCATCGTCACTCTAGCGCGCTTACATTTGCAAATAAGACTATATTAAACTAACAATTATCACTATTAATTAATTGTTTTTTTAGGCTTAATAAATTGTTAGTTATTGTTTGAAAAATGTCCATATAGAACCGCTTTTTATAGACAAAATAAGTGTTTTTCAGTATAACTATAGTCATTAATGTCGTTTAAAAACAGGCAGTAAAAGCATCACTTAGTATTAAAAAAGAGATGCCCTGATAAACTTATGATTATAAAAGGCCCTACATTATGACTTTGCTCTGGATACCCTTGTTATCCTTAATTGGCAGTGTTATTTCTGCATGCACAGGTAAGTTATCCCGTAATTTAAGCACTAGTTTAACGGCTCTTGCGCCTTTGACTGCTTTGGGGATTACTCTATACCATGCACCTGCAGTTTTAGCGGGCGAAACAATTCGTTATTCTTTAGCTTGGATCCCGTCAATAGGACTCGACTTATCTCTGCGGTTAGACGGTCTTAGTTTATTGTTTATGTTTATGATTTTAGGCATAGGCCTGCTCGTTATCCTCTACACGCGTTACTACCTCAGTGCTAACGATTCAATGGCTAAGTTATATAGTTACTTAATGCTATTTATGACCGCAATGCTTGGCATTGTTATGTCTAATAATGTTATCCAATTGTGGCTGTTTTGGGAATTAACGAGTATAAGTTCATTTTTATTAATTAGTTTTTGGTGGCATAAGTCAGAAGCGCGTAAGGGCGCACGTATGGCGCTTGCAGTAACAGGGGCGGGTGGCTTAGCACTACTTGCTGGCTTAATGTTATTAGGAGACATTGTTGGTAGTTACGACCTAGATGTTATTTTAGCAAGCAAAGCAATCATTCAATCCCACGATTTATACGAAGTAGCATTGGTATTGGTACTATTAGGTGCGTTTACTAAATCGGCACAATTTCCGTTTCATTTTTGGCTTCCTCATGCAATGGCAGCACCTACTCCAGTAAGTGCGTATTTACATTCTGCAACTATGGTAAAAGCCGGTATATTTTTGTTAGCGCGTTTTCATCCTGCTTTAGCTGGCACGGATACTTGGTTTTTACTTGTAGGGTTAACGGGTTTAGCAACGCTATTGTTTGGTGCATACATAGCATTATTCAAACACGATTTAAAAGGATTGTTAGCCTATTCAACAATAAGCCACTTAGGTTTAATAACGCTGCTATTAGGACTTGATACTGAGCTTGCGACCGTTGCTGCTATTTTCCATATAATTAACCATGCAACCTTTAAGGCATCGTTATTTATGGCAGTTGGTATTATTGATCATGAAACGGGCACGCGTGATATGCGTAAATTAAATGGCATGTGGCGATACTTACCTTACACAGCTACACTTGCAATGGTCGCGGCAGCGGCAATGGCTGGCGTTCCGCTACTTAATGGTTTCTTATCGAAAGAAATGTTCTTTGCAGAAACACTGCATCAGCAAGTGCTTGGTTCTATGTCGTGGTTAATTCCAGTATTGGCAACTGTTGCAGGTGCTTTCGCTGTAGCGTACTCAGCCCGCTTTATTCACGACGTATTTTTTAATGGCGACCCGATTGATTTACCTCGAACGCCGCATGAACCACCACGTTATATGCGTGTACCAATAGAAATACTCGTTGTGATTTGTTTATTGGTGGGCATGTTCCCGCACTTTACAATTGACGGTATTTTATCTGCGGCATCTTTAGCTGTACTTGGAAAAGAAATGCCAGTGTACGAATTAGCTATCTGGCATGGGTTTAACTTACCTCTACTTATGAGTGCAATGGCGATTGCTGGCGGCTTATTTATTTACATTAATCGTAAATATCTATTTCAATTTCAAGCATCACTACCACCTCTCAATGCTAAAAAAACCTTTGAACGTGTAATTTTAAGTATCGTTGCTTGGTGTCAATCAAAGGTAAATAGTACAGAAAATGGTTCCCTACAGCGCTATCTTGTAATTATGTTAGCAGTAGTACTACTGTGTGCGGGTTGGCCATTATTTGAAATGCAACAGCTTGCCGGTAGCATGCCACTTACGCCGGTTGATGTGCACAATGCAATTGGAGCTGGCTTGTTGATTATTGGTGCACTTGCTACCGTTATTTGGCATCGCTCTCGAATGGTATCGTTGTTAATGCTCTCAATTGTAGGGTTAATGGTGTCGGTTGTATTTACACGTTTTTCTGCACCTGATTTAGCACTTACACAACTAACCGTTGAGGTTGTTACTATTATTTTACTTATGCTGGCATTGTTTTTTTTACCGCAGCATACGCCAAAAGAATCAAGTTCGTTACGCGTACTTCGAGACTTAGGCATAGCCTCTACGCTAGGTGTAGTTATAGCGAGTATTTGTTATGCATTACTTACACGTCCATTAGATTCAATTTCAGACTTCTTTATTGCTAACGCTAAGATTGGTGGCGGTGGTACTAACGTAGTTAACGTTATTTTGGTCGACTTTAGGGGCTTTGATACGCTTGGCGAAATTACCGTATTAGGTATTGCCGCATTAGGTATATTTAAAGTACTTTCTCGAATCCCATTATTTATGCCTGCAAGTGACAGTGAAGGGCGCCCATGGGCTAAAGAGCGTCACCCAATATTACTGGCGAGTATTTCACAAAGTTTATTGCCGCTTGCCTTATTGGTTTCTGCGTATATTTTCTTACGTGGGCATAACTTACCTGGTGGTGGCTTTATTGCTGGGTTAGTAACATCAATCGCGTTTATTTTGCAATACATGGCGCATGGTACGGCATGGATTAACGAACGTTTTGATGTTAATTATCGCAAAATTATAGCTTCAGGCATTGGTATTTCTTTGTTTACAGGTGTGGGTAGTTGGTTCTTTGATAAGCCATTTTTAACAACTTGGTTTGACTACTTTGATATTCCGTTTGTCGGTAAAACAGAGCTTGCCAGCGCGATTGCATTTGACCTAGGTGTTTACTTAACAGTTGTAGGCGCTACGTTAATGATTTTAGCAAGCTTAGGTAATATGACAGCAGATACCCAGAAAAAAGAGGTAAATATTTAATGGAATTATTGTACGCATCTTGCGTTGGAGTATTGGTCAGTTGCGGTGTGTTTTTACTGCTGAGAGCTCGTACATTCCCTGTAGTACTTGGGCTTACTATGATTTCATACGCTGTTAACTTATTTTTGTTCTCAGCAGGTCGTCTCACTATTAATAAAGCAGTAGTGCTTGGCACAGGATCAGATTATGCAGATCCTCTACCTCAAGCTTTAGTGCTTACCGCTATTGTAATCGGCTTTGCGATGACCGCATTTGTGGTTATTTTGGCAATACGTGGGCGCGCCGATTTAGGTAGTGACCATGTTGATGGTTATGTGCCTAATACCTCTGCAGATAATAAGGAGCAAAAATGATCCAACATTTAGCTTCGCTACCTATTTTATTACCTATGCTGACGGCAGTTATTTTATTACTGCCGCCGTGTGGTAAAAGCGTCAAAATTCGCCGCTTAGTTTCAATTGTAATGGCAATAGCTACTTTTGCCATTAGTGTGCTTTTACTGGTACATATTAATAATACGGGTATTAATGTTTACGCTATTGGTAATTGGTCTGCACCATTTGGGATAGTCTTAGTTGCTGATATGTTATCTACCTTATTAGTTACGTTAACTTCACTTTTAGGTTTGGGCGCTATTTTATATGGTAGTGCTGGCGATGATGAAAAGGGCAGCTTTTATCATCCACTTGTCCACTTTTTAATATTGGGTGTAAATGGCGCGTTTTTAACGGGCGATTTATTTAACCTATTTGTATTTTTTGAAGTGTTACTGATTGCATCCTATGCATTGTTAATGCATGCAGGTGATAAACAAAACACTCGTGCTGCACTGCAATATGTAATATTGAATTTAGTTGGCTCAAGCGTGTTTTTAATCGGTTTGGGTATTTTGTACGGTGTACTTGGTACGCTTAATATTGCAGATATGGCGCAAAAAGTATCCGAGCTTACGGGCGATGATGTATACCTAGCAAAGGCTGGTGGTTTATTACTACTCATTGTATTTGCATTAAAGGGCGCATTATTACCTCTGCATTTATGGCTTCCAAATACATATTCAAGCGCTAAACCTGTGGTTGCTGCATTATTTGCGATTATGACCAAAGTAGGCGTTTACGCTATGCTTCGTGTTTACACTGTGATATTTGGCGAACAAGCAGGGGCGCTTGAACATATGGCGCAGCCTTGGCTTTGGGGCTTAGCAATTGCCACGATTATAGTGGGTGCTATTGGTGTTATGGCAGCGCAAGACTTACGTAAACTCACTTCTAACTTAGTATTGGTATCAGTTGGAACGTTGGTTGCGCTAATCGCATTACAAAATGTAAATGCCACTGCTGCACTTTTATATTATTTAGTTCATTCAACACTTGTTAGTGCCGCACTATTTTTATTAGCAGATTTAGTTTCAATCCAGCGCGGTAAAGTTGGCGACAGGCTAGTAGCAGGTCGCTGCGTTAAACAACCATTTTTATTAGGTGTGTGCTTTATTGTTGCGGCTTTAACAGTAGTTGGTATGCCGCCACTATCAGGCTTTGTAGGTAAAATTTGGATACTTAAAGCCACATTAAATAGTGAGCAAGCTTTACTATTTTGGCCTGTATATTTAGTAACAAGCTTTGCGTTATTAGTAGCGCTTTCGCGTGCTGGCACGACCTTATTTTGGGAGCATAAAAGTAAAAAAAGCGAAAACGCAGATAGTGCAAATGCACACCCGTTGCAGGTAACTGTAATTATAGGTTTACTTGCTTGTTCGCCATTGCTAGTTATTTTTGGCGGGCCAATAAGTGACTACATGCTAGGTGCTGCTACTCAGTTACATGATATAAGCGGCGGTATTAATGCTGTACTTAAAGGAGGCATGTGATGAGATTACAAGCCCGTTTTCGTTGGTTACCAACACCATTTCGTAGCCTGTTTTTGTTTATGGTATGGTTATTGTTAAATAATAGCGTGTCGGTAGGACACTTAGTGCTAGCGACTATTTTTGCTATATTTATACCCCTATTAAGCTTTTCACTTCGCGAACCTCAACCTCTTATTTTAAGGCCTGGACTAGCATTAAAGCAGTTACTTATAGTGCTTTACGATATTATTGTTGCAAATCTACAGGTGGCTTTACTTATACTTGGGCCATCTAAAAACTTACGCCCGGCCTTTATAAAAGTACCGATTGATTTAACTCATGATATGCCAATTACTATATTGGCCAGTAGTGTATCGCTTACACCCGGTACAGTGAGCGCAGAGGTTTATCCAATTGCAGAATCGTTACCTGAAGGTGAAGAGCCAACACAACGTTACTTACTAATACATGTGCTTGACCTTAAAGATGAAGAAGCACTTATCAAACAAATAAAACAACGCTACGAAGCTCCACTGAAGGAGATATTTCAATGTTAGACACCGTATTACTCATTGTTTTTTCGATGATTGGCTTATCATTATTGCTTAATTTATGGCGATTGATTATTGGTCCGTCAGTGCCTGACCGTGTTTTAGCGCTCGATACAATGTACATAAATGTTATTGCACTGATTATTTTATACAGTATAAGTATGGACACAGGGCTTTACTTTGAAGCAGCACTGCTTATTGCCATGCTTGGTTTTATAAGTACAGTTGCAGTGTGTAAGTATTTACTACGCGGCGATATAATTGAATAAGGTGAAAACATGATCAGCGAATGGGTTGTATCAATACTATTGTTATTTGGTGGTACGTTTATTTTAATTGGCTCGATAGGCTTAATTAAACTGCCTGACTTTTTTATGCGTTTGCATGGACCAACGAAGGCAACAACGTTGGGTATGGCAAGTATGTTAATCGCAGCTATGGTTTATTTTGTAAATTCAGGCCATGGACTCAGTGTTAGAGAAATACTCATTACTATATTTTTACTAATTACGGCGCCGATTAGTGGTTACATGCTAATAAAATCAGCTATTCATCATAAGCTAAAAGCTAAAGAAGGCACTAAAGGTCTCGGTAATGTAGAGGACGATTAACGCAAATGCGCACTAATAAAAGGCCGAATAAACGCGATTTATTCGGCTTTTTAATGATTACCTGTCCCCTTTACAATACTAATTAATCATGTGACTATAAAACGATTATTTATATTAAAGGATATTATTGTGGGTAAGGTACTACTTTTATCATTACTGATTTTTTCTAGCAGTTTATATGCTGAGCAAAATACAAAACAGCAAAAAATAGATGAACTTATTAGTGTAATGAACTTAGATTCAATGGTTGATTCTATGTACGGGCAGGTTGAAGGTATGATGAAAGGTATGTCTGATCAAATGGGTGTTAAGCCTTCTGAACAGGCAATTTTTGATAAATACTATGGTGACATGACGACGGTATTAAAAACCGAAATGAGCTGGGCCAAAATGCAGCCGATGATGATTAGCGTGTACGACAAACATTTTAGTGAGCAAGAGATTGCTGATATGTTAGCATTTTACAAGACAGATACCGGGCAAAAAATACTTGAAAAAATGCCTGTTGTAATGCAAGAGTCTATGCAAATGTCTCAAAGCTTAATGAAAGATGCCATGCCTAAAATACAAACTTTAGCGCAGCAGCTAAGCGACGAATTAGAGCAAAGCCGTAGCGAATCAAACTAGGGCATGTAGATCTTTGTGGATTGAATTTATTCAATCCAAGGAAGATTAAATTGCGGCGCGAGGTTTGTAACCTAGTGAGCTCGGTAACTGCTCCTGCGTTACCCTACAGGCTTACATTCATGTAAGAATAAGCAAAAACCGAGCAAAGCTTCCGCGTCCTGCTCACGGCCCTTATCTATATCCATGTAGGCAACAAAGAGTTAATCGTCCCTAGAAATAACCCAAAGGGCAGCGCATGTTTGGTATTTGTGCTGCGTTATCGCCAACTTATGGGGAATAACCACATAAATAGGCTCTGCTTTGCCTAAAAACCAAACAGCCTGCTGTAAGTTTAACCACTAATGTTCAACAGGCCCTTAGATTAATACGCGCCTTACTTAGGCGCTTCTCTCCTGAATTCACCCCTCCTGATAATAAACGCCAGTATCAGCTTAAGTTAATTCTGTTTGTGTCATTATGCCAATGAGCAATAATACTTAATCATTTTTGATATACGACTGCGTGGAAGCAAGGTAATTAGTGATAACAACTAAATAATAAAATCTTTGCCTTGTTATCAACACGTTTTTATTCTCTCAAACAGGTCACTTAATTAAGCGAATTGGTATTATTTTATTAGCTTTAAAATAGTCATTGACCTATGTGTTGCACCTAGGTTTATTATGAAGCCACTGAAACACGACGGAGCCAAATTATGTATGTTAAACAACTCGCCAAGTTAATGGGCGTGACTGCCGATACTGTTCGTCATTACACGCGTGTTGGGTTACTTAATCCAATACGCAGTGAAGAAAATGGCTATCAAGAATATACAAAGCAAGACCAGCAGCGTTTAAAGTTTATCATTAGCTCTCGTCAACTTGGTTTTTCACTCAAAGATATTCAACACATTATAGGCGAGTCAGAGCAGGGAAATTGTCCTTGTCCTTTAACACGCAAACTCATTACTAAACGCCTAGAAGAAACCGAAGTACTATTTCAAGAAACATTAAAGCTACGAAACAGAATGCATGCAGCCCTTGAGCAATGGGAAACATCAGCCGATGGTGCAAATGCCAGTGACGTGTGTAGTTTAATAGAATCTTTTGTTGATCCAATAAACGATTCCGTAAATAAGGAGCAGCGTAATGACGACTAATACAAAAGACACCGCGCAAAACTTTATTATTGAAGGCGCTAATTGCGGCAGTTGTGTAGCCAAAATTGAAAAAGCCCTTAATAGCGTGCAAGGTGCGCAAAACGTGGAAATGAACTTTGCTGAGCGTACTGTACGCGTAGAAGGTAAAGCTGACGAAAGTACGCTTATTAAAGCAGTTGAAAACATTGGTTATTCAGCCAAACCGATGAGTAACGAGTCTGATCAAGATGCACTTGATGAAAAAGCAAAGTCGGACGAGGCACATTACAAAAAGCTAATGCGTAATATGATATTAGCGTTAGGAGTCGGTGCGCCGTTAATGATATACGGGCTTATTTTTGACATGAGTGTGACCACCGATACACAACGAATAGCATGGTTTTTAGTGGGTATAGTCACGCTTGTGGTTATGGCTATATCAGGTAAACAATTTTACAACGGTGCATGGCAGGCATTCAAAAACCATGCTGCCAATATGGATACATTAATAGCGCTTGGTACAGGTACTGCGTGGTTGTATTCAATGTTTGTGGTAATAGCACCAAGCTTATTACCACAAGTCGCAAGACACGTATATTTTGAAGCATCATCGATGATCATCGGTTTAATTAGTTTAGGGCTCGCTTTTGAAGTAAAAGCACGTGGGCGCACCTCACAAGCAATTAAACGCTTAATTGGCCTGCAACCAAAAACTGCACGCGTAATTCGTGGTGGCGAAGAGCAAGACATCGACATTAGTGATGTTGTAAAAAATGATGAAGTACGCGTACGCCCGGGTGAAAAAATCCCTGTGGATGGCGATGTTATTGAAGGCAGTAGTACAGTTGATGAGTCAATGCTTACTGGTGAGCCAATGGCCGTCCGCAAAAAAACGGGCGATAAAGTTGTTGCCGGAAATATAAATAAAAGTGGCACTTTATTATTTAAAGCCACGCACATAGGTAGCGAAACCACACTTGCCAATATTATCAATATGGTAAAGCGTGCACAAAACTCTAAGCCATCAATAGGGCGCTTAGCTGATGTTATATCAGGAATATTTGTACCAACAGTTATGATTATTGCGGTACTTGCAGGGCTTGCATGGTTAAACTTTGGACCTGAGCCATCAATTGCTTATGCCGTTGTTGCAGTAACTACGGTACTTATTATTGCTTGTCCTTGTGCGTTAGGACTCGCAACCCCTATGTCGGTTATGGTGGGTATTGGTAAAGCCGCTGAGTCAGGAATATTAATTCGAAATGGTGAGTCGCTGCAAACGACATCTAAAATCACCACCATGATTTTAGATAAAACAGGCACTATTACTCAAGGTACGCCGCAAGTTACCGATGTAGTTACCTTTAACAACAGTGATGAAAATACAGTAATGCAACTTGTTGCAAGCCTTGAAAGTAGCTCAGAGCATCCACTGGCAGAGGCAATTACAGCACACGCTAAAAAGCAGGGCTTAGCTTTAAGTAAAGTAGCCGATTTTGATGCAATTACAGGTAAAGGTGTAGCCGGCAGTGTTGACGCTCAAACATTGTTGTTTGGTAATAAAGCGCTAATGGATAAATACGATGTAGCCGTTGATGATGCAACCGAGCAAGCTCAAACACTTGCCAGTGATGCTAAAACGCCCATGTATTTTGCAAGTAATAATAAGCTAATGGCTTTAATTGCAGTTGCAGATCCGATTAAAGAGGATTCGGTTGAAGCTATTAAACGCCTGCAAAATAAAGGTATTCACCTAGTTATGCTAACAGGAGACAATAAAGCCACGGCGCAAGCTGTTGCTAAGCAAGTCGGTATTGATGACTTTATTGCAGAAGTAATGCCCGATGACAAAGTAAACGAAGTAACAAAACGCCAAGCAAATGGTGAAATAGTCGGTATGACAGGTGACGGTATTAACGATGCCCCCGCACTTGCACAAGCCGATGTAGGCTTTGCAATTGGCACAGGTACCGATGTGGCAATAGAAAGTGCAGACATTACCTTAATGCGTGGTTCGTTACATGGCCTTGCTGATGCAATTGCAGTAAGTAACGCAACTATTTCAAATATTAAACAAAACCTATTTGGTGCCTTTATTTATAACGTGGCGGGTATTCCGATTGCAGCCGGCGTGTTGTATCCATTTTTTGGCATACTACTTAACCCTGTTGTAGCCGGTGCAGCTATGGCACTGTCATCGCTTACAGTGGTAAGTAACGCTAATCGCTTGCGTTTTTTTAAACCAAATAAATCGTAATTTAAGCTAAGGAGTACATTATGTTGATGATTAATATAGGTGGTGCACTGTTAATAGCTGCAATTATTTATTGGTTTTGGCTATACAAACCAGAGCAAACACAAAGTGATGACAACAAAGTAACGATAGTGGTTGATAACGGCGTTTATAAACCGGGCCATATTAAAGTGGCAGCCAATAAAGAGGTTGTACTTACTTTTGATAGAAAAGACAGCGCACCGTGCGCCGAAACAGTGGTATTTCCACAGCTTGATATAAGTAAAACTCTAGCAATGGGTGATGGCAATACAGTTAAACTACCTGCGCTTGAAGCCGGTGAGTATGACTTTCATTGCCAAATGCAAATGTATAAGGGCAAGTTAGTTGCTCAGTAACCTGAACTAAGTAGGTGTTGGGGTCGTATAGTTGCCTTATAAAAGTTACTAGTAAGAGTCGCTATATTAAATGAATAAATTAAACCCTAAAAAATTATTGAATAGCAAATGGACCGCAACACCTGCTATAAATAAAGAAAAACACTTCATTATTGTTGAGGTGGAATTTGATGAAGACGGCAATGTAATTGAATGTATTACTGAGGCTGTTATGTCAAAAAATCAATATCCAATTAGTTGGCGAGATTTAAAGGATAACCAAAAGTGGCTGCAAGGGTGGAAGTAGTTTAAATCTATATAATTTACCTCACTCCAATAGCTGGCTGGCACACGATGTAGGTTTGCTTAACTCAAGCGAACCTATGCTTTACAGCGCATTAAATTATGAGTTTAATGCTACAACTTAGCTTTAGCATTGAAACCTTACTAGATAAATTCGCCATTTGGCAACAAAACAGTTAATTTCAAAATATCTTTCCAAAATTTTTATAATAAATTTCAAAAACAATATAACTTACTGATTATAAATAAATTAATTATTTAATAGCCGAAAATAAATCCGATGTAATTTTCATGTTCATATTCAGTTTATTTTGAAGGCTAACCTAAACGCCCCCTTATTGGCTTTTTAGCAAAAGTGTGTCTTTTTAATTAAACTTAACCAATTGATTTATAATGGTTTATTATTTTTAGTTAAATGGCTGTTGCTAAATAGCAACAATAACACCTCCCCAAATCAAGCTTCTCTCGCTTTATATCATTTAACTCATTGTTTTTAAATAATAAATAAAAAGTGGCACCGAAGTTGTAATACCTAGAGTGTATTAAGCAAAACGTGATGAAAGCCAAAGGCCTTAATCGCAACAACCCAATGAAGGAATACTATTATGAAAACATTTCAATCAACATTAGTACTAATGGCGCTAGCTTCTTCATCAGCGGCTTTTGCAGCAACAGATTTTGATACGCTAGACGTAGATGGTAATGGCGCAATCAGCCAAGCCGAAGCCTCAGTAGATGCTGAGCTTTTAAGCAAATTTGAAGAACTCGATACAAACCAAGATGGTGAGCTATCTGAAGATGAGTTTTCTAAGGCCTAAAATTAAAGCCTTAAGCAGTTAATGCTCTGTGATGTTATCTAAATTCTGAGTTGCCAAAGACAACCTAAGTAGGCAAGGGAGCCTACTAAAAAGAATAACCAGGAAGTGACTAGAGAGCACTATAGAGCAAATTTATTTAGGACACCGCATACTTTTGAAGGATTAAATTATGAAAAAGCTACAATCAACATTTGTACTTATGGCTATTGTTTCTTCGTCAGTAGTATTTGCAAGCACAGACTTTGAAACACGCGATGCAGACGACAACGCTTCAATTAGTCGCTCTGAAGAATCGGCGCAAGTGATAGAGCAATTTGACGAGCTGAATGTTCAAAGTAGCGGTGGTCCGACAGAAAATGATTTTTTTGAATATTAATTTATAGACACTTTACTCCTAAAGGATCTTTGAAAAGGACTTCTTACCCCTAATCAGGCCCAAAGCCTAAGGAAACGATTATGAAAACATTACATAAAACTCTAGCTCTTGTAGCCCTAGCTTCTTCTTCAGCGGCGTTTGCTGCGGTAGATTTTGATTCTTTTGATACAGATGGCGACGGCGTAATTAGCAAAACAGAAGCCCAAGTAAATTCGCAACTAGTACAGCTTTTTGATCAATTAGATACAGATGGAAATGGCGAGTTATCTAAAGAAGAGTTTTCGAAGGTTCAGTAATAAGCTCTATGTAGAACCTTACCAGTCATACTCACAAAGCAGCTAAGTAATTAATACTTAGCTGCTTTTTTGTGCATTTAATTTAATATATTACTATTTAGTCACCAAAGTAGTGCAAAGCTTGAGTTTGAATAGTGTCAAGTTACTGATTGTTAAGTTATTTTATTGTTGGTTTTAAACTTGCAAATCTATTTATAACTTAGGTTAATGAGTATTTAAAATGGCGCGAATGAGTTATATCAGTAGTGTTGAGCGCTACCACGAATATGAGCATGTAATACACAGTTTACTTGAATCTATTTTAATGAGTATTGAGGACGGATTAACTAAAGAGCGTGATACCCGCTATCTGATTAAGCAGTACCCATTTTTAGAATTACAATATTGTTTAAATGCAGAAGGTTTGCAGCAGGGTAATAACGTCTGCTTTAAACGCGCATACAGCAAAAAATTAGGTGAAAGTGGTAATCAACAAGATTTAAGCGAGCGACCCTATTTTTTGAACGCTAAAGCAAGTGATAAAGTGTGCTTTACTGATCCCTATATTTCTATAGCGACTAACCATTTATGTATATCGGCGATTAAAGAGCTAAAAAAACCAATTAATAATCAACATTACTTGGTCGTTGATGTGAGCTTAACGCAGCTTATTGAGTTTGTAATGGGTGATACTGCGCGCGCTAATATGTCGCCTTACTTCAAGGCGGGTTACGGTATTATTGTGGCGTGCTTATTTTGCTTAGTATTATTTTTACTAAATATCGTTTTTAGTGATATATACGCTCTATTAACTCATGTAGATACCTCATCAGACCCACTTGAACCCTTTAGTATCATTATTTACATCACCTTGGCATTGGCAGTATTTGATTTGGGTAAAACAATACTCGAAGAAGAAATCCTGATGCATAAGGATATTTTTAGGCACTCGTCTACGCGGCGCACTATTACACGATTTATCTCTACTGTGTTGATTGCTATATCAATTGAGGCGCTGTTAACTATGTTTAAAGCGGCTTTGGGGCAATCGGAGTATTTAATGCCTGCCATAGCGATGATGCTGGCAGTGGTAGGGCTTTTAATTGCACTGGCTATTTATGTTTATTTAGGGGCAAAGGCCGAAACGCTATTAATGCGCGCTCGTTTAAAACAAAAATCCTCCAAGTAGGAGGATTTTTTATATTACATAACTATTTAATAGCTATTTACTGCTTATCTTGCGCGCGTTTGGCTTTAAAGTCAGACTCGCTCGTCCACTTTGGCCAATCGCCATTATTTGCAAGCTGTGTGGCTATATCAACAATAAGATCTATATCTTGCTTAACACCACCTAACGACCAACCAGCTGAGTAGTCGTCTGCTTCTTTATGGTATTTATGCGCAATGTAATCAGGATCGGTATCACCCAGACTCATAAATAATAAACTAGGCACGCCTTGCTTAGAAAGCGAGAAATGATCTGATCTAAAAAACAAACCATTTTGCGGGCGAGGATCCATTTTAACAACACGGCCTTGTGATTTTGCAGCCTTTGCTAAATAGTTTTCCATTGTCGATAAATCTTTACCGTATTGTAAAATGTAGTCAGTGCCATCAAGCACGTTCATGCCATCAATATTTAATAGACCGACCATTTGTTTTGTAGGTACAACCGCACCCGATGCAAACTCTTCAGAACCAATTAACCCCGTTTCTTCTGCTGTAAAGTTAGCAAAAATAATTGAGCGTTTAAATGGTTTTTGCTTGTTCATTTTGCTCATTATACGTGCTATTTCAAGCGTGGCTGCAGTGCCGGAAGCGTTATCTACCGCGCCGTTATAAATCTTAGGGCCGGTATCAGTTTGTTTAGTACCAAAGTGGTCCCAGTGAGCGCTAATAACAACGTATTCGTCAGGTGATTCGCTACCTGTAATTTGTGCAACTACGTTATGCGATTTTGCATGTGATACTTCGTTTTTAAAGGCAAGGTTTGCTTTTAAGTTAAGTGGCGTCGCTTTAAAGTCATCATTTAATGCTGCTTGTTTTAAATCTTGGTAGTTAAGCTTTGCGGCGTTAAACATTTTCTCAGTCGCATCAAGTGTTAGCCAGCCCATAACCGGTAATTTAGACGCGTTTAAATTGTTATCCATTAACGTGTATTTAGTGCCGGTGTTTGAACTTTCAACTACGCCCCAAGGATATGCCGCAGGTGCTGTTTCATGAACAATAAATACAGCCTTTGCACCTTGGCGAGCGGCTTCTTCATATTTATAAGTCCAACGACCGTAGTAGGTCATTGCATTACCAGTAAAAAGGGCGTCGTTTTGAGTAGCAAAGCCTGGATCGTTAACTAGCACAACCACAGTTTTACCAGTTACATCGATATTTTTATAGTCATTCCAGTTATATTCTGGTGCATTAATACCATAGCCAACAAATACAACGTCAGAATTGCGTACATCAATTAATGGCTGAAGTTGCTCGGTACGTGCGGTAAAGTCTTTACCTGATTCAAAGCTTAAATCACCTACCTTTAACTGCATATCCTGATTAGCTGTCACCATTGCCATTTTTACAGGCTGTAAGTATTTACCTTTATAAGCACCGGTTAAACCCAGCGCTTTATATTGCTCGCTTAAGTAGCCTACGGTTTTTACTTCACCATGAGTAAGCGGGCCTCGGCCTTCAAAGTCATCAGAGGCTAGCGTTTTAATATGCTGTTTAATATTGCTAAGGCTTACACCTGCTGTATTTTCTAATGGAGTTTGTTCGCTTGCAGGCTCTGAGCAGCCAAAAAGTGCAACTAGCAAGCTTAGGCTAGCGCTTTTTAAAAGAGTAGATGCCATAGTCTTCATATTGTTATTTAATTAGGCTTTCAATATAAAGGAAGCACCGCAGCGATGTCGAATTTTTATAGAGAACTTTTCATTCAATTGCAGATTGATTTTATAAAGTGTATAAATAACGAACAACCTAAAGGAGCACATAATGGGCCAATGTAAAAAAGTGGGTATTTATTTATAGCTAATGGCATTGCATTTTTTGCTGCTGCAATATTAGCTGAGCAGGAGACATTTTTTGTGCTGTCTGCTTCTTTTATAATACTGGGCACTAAAAGCAAAAAACCAGCATTAGCTGGTTTTTTTGCATAGGTTGCAGTTAGCTTTATGCGTCTGCAAGTTTTACGCGGATCTTACTTTTATCAACAGTAGATTGGTTAAGTGCAGTAATTGCGCTTTTACTTTCTATGTCGTTTGGCATTTCTACAAAGGCAAAACCTTTAGATTGGCCAGTTTCTTTATCAAGTACCAAGTTACAAGTAGTCACTTTACCGTGCTCTGCAAATAAAGTACGAAGCTCATGCTCAGTGGTAGCACGAGACAAGTTACGAACTAATAGTTTCATAATGAACCTAAATAATTATGTCAGTATTAATTATCTCAAGTAACTCAGGTTTAACCTAATTTTATTTTAAAACAAATATAAATAAACATTCTATAGAAATATTTTTATGTATCACTTTGAAAATAATAGATTTTATAATTAAATTTAAAATATCAGTAAATTGGTAATATTAATTGGTAATTGAATTGTGGTTATTTGCACAATAAATTGGTAAATTCATATTTAATTAACTTACTATTAACCACAGAACTACTCATGTCTAAATATACCCTTAAACCCTGTAATACAGTTACAGCTATACTTCTATCTTGTTTAGTTACTGGTTGTGGCAGCTCAGGCTCTGATCCTACGGCGCAAAATAATGAAGCGATTTCTTCACAAACTCCAGCAACAATTGGTGGTAACACTCTAGGTGAAGTTATTAGCGATAGTAATGATGCAATAACAGGCTCGTTAACTATTACGGATCAACAATCAGGTGAAGGTGCTTTTGTAGCACAAGAAAATAGCGCTACAAGCTATGGTTTTTTTAGCTTAAATGCTGGTGGAGATTGGTCATACACACTTGACGATTTAAACGCTTCAATAACATCTTTAAGTGAAGGTGAAACACTACAAGATACAATAACAGTAAACTCTGTAGATGGTACCAGCGCACAAATTATCATAACAATTGTAGGTGCACCAATAGCTCAAGCTGATGGCTTTGAGAAAATATCACACGTTTTATTGCGATCAGATGGCGTTAATTCGGGGCTTGACGCATACACGCTTATTGAAAATGCCTTCGGCGAAGGGTCAATTGAATCTCCAGACTTATATGCTGGCAATCATCAAAGTGTTGTCCATATTCTTGAAGATACCGATACGATAATTGGTAACCATTTTGTCTTTTTAGCTCACCGAGATGATGACCAAGATAAAGACAAAGGCGTAAGTGATAGACAACGTAACGAAATAAAAACCTACGATAAATCACCACAAGAAACACTGGCGTTTGAGGGGGAGACATTTCAATATAGCTGGAAATTTAAAGTAAGCAGCGAGCTTGAGCTTACGAGTAAGTTTAGCCATTTTTTTCAAATAAAAGCTCGAAATGACAGCAACGATAATACTAATGGTAATGACGACCAGCCTATTATCACACTCTCAGGAGCACAAAAAAACAGTACAGGCAATCAACTGCAAGTGCGATATAGTGCAGGCTTTGATGAAAACGGTAACAGTACAGGGCTTGATAAAAACCTCATTGAAACCGACTGGTCACTCATTACAGATGAATGGGTCAAGGTATTTGTACAAGCTACATTTAGTGAAAACGGTAAGATTGATATGACGTTAACGCGCTTAAGCGATAATGCAGAGATATTTAATATAAGCGAGCAAAACATAGATATGTGGCGCGGCTTTAGTGATGCTGATTTTGCTCGTCCTAAGTGGGGAATTTACCGCTCGATTGTTGAAACCGACAGCCTTCGCGCTGATGAAGAACGTGTTAGGTTTGCTGATTTTTCTATTACAAAAGGTAAGATAGCGCAGTAAGCTATTTTATCAATTAGCATGAAAAAGCCGTTAATAATTATGCATCATTAACGGCTTTTTTAATTTTTTGATAAAAGTGATTATTTCACTTCTTTACCCGCTGCTTGTTGATCAGCATGGTAGCTTGAACGTACAAACGGGCCAGAAGCCGCGTGAGTAAAGCCAATTTCGTCTGCATACGCTTTTAAGCCGTCAAACTCTACTGGTGGCACGTAGCGCTTAACCGGTAAGTGATGCTTAGAAGGTTGTAGGTATTGGCCTACAGTTAGCATGTCAACGTTGTGAGCACGTAAATCGCGAAGTACTTCTTCAATTTCGCTAATTTCCTCACCTAAACCAACCATTAAGCCTGATTTAGTTTTTACTTCTGGGTGAGCTTCTTTAAAGCGACGAAGTAATTCTAAAGACCATTTATAGTCAGCACCTGGACGAGCTAGTTTGTATAAACGTGGCGCAGTTTCAAGATTGTGGTTAAACACATCTGGTGGCGTCTCGATTAGTATCTCTAGTGCGCGGTCCATTCGGCCACGAAAATCAGGTACTAAAATTTCGATAGTAATAGTTGGATTATGTTTACGAATCTCGCGAATACAATCGGCAAAATGCTGTGCACCACCATCACGTAAATCATCACGGTCAACTGAAGTGATTACAACGTAGCTTAGCTTCATATCTTTAATAGTAAGTGCTAGCTTTTCAGGTTCAGTGGCATCAGGTTTTAATGGGCGACCGTGAGCAACATCACAAAATGGGCAACGACGAGTACAAATAGCACCTAAAATCATAAAGGTAGCTGTACCGTGGTTAAAACATTCAGATAGGTTAGGGCACGAAGCTTCTTCACATACCGAGTGTAAGCCATGCTTACGTAGCGCTTTTTTAATACCGTCAATACGATCGGTTGATTTAGGTAAGCGAATTTTTAACCATTCTGGCTTACGCAACATTTCAGTTTTTTCTGTAGGTAAAACTTTTACTGGGATCAACGCCATTTTTTCTGCGTCGCGTAGTTTTACACCTGGTTCCATTTTGACTGGTTTATTCATTCGTTTTCAAACCCTTCAGTATGCTTAACCTGTGTTGCATTAAGCTTCTTGATCATATGTTTCACCAATCCTTCACCCGCACTTTCTAGGTTTTGAGGACCATCTAATTCTTTAGTTTGCACCATATTCATGCCCGCATAACCACATGGGTTAATGCGTAAAAATGGACTTAGGTCCATGTTAACATTTAATGCTAAGCCATGAAACGAGCAACCACGACGAACCCTTAAACCAAGGGATGCAATTTTACTGTCATTAACGTATACACCTGGTGCATCAGCTTTAGCATAAGCTTCAATACCATACTCGGCGAGTGATTCAATAATGCACTCTTCAAGCCAAGTAACCAGTTCACGTACACCAATCTTTAAACGACGTAGATTAAATAATACATACATCATTTGCTGGCCTGGGCCGTGGTAAGTTACTTGCCCGCCACGGTCAACTTTAATCACCTCAATGTCGCCAGGAGCTAGTAAGTGTTCGTCCTTACCAGCCTGACCTTGGGTGAATACACTCTCGTGCTCTACAAGCCAAATTTCATCTGGCGTATTTTCATCACGGGTGTCGGTAAAGTCCTGCATTTTTTGCCAAATTGGCATATAACGCTGACGACCCAGTTGGCGTACGATCAAAGTGTTTTCGTTCACAACAAATCTCAACTATGGATTAAAGCATGTGGCGTACGTCATCAATATTGCTGATCACGTTGTAAATTTCTTCAATGTGTTTGCCACTAGTAACTGTTGCTACAAGGCTTACTGACTCGTAATTACCTTTGCTGCTTGGTTTTACTTTAGGGGCGTAATCGCCAGGTGCTATTGGTTGTAACTTAGCTAAAATTTGATCAGTTAAGTTTACGTTAGCTAAACCCATTATTCTGAATGTAAATGGGCAAGGGTACTCTAGGTACTCATCAAATTTAGTATCTTTAACAGGTTGAACCACGACGGTGACTCCTCATACAAAAGTGTGGACTCTATGCAAGCTTGAAGCTTAATACAGATAGGCAATTAGCAGTCTTGCTTATATGGGGCGCATTCTAACATTTTTCAAGCAAAAAAAAACGCCTCACAGTGGAGACGTTTAAATTAGTTACCTAGTTAATAGGGGAGATATAAATTACTGCATGATCTGTAAGCGTAAGTAATCATAAATTTTGCTAAAGAAGCTGCCTTCTTCCACTTCTTCAAGTGTAACTAGTGGGTATTGAGCAATATCTTCGCCCTCTAGTTGTAAGAATAACGTACCTACTTTAGTACCTTTAGCAAGTGGTGCTTCAAGCGTATTATCTAGCTCAAAGTTAGCTTTAAGGTTTTTATGCTGACCACGTGGGATAGTAATTGGTGTATCTTCTAAAATACCTAAAGATACGTTCTCTTTGTTACCCATCCAAATACGTTGTTCTGCAAAGCTATCGCCTGCTTTGTACGGAGTAATTGTTTCATAAAAACGAAAACCATAGTTAAGTAGCTTTTTACTTTCTACTTTACGAGCTCGCTCGCTTGAGGTACCCATAACAACAGCAATTAAACGCATATCGTTTTTAGTAGCGGAGGTAACTAGGCTGTAACCAGCTTCTGATGTATGCCCTGTTTTAATGCCGTCAACATCTAAGCTTTCATCCCATAATAATGAGTTACGGTTATATTGCTTAATGCCGTTATAAGTAAATGACTTTTGCTTATAAAGTGCATATTCATCTGGCACATCACGAATAAGAGCAGCACCAAGTGTCGCCATATCGCGTGGAGTTGTGAAGTGCTCGTCAGTATCAAGGCCGTGGCTGTTGATAAAGTGACTGTTGCTCATACCTAATTTAGCAGCATGGGCATTCATTAAATCAGCAAATGCGCTTTCGCTTCCAGCAATATGCTCAGCCATTGCTACACATGCATCATTACCTGATTGAATAATAATACCGTGGTTAAGCTCATCAACACTAATTTGTTTACCTACTTCAATAAACATCTTTGAAGATTCTGGAAAGTTTTTAGCCCATGCTTTTTCGCTTACCGTTACCATATCGGTAGTGGCAATATTACCTGCTTTAATTTCAGTACCAATTACATAACTGGTCATCATTTTAGTTAAACTTGCAGGCGCTAGCTGTGTATCGGCTTCACCTTCAGCAATAACTTTACCAGTTGTAAAGTCGACTAAAAAATAACCTTTCGCATTAACTTGAGGTGGTGCCGGAATAATTTGGGCGCTGGCTGAGAATACGGCGGCTGTACAAACTAGGCCGCATACACCTTTGAGGATTTTATGTTTAATAGATTTCATCATACTCATTAATGGTTAAAGTTAAAGATTCGCGTTACGCCATTCTATACCCAAACTACCCCGAGATGCGAGCGTCGTTGGAGTTAAAAACGATTTAGGCAAGGCATTGATTGCAAATAATAGTTACTCTATTGTTCAAATCAATAACGCAGTATAAATCGTTTTTAAACCAACCCTTAGGGCGTTTCACTGGAGCTTACTCTCTGTGTTGTTACTTTTTAAAAAGGATTACCATTTCTACAAAGTAACGCCTAGATATTAAGCCCCAGTGCAACGCTGAATTCTGCATCTTGGGATAGTTTGGGTATTAGTCTTACTGAGTGTAAAGCAAGAACGCGTTTTGAAATTGATTTTCTTTTAATTTTTTTAATACTTCGTTTGCATGAGGGGTATCTTTTATTGGCCCTAAATGCAGTCTGTAAATATCGTCTTTTTGCACAATATTTGTTGGTAATTTGTATTGCTCTCGCAATGTGCTGGCAAGTGCTTCAATATTAGCAAGTGTACTACCTGCAGCTACCTGAATATAGGTTTGACGCGCAGTTGCGCCCGCAAGCGTAACTGCCTCTAGCTTAACCTTTGCTGTACCATGGGTGTAGTAGCCAAGCTTATAAGCGGCTGCGTACGAAAGATCAATTATTCTATCGTCATGAAATGGGCCACGGTCGTTCACGCGTACGATTACCGACTTACCATTTGCTGTATTGGTTACTTTAACAAAGCTAGGTAGTGGCAGCGTTTTATGCGCTGCGGTCATGGCAAACATATCATACGTTTCACCATTTGAAGTGTGGTAACCATGAAATTTACGACCATACCAAGAGGCAATGCCTTCCTCACTATAACCCGTCTCATTAAGCATGGGCGAATAGCTTTTACCAAGCACTGTGTATGGGCGGCTAGCGCTAGCACTTTTAGTGGTTTCGGTAACTATAGCGTCTTGCATCTCAAGTGTAGTTGGAGCTCTTAATGGCGCTGCATCATGACGCATACTATAACGGCTACTTGGCCCACTACTACAAGCACTTAAAAGTAAAATTAATAATGTAGTAAATATAAACTGATTCGTGTGTCGCATTATTTTAAAAGCATCCTTTTATCTGTCGCGATTGACATAATAATGCCAAATCCTGCCATTAACGTCACCATCGATGTACCACCATAACTAATCAGTGGTAAAGGTACGCCTACAACAGGTAATAAACCCGATACCATGCCTATGTTTACGAATACATATACAAAAAAGGTGAGGGTGAGTGCGCCTGCGAGCAATTTACCAAATGCATCTTGTGCATTAACAGCAATGTATAAACCACGACCAATAATAAATAAGTACAGGCTAAGTAAAACACATACGCCGAATAAGCCAAATTCTTCGCTTAAAACCGAAAATATAAAGTCGGTGTGGCGCTCTGGCAAAAACTCTAATTGCGATTGTGTACCAAGCAACCAGCCTTTACCTTCTATGCCGCCTGATCCAATAGCAATTTTCGATTGAATAATATGATAACCCGAACCAAGCGGATCGCTCTCAGGATCTAAAAAGGTGAGTACACGTTGTTTTTGATAATCGTGCATACCGTAGTGCCAAAATGGCCATGCAGCAAGCGCTACAATCGAGCTTAAAAAGCCTATTAAACGCCAACTCAAACCAGACAAAAATAATACAAATATACCTGAGCTTGCAATAAGTATAGCGGTACCTAAATCGGGTTGTTCTTTAATTAATAATGTAGGGAGCATTACAATCATAAAACCAATAATTAAGTGTAGCGGGCGAGGTGGTAAGTGGTTTCTACCTATATACCAAGCTACCATCATCGGGACTGCCAACTTCATTAATTCTGCAGGTTGAAACCGTGTCACCCCTAAATTGAGCCAACGCTGCGCGCCTTTTGAGCTTACTCCAAATAAAAGTACACCGACTAGCATTAATAACCCAACACAATAAAGTGGGATCACTAACCGCTTTAACGTGGCAGGCGAAAACTGGGCTAAAACAATCATAGCAACAATCGCACCGCCCATGCGGGTCATATGCCTAATCATCATAGAAGACTCTTGCCCGCTTGCGCTGTAAACAACCATTATGCTGCCAGCCATCATTATAAGTAGTGCAATAAGCAGCGGTAGGTCGAGGTGCATACGCATCCAAATAGAGCGTTTATCGTGCAAAGCGGTCATGGTGTCTCGTTCCTTGCAAGATTAACAGGGTTGGCTGCAAAGTAGTAATCCATAAGTTGGCGAGCTATTTGAATGCCGCCGTGGTTGTTTTCTAATACAACAGAAACCACAATTTTAGGATCGCTATAAGGTGCAAAGCCTACATAAATTGTATTATCGCGTTGGCGTTCTTTAAGAGATTCTGCATCGTAACGCTCACCTTGGGCAATACTAACTACTTGCGCGGTACCGGTTTTACCAGCCGAGTCGTAGTTAGTCCCTTTAAATGCTTTGTGGGCTGTGCCTGATATTTTTTGTACTGTATTATGCATTGCATCTAACGATACCTGCCAATGGCGCGGATCTTTTAAAATAACAGGAGGTTTTTCTTCGTTGTTAATTTGCGTTATGTCGCTATCTTTTTTTATTACTTGCACCAAATGAGGGGGATGATTAATACCACGATTAACTAATATGTTAGTTGCATTTGCAATTTGAATTGGTGTGGCAGTCCAGTAACCTTGGCCAATGCCTACCGAAATTGTGTCACCAGGCCACCAAGACTCTTTAAAGCGTCCTTCTTTCCATTCTTTTGAAGGTAGAATAGCAGTAGTTTCTTCGTGAATATCAATACCTGACAAATCACCGTAGCCAAAACGGGCCATAAAATCGCTTATTTTAGTAATGCCTAATCGATAAGCCGCATCGTAAAAATAGGTATCACACGACTCTTCAATGGCTTTGTATACATCTACATGACCATGGCCCCAACGTTTCCAGTCACGCCATTTATGCTCTACGTTTCGTATTTCAAAAAAGCCTGGATCCCACATTGATGTTGTTTCATTTACTATATTTTCTTCAAGCGCTAATACAGCCATTAAGGGCTTTACCGTAGAGGCCGGCGCATAACGACCTTGCGTAGTACGGTTTATTAATGGCCGGTCTTGGTTAAGCAGCGCTTTATAATTTTTGCTGCTAATGCCGTGTACAAATAAGTTTGGATCGTAACTTGGGTTTGAATAAAGTGCCAGCACGCCGCCATCTTTGGCGTCCATAACTACAACAGCGCCACGCATATCTTTAAGCGCATGTTGTGCTATTTGTTGCAAGCCCACGTCTAAAGTAAGTACTAGGTCGCTACCAGGTTGCGGTTGGGTCATGCTCAGGGTGCGTATTACACGGCCACGGTTATTAACTTCTACCCGTTGTGAGCCTACTTTACCGTGCAGTGTTTCTTCGTAATATTTTTCTATGCCGAGTTTGCCAATGTCGTGCGTAGCGCGGTAATTGGTTGCACGGTCTTCTTGTTCTAATTGGTTTAGCTCTTTTCTATTAAGCTTGGCAACGTAACCGAGCGCATGCGTTAGTGTGTCGCCAAATGGGTAGTAGCGTGCAAGGCGTGCCTCAATGCTAAAACCAGGGAATTTATGTTGATTAACCGAAAATTTCGCCACTTCTGTTTCGTCTAAGCGAGCTTTTAATACTTGTGATTTAAAACGACGGGTGTGTTTTATATCTTTTAAAAAGTCTTGTTTGTCTTGCTCTGTAATCGCAATTATTTTACTTATTTGATCAAGCGATTCGTCAAGGTCGTCTACCTCTTCGGGGATGACCTCAAGGTTGTAAACAGGTTTGTTTTCAGCAAGTAGCACACCGTTACGGTCGTAAATTAAACCACGGTTGGGTGCAATAGGAATAACTTTAATACGATTATCGTTGGAGCGGGTTTGGTAGTCTTGGTGATCTTCGACCTGAATAGTATAAAGATTAGAAAGCAATACTGCGACTAATCCTAATACAAAAACAAAACCCACGAATGCTCGCCTAGCAAATAAGTTTGCTTCTGCGGAGTGGTCACGAATAGTGGGTCTATGTTTTAGCATGGCAAGGGGTTACTCGCGATGATAAGGATGGTTGTTATTTAAGCTCCAGCCTCGGTAAAGGCTCTCTGCAACAATTATACGCACCAAAGGATGCGGCAATGTTAAATTAGATAACGACCATTTTTGCTCAGACGCTGCAATACACTCTGGAGCAAGTCCTTCAGGTCCGCCAATAAGTAAACTTACATCGCGGCCATCGAGTTGCCATTTTTCCATATTTTTAGCAAGTTGGTGAGTATCGAGTGCTTTCCCTGTTACCTCTAACGTTACAATACGATTGCCTTTTGGAATAGCCGCTAATGTTTTTTCACCTTCAATGTGTAAAATACGCTTTATATCTGCATTTTTACCACGTTTACCGGCTGGAATTTCGATTAACTCTAGCGCCATATCCTTAGGGAAACGGCGCTGATATTCTGCAAATCCCGTTTCTACCCATGCTGGCATTTTAGTACCAACAGCAATCATTTGTATTTTCACGTATTACTTCCAAGCATTGTCTAAAATGAGTGAGCGTTTAGCCCCACAGTTTTTCTAGATCGTAATAGCTACGTGCTTCGTTTTGCATCACGTGTACAACCACATCACCTAAATCAACCAGTGCCCATTCGCCGTCGCCTTCACCTTCATAACCTAGTGGCTCTGAATCTGCATGACGCGCTTCTTTTGCTAAGTGATCGGCAATTGACTGTACGTGGCGTTTAGAAGTACCAGAACAAATTACCATGTAATCTGTAATATCTGATGTTTCAGTTACGTCAATATGAACGATGTCACGCGCTTTCATATCGTCAATTTTGTCCATAGCAAAGGCGAGTAGTTGTTTTGAATCCAAGGTTTTGTCTCAATTTAAAAATTTAATGGCGCGCATTTTAACACGCTAGGAGTTTTTAAGCATCAATTTGATAGAGCTGATGCACTTCTATGTAATGACTCACTGCATCGGGCAATAGTTCATTCTTTTTATTACTTTTTTTTAGCTGCTTGCGAATTGTACTTGAGGCCGCATCGAGCATTTCGCCCGGTAAAAAATAAAGTTTACCTGCAAGTGAGTGTTTAAGTGCCGCTACTTCGCCAGCATTTGCGTGTTGCATATAGCTTTTGAGCTCACCTTTTACAGTGCAATGTTGAGCTGGGCGCTGGTACACCACAATATGGCAAAGCTGTGTTATTGCCTTCCACTCAAACCACTTATCGAGATTGTTAAACGAGTCCATACCAATTAAAAATAAAATAGGTGTAGTGGGGTGCTCTTTACGAAGTTCTTGCAAACTAAGTAGCGAATACGATGGACCAGCTCGGTTAAGCTCTCTTAAATCGAGTTCAAAATGAGGATAAGGTGCAATAGCTGCGTTTAGCATATTAATACGGTGCTGCGTACTAATTCCCGGAGCTGCTTTATGTGCAGGGAGTGCACAGGGCATAAAATAAAGCGTATCTAAATTAAACGCATTAACGCATTGCTGCGCCATATTTAGATGGCCTAAATGGACGGGGTCGAAAGTGCCACCAAAAATTGCGATCATTTAACACCCATTATTTATTAATTAACCGCGTGGCACGGCATAGGAATGTTGAGCGGCTGGCAAAATTTAATACAAATATGAGCAAGCGCTTGGTAAGGTGCAATTAAATTACCTTGCTTGTAACTGGCATCAAACAACGCAACATCACTGTTTATTTGTTCCAGTGTGTGCATATTTAAACGGTTAATTGCGTTTTGAACTGGACCTTGTTGGTTTTTCCAAATTGCTTTTTGTTTAAATAAATTTGCTATGGGTTCGCCATTTAATAAACCAAGTTGCACACTTATAAGTGTATTAAGCTCTTTGGTTATAGCCCACAAAATACTCACCACTTCGGTGTTATCGCTGGCAAGTTTGTTTAGTACTTTTATAGCTTGTTTAGCGTGGCCATTTAATAGTGCATCGCTTAAATCAAAAATATCAAACTTGGCTTGATTTAACAGCCCTTGCATAACTAGTTGCTGAGTAATTAATGCATTGCCGTGTAGTAGCGAGAGCTTTTCAAGCTCCTGAAAACAGGCTAATAAGTTGCCTTCAGTGGCATTTATTAAGCTTACTTTGGCGTCGCTTTGCATATTAAGTGATAAACGTTGGCATTGCTCATCAAGCCATCGTTTTACATGAGAGCCCGTAAGTGGGTAGCAAGGTACGAACACGCCTAGTTTATCAAGGGCTTTAAACCACGCACCACGTTGTACTTCTTGACTGGCTTTAGCGCCTTTAATAATTAAAATAGTATCGGGATTAACCAGCTCAACTACTTTTTTAAAGGTATTGCTGCCAATAACGCCTGGCTTTTGTTGGTTTAAATCAAGCTCAATAATAGTGCGGGCGCTAAACAGCGACATGCTCTGATACTGGGCTATGATTTCTTGCCAATCGAATCCTTGCATTAAAGTAAACTTAATTACTTCATCAAAACCTTGTTGCTTAGCACAGTCGCGAATTTGTTGTACGCACTGCGCTTCTTGAAAAGGCTCTTCACCAAATACTAAATAAAAGGGCTTTAGCCCTTTATTTAATTCACTCGGTAGTTGATTAGCGTAGCAGCGCATTATAGTTGCGACAGCTCTCTAACAATACGACGACTGGCTTGCTCACGAATCTCGCTAATGAGTAGCTCAAGCTCTTTTGCTTTTGCTAATGCATGATCCGGATCGTCTTGGTAATTACGGTAAAGCTCAAAACGTTTTTCTATCGCTTTTTCGCCTGGGAGTTTAACTACATACGACACGCCATAAGCAAGTTCGTATTCAGCAACCTGACCATTTTGAAACAGCGAAAGAGTTTGGCGTTCAATACTTTCTTTGCGTAAATACAATTGGGCTTTATCTTTAGCTGACGATACTAGCTCTACGTTACTCGCTTTAAGCTCTTTTTTAAGCTCAGTAAATAAAGTCGATTTTTCATCATCGCCTACAAGTGTTAGCTGTTTTAAGTTATCAGGCAAGCTAGAGGCTTTTTTTAAATGAAAGCCACAGCTTGATAACAAAAAACAGACTAGCACTAAGGCTAGTCCATTTTTAATGGCGTTAAATGCAGCCATATTAGTTAGCTACCACGTTAAGTAGTTTACCTGGAACGTAAATGATTTTACGAATAGTTGCGCCATCCGTAAATTTAGTTACGTTAGATTCTGCAAACGCAAGGGCTTCTACTTGCTCTTGAGTGGCATCAGCTGCCACTGTTAACTTAGCGCGAAGCTTGCCGTTTACTTGTACGATGATTAGTTTTTCATCTTCAACAAGAGCCGACTCGTCAACTTTTGGCCACTGCGCATCTAAAATCTCGCCTTCTTTACCAAGCTCTTTCCAAAGCTCATGTGATAAATGCGGAGTAATAGGTGCAAGCATAATAACTAATGCTTCAAGTGCTTCGTTAGCAATCGCTACATCTTGTTTGTCGCTCAGTGGTGCTTTTAATAACTTATTAGAAAGCTCCATAATGGCTGCAATAGCGGTGTTAAAGGTTTGACGACGTTCAACATCATCAGTCACTTTAGCAATTGCTTTGTGTAAGTCGCGACGTAATACTTTTTGCGGGTTAGTGAGCGCTGATTTATCAAGTGCTTGGTAACCTACTGTTTTAACGTCTACTGCGTATTTCCATACACGTTTTAAGAAACGATGCGCGCCTTCAACACCTGAGTCTGACCATTCAAGCGTTTGCTCTGGTGGTGCTGTAAACATCATAAATAAACGTACTGTATCTGCACCGTATTGGGCAATTACTTGTTGTGGGTCTATACCGTTGTTTTTAGACTTCGACATTTTACTCATGCCTGATGAGAATACCGGCTCACCGTCTTCTTTATGCCATGCTTTAGTTACGCGGCCTTTGTCGTCGGTTTCGGTATTTACATCGCTTGGCGAAATCCATACATCGCCGCCTTTTTCATCTTTACGATAAAATGTTTCAGCAAGCACCATACCTTGACAAAGTAAGCGGTCGAACGGCTCGTCTGAATTTACTAAACCAAAGTCACGTAATAATTTATGGAAAAATCGCGAGTACAATAAGTGTAAAATAGCGTGCTCAATACCACCAATGTATTGGTTTACTGGTAACCAATAGTTAGCAGCCGCTGGATCTAGCATGCCTTCGTCGTAGCGTGGGCTACAGTAGCGTGCGTAGTACCAAGATGATTCCATAAAGGTGTCAAACGTGTCAGTTTCGTGAAACGCAGGTGCGCCATTTACTGTTGTTTTAGCCCATTCAGGGTCTGCTTTAAGAGGTGACGTTACACCATTCATTACCACATCTTCTGGTAAGCGAACTGGTAGCATATCTTCTGTTGCTGCAAGTTCTTTGCCTTCTTCGTCGCTAAGCATTGGGATTGGAGAGCCCCAATAACGCTGACGGCTCACACCCCAGTCACGTAGACGGAAGTTTACTTTACGCTCCCCAACACCGAGTGCTTCAAGCTTGTCGGCAATGGCTTTAAACGCGGCGTCAAAATCAAGACCATCAAATTCACCTGAATTTACAAGTACGCCTTTATCGGTAAATGCTTCTTGCTCAAGGTTTACTTCAAGACCTGAGCCTTCAACCGGTGCAATTACTTGTTTAATATCTAGGCCGTAAGCCGTTGCAAATTCAAAATCGCGTTGGTCGTGTGCAGGTACCGCCATAACAGCGCCTGAGCCGTAATGCATTAATACAAAGTTAGCGACCCAAATTGGTACTTGCTCGCCCGTTAATGGGTGAGTTGCGTAAAAGCCTGTTGCTATGCCTTTTTTCTCCATTGTTGCCATGTCTGCTTCGGCAATTTTGGTGTTTTTGCATTCTTCAACAAACATTGCAACAGCATCGCTATTTTTAGCGGCTTCTTGTGCAATAGGGTGACCACCAGCAACAGCAACATACGTAACACCCATAAAGGTGTCTGGACGAGTTGTGTATACACTAAAAGTTTCGTCGTTATCGGTGCGTTTAAATTCAATATCACACCCTTCAGAGCGGCCAATCCAGTTACGCTGCATTGTTTTAACTTGCTCTGGCCAATCTTCCAACTTGTCTAAATCGTCAAGTAGTTCTTGTGCGTAGTCGGTAATTTTAATAAACCACTGTGGAATTTCTTTTTGCTCAACCACAGCGCCTGAACGCCAACCGCGACCGTCAATAACTTGCTCGTTAGCTAATACTGTTTGATCCACTGGATCCCAGTTAACCGTCGACATTTTTTTATACACTAAGCCTTTTTCGTAAAGCTTAGTGAAAAACCACTGCTCCCACTTGTAGTATTCTGGATGACACGTCGCTATTTCGCGATCCCAGTCATAACCAAAACCTAATTGCTTAAGCTGTGTACGCATGTAGTCAATATTTTCGTATGTCCACTTAGCAGGTGCTGTTTTGTTTTTAATAGCAGCGTTTTCTGCAGGTAAACCAAACGCATCCCAACCCATAGGTTGCATTACGTTTTTGCCTTGCAGGCGCTGGAAACGAGAAACAACATCACCAATGGTGTAGTTACGTACATGACCCATATGCAGTCGACCACTCGGATAAGGAAACATAGAAAGGCAATAATACTTTTCTTTGCTCTCATCTTCAGTGACTTTAAATACCTGGTTTTCTTCCCAGTAGCTTTGTACTTTTGACTCTATATCTTGCGGGTTATATTGCTCTTGCATCTATGGTTCCAGACTTCTTGCAAACTAATAAAAAATTGCCATTAGGATACCCCAAATAAAGTGCTATTCACAGCGTCAAAAACGCGGTTTTGATAAATTCTAACCTTCAGTTCAGGTTAACCTATACTTATCTAAGTTATAGGGTGATTTAACAGCAATTTTGAAGGAGTAAAAAATGGCAGATTATAAAGCATGGCTTGGCGATTTAACCAAATGGCTAAAAGATGTAAAAGATCATGAAGTAAAAGACGCAGTTACTCGATTTGTTGAATCTGAGCAGGCACTTAAAGATTTAGGGCAAGAAAGATACGCTTTATATAAAAGTTATTTACAGCGCGATATAGAACATGTCCAAGAAAACGAATCGCACTATAATTCGCTTGCATGGCAAGAGCTTAAAGAGTCCTTATGGTTTGAGCTTTCGCACATAGAAGATAAAACTCAGCTTGAGTGGCAATCTCTTAGTCAAGATTTTAAGCACAATGGTGTGTATCACGCAGGCGAATGGATAGCCATGGGCACATTAGTATGTAAGAATTGCACCCATAGTTACGATGTTTATCACGCGACACAAATTACACCGTGTATTGAATGTGATGGAATCTATTTTAGTCGTAAGGCGCTGCACCCTTAAATATAATTATTAAGTGGCTGCGGGCCACTTAATACGCCCAAAGGCCAGCGAATATGTTGGTAAAAAAAGAAGTTAGAATGACGAAAAAATTGCTGCCACTATCTGTTTCAAAGCTCGCACCGAGTATTTCTACTAATCACGTACATACGTGTATGAGCAATCCATACCCCGAGCAACTAACATTTATAGGCCAACAACGCGCCCAAAGTGCCTTAGATTTCTCTTTAGGGATGGAACTACCTGGTTACAACGTTTATGTAATGGGCGAGGCTGCCCATGGGCGCTTTACGCTTGTTAAAGATAAACTTAAGCAACACGCAAAAGACCGCCCAACACCAAACGAATGGTTATACGTAAATAATTACGATGATCACAGAGAGCCTATCGCGCTGTTTATGCATGCAGGTCAAAGCAAGCAACTTAGTGACGACATAGATTCATTTTTAGATGAAGTACTCGACACATTTCCTGCTGCATTTGATAACCCAGGATACCAACGCAAAAAAAAATCAATCGACCGTGAATTTAACGATGCCTACGACAGCGCTATTACTGCAGTAGAAATTGCGGCATTTGAGCAAAGTGTTGCATTAGTCGAAGAAAAAAATTCAGTTGGGTTTGCACCGCTTGTAGATGGTAAACAATTAAGCGATAGCGAATTTGGCGAACTTGAAGAAACGTTACGCGAAGAGTTTTTTGAAAAAATTGAAAAGCTAGAAGATGCATTAATAGAAGCGTTAATTGAGCTGCCACGCTGGAAGCGCGAATCAAAAGAAAAACAGCGTAATCTTAAAAAGTCGACTGCAGAGCAGGCCACCAAACCGCTTTTAAAAGACTTAGAACATAAATATGCAACTCATATTGGTGTACTGCGTTATTTAAAAGATATACGCGTTGAAATTATAGACGCGGTACTTGAGTGGCTCGATGACGAAGACGAAAGCGAAGAAAGCAAAGAAGACTTTGATCGTAAAGGCATGCTTACCGACTTTTTTGCACCTAATATTTTAGTTGAGTTTAAAGAAGACGATGCAGCACCCGTGGTGTACGAGCCCAATCCAACATTTGGTAATATATTTGGTAAAATTGAGTATTCCACATCGCAAGGGTCTTTAATTACCAGTTATCGCTCTATTCAGCCGGGAGCATTGCACCGTGCTAATGGCGGTTATTTAATTATGGATGCTGAAAAGGTAATGGCTAACCCTCAAGTGTGGGATGGTTTAAAACTTTCGCTTAAAACGCATCAAATTAAAAACGACTTACCGTATCAAGATAGCTCAGTAGGTAGCAGTTTTACACTGCGCCCGCAGCTTATACCGCTTGATGTAAAAATTATTTTATTAGGCTCGCGCGAACTGTATTACACCATAGGTGAATACGATGAAGAGTTTGCAGAGTTATTTAGAGTATTAGCTGACTTTGATTACTACTTACCAAGTAGCGATAAATTACAGTACCAATTTATAACTAAAGTTACCGAGTACTGCGAGCAAACATTAAAGTGCACTACCACACAAGCAGCTATGGTGCGTTTACTTAAGTTTAGCTACCGCCAAGCAGAGCATCACAATAAGCTTTCTGCGCGCTTTGCTGATGTACTTGAATTAGTTGCAGAGGCAAGTTACTACGCAAAACAAGATAAATTAACTGTTGTAGATGCGCATCATATTGATGAAGCCATTGAAGGTAAGCAATACCGTACCGGCCAAATTAGTGAAAATATGCTAAGCGATATAAAAGAAGGTCACACACTTATTGCAACCGACGGCCAAGCCATTGGTAAAGTAAATGGTTTAACCGTATTACACATTGGCGATACCTCATTTGGTACCCCTGCGCGTATCACGGCAACGGTTTATGCTGGCGCCGATGGCGTAATAGATGTTGAACGTGAAGCCGAGCTTGGTAAAGCAATTCACTCAAAAGGGGTAATGCTACTTACCGGTTATTTAGGTAATAAATACGCGCAGCACTTTAGCTTAACGCTTAGCGCTAATATCGCTATTGAGCAAAGCTACGGTTATATAGATGGCGATAGTGCATCTTTGGCAGAGTTGTGTGCGCTTATTTCGTCTATTACCAGCCTACCTATTAGCCAATCAATTGCACTGACAGGCTCTATTAACCAACATGGTGATGTACAGGCTATTGGTGGCGTAAACGAAAAAATAGAAGGCTTTTTCAAACTGTGTAAAATGCGTGGCTTAACAGGTTCGCAAGGCGTTATCATTCCTAAATCAAACCAAGTTAACTTAGTGCTTGATGATGAAATACTTAATGCAGTTGAGGCGGGTAAATTTAATATTTACGCAGTTGAAACCGTAGACCAAGCGCTTAACCTGTTAATGGATATAGAAGCTGGCGATATTATTGATGACCAGTATCCAGAAAACTCAGTAAACGGAATTGCGCTTGCTCGCCTTAAAGAAATTGCCGACATAGTTAATGGCGATAACGATGACGAAAAAGACGAAGAACTAGATAACGAAAAAGGTTAATAATGATCAATATAATTTTGGCGGTGGTTATCGCCATTTTTTGTTTTTTAATATTTCAAAATAGTAAAAAAGCAAAACAACAAGCAGGCATAAATGCACAAATAGGGGCAGATTACTTAGCCGCTAACGCAAAAGTAGAAGGTGTAGTAGAAACAACTTCTGGCTTGCAGTACAAAATACTGCATAAAGGTGAGAGTGAAAACACACCAAGCCCAACAAGTATGGTTAACGTGCATTACCACGGCACACTAATCGACGGCACGGTGTTTGACAGCTCAGTAGAGCGTAAAACATCGATTAGCTTTGGCTTGCACCAAGTGATTAAAGGTTGGACTGAGGGCTTACAACTGATGAGCCCAGGCGATAAATACATTTTTTATGTACCGCACCAATTAGCATACGGCGAAAAACGTGTAGGGAGTATTCCTCCTGCCTCAGTACTTATTTTTGAAGTAGAGCTACTGGCAATTGAGTCTTAGTGATTAAATAACAAGGAAGTAAATTATGAATAAAGATGAATTACTTAAAATAGCCAAAGGTGATATTAACTTTACCTTTCAATCTATTATTTATGCATTAGCGCTATGCTTACTAGTTGCAGCTGTTTTTTTACTAGAGATGAGCGTTAACCTACAAATGGGGTTAATAGTTTGTATTATCGGTGTGTTTGGAATGACTATTTATAATAATTTAAATACTCGTCTAAATGCGGCGCTTGCACTTATTGCGCTCTCACAAGATAATCAAAGCACTAAGTAAGTAACGAGTTAGTTTGATAAATTGGTATAAGCCTTACTTTAATAAAGTGGGGCTTTTTGCTTTTAGCTAACAATAAAATTTACTCAAGGGTTTTAATACGAGGTCGATACCTATAATAGTTACAAAGCTATTTTAGGGATAAAATAATGAAGATTTCAGCGGCTTCCATTCCATACCAAGTACACAGCTCAAATACTCAACCTTTAGCGCAATCAGATAAACTACCTGTTGAAAAAGCGAGTGAAGAAAAGAGCGAGGAAGAGAATGAGGAAGAGCCAAAATATGTGTTATCAAAGTTTTTAGATACCAAAGCCGAAGAGTATAGTGAAGATAATGCAACGTTTGGCAGTCAGTATAAAAACCTAGAAAAAGTATACAAGCACTTCGCTGGGCGAGTTATTGCGCTGCAAGAGCAAATTAATAAACTTAAACAAAGCCCCGTACAACGTAGTATAACTATAAACACTTCTGTAAGTGAGCCGAATAAAAGTGATGCGAGTTTAACTTTAGATGCTGAGCACCTAGGTGTAAAACAATATAAAAACACGCAACAGCAAGAACAAATAGATATGTTAGAGCTGCAATTAGGGGAGTTAAAATCAGAGCAAGCGGCAATAAAGCAACAAATGGTTGAACTGGTTATTAATGAACTAAAGAGGCGGGGCGACGACTATACTATTTAGCGCGACCAACATGCTGTTGGGTTAGCTTTTAAACTCAATTTTACCCACTTCAAGTTTAAACTTACCTTCTTGCTTGCCTGCAATCATAAAGCCTAGCTGTTTTATATCATCAAAATCAATAATAGGTTGTTGCTCAAGCACGCGACCGCGATACGTTAAAGTAAAATCACTCGGAGCAAAGTTTATATCTACCCATTCATTTTTTACTGTTTTAAATGAGTGAGTGTACGCTGCGCCATCAAGGTAATTGGTAGTTCTGAGCCTAAGCTGATAGATTTGTCCATCACCTTTAACACGCAGCGCTATAGCTTTAGTATTTTGGCTTTGTGTACTTAGCTCTGTACGTATTGATGCAAAACCGCCGTTATTATCAAGCGAAACATTGCCTGTAAAAAGCAAACTTTCTTGAGTTTGTGTTACTTGGCTATTAGATACACCGCCCATTACTGAGTCGTTAACAACGTACCAGCGCTGGTTTGCATTAGCTTGTGCACTTACAACTAATAAATTAAATACAAAAAGTGAGGATAGTTGTTTGGTGATCATGGCTTACTCCTAATTACTTTAAGCTTATCAATACGGATAAACATATTATTTGTTCACTTATTTAAAGTTAATTATTTTTACGGCTCCATTTTTTCATGATTTTTTCAAACATAATTTCTTTATCAGTTTTATCCTCAGGACAGGGTTTACCGCTACCTTGAGGCATGCCATTACTACCAAATACGGTTGAAGTATCAATTAAATAGCATTTACCGTTAAATTTTTCTAATCGTCGTGTGCCTGTTGTATTTTGGCTAATAACTTCTGAATTATCAGATTTTACTGGCGTTTTAATTGTGGGCTTATTGTTTATCTCTTCATTTTCAGAGCTTTTATCTTCACCAAAGGAGACCATTTTTTTATGAGTCATATTATTTACAGGAGAGCCAAATAGCGGCGCGTATGGATTTAGCTTTTTAAATGTTTGAGAAGCTTTTGTTGTAGGCTCTGAAGGCGCTGCTACCAGGGGTTCAACAGGTTTTACAGGGGCTTTTTTAAGCTCTGTTTGTGCCTTTGGTAACGTGATGGTTTTGGCTTGCGTTTTTTTAGTTACCCTTACTTTGGCTTTTGTAGAATCTTTTTTTATAGGTGTAGTGTTAGAGGTTGCTGAATTTGGTGCATCAGTTTTAGTGTTTACAGGTTTTATATCAGGCGCATTGGTTGTTGTAACAACTGAGCTTAGCTTAGGTAGGCTTGCTAAATTAACCGTAACATAGGCCTGTATTATTGCGTTTTTTTCCTCCTTTGGCGGCGCAACTTTAATAGATTGCGAAAACAAAAAGTACAACACAATAGCGTGTATACACAACGAGATAACCCACGGCCATGCATTCCCTTTATTCACATCAAACCCTCAACTTAATAGTGCTGTTAAGAGTCAATAAAATACATTTAGTTCACCTAAAGTTAATGTGTTTTACTTTGTGGCTTTATTGCAGATACAACAAAACTATTTTGCAGTTTTTGTTGTTTTTGCATGTGCTTGGTTACGTTATTATGAGCGCAATCAAACTTAGGAGGCATTATGACATTACTTTTTGAACCAATAGAACTTGCAGGTAAAACATTAAAAAACCGTATTGTTATGCCCCCAATGACTCGCTCGCGTTCAACTCAGCCTGGCGATATAGCTAACGACTTAATGGCAACATATTACGCACAGCGCGCAAGTGCCGGACTAATTGTAAGCGAAGGCACACAAATTAGTGAGCTTGGTAAAGGTTACGCTTGGACTCCGGGTATTTATTCAAATGAGCAAGTTGCAGGCTGGAGTAAAGTAACAAGCGCAGTACATAGCGCTGGTGGAGTGATGTTTGCTCAGCTTTGGCATGTTGGCCGTGTTACCCACAGTGACAACACTGGTGGCGTGCAGCCTATTTCAGCATCGGCCATTGCTGCAAAAGACGTAAAAGTATTTGTAGATACAAACGGCGCACCGGGGTTTGTAGACACCCAACTCCCACGCGAAATGAGCAAACAAGATATTACGCATGTCATAGGCGAATTTCGCCAAGCAGCTAAAAATGCAGTTAATGCAGGGTTTGATGGCATAGAGCTTCATGCTGCAAATGGTTACCTTATTAATCAATTTTTAGACTCAGAGTCAAATGCTCGCACCGATGAATATGGCGGCAGTGTGCAAAACCGCATACGCTTTTTAATTGAAGTGGTACATGCTGTTAGCGACGAAATTGGTAGCAGTAAAGTAGGCGTAAGACTTGCCCCGTTAACAACTCTTAATGGCACAGTAGACGAAAACCCTGAAGAAACTTACTTAGCGGTTTCTGAGGCATTAAATAAAGCCGGTGTAGGTTACATGCATATAGCCGAAGCCGATTGGGATGACGCACCTTTAATGAGTGTCGAATTTAAAAAATCGATTCGCAAAACCTACAGTGGAGTATTAATTTACGCAGGCAAGTACACCAAAGAGCGCGCAGACAAAGCACTTAGCGAAGGCTGGGCCGACATGATTGGCTTTGGTCGCCCGTTTGTATCAAACCCAGACTTACCAGCACGCTTAAAGCAAGGCAAGCCACTTAACAGCCACAACCCCGACACTTTGTTTGGTGGCGCAGAACAAGGCTACACCGATTATCCAACGGTATAATTGCTAGTAAGTAATTAACATTGAGTAAAAACATGAAGGGCTGCATCTTATGTAGCCCTTTTTTGTGCACTGATTCTATTAGCTTTATCTTGAGCAAAAAATAAAAAACGCGTAAGTTAACCGGGTTACCTATTTTAATAACAAGAAAATAAATGAAAGCCACAGAAATAGAACAATTAGAATTATCAAATTCTGAAACCCGAGAAGTTATTACACCCTACGCTTTTAAAATTGACAGCGCTTTACTGGGCTTGCCTTTAGCTATACCTATTCAGCGTGCACTAGCGATTATTATTGATGTTGCACTGATATTTTTAGCGGCCAAGCTTAGCGCTGCTTTAATAGCGTTTGTTGCTGCAATGGCTTTTTATAAAGGTACGGCACAGCAATACCTTCCAAAAATGTCGAATGTGTGGCGAAGAATCTTAAAAATAACGGCAGCAAGTATTTTATTTGTAAGCGCACTTACTGTGCTTTCAATTGGCATTGATTACCTAGAAGACGATAACACTGATCAAGGTTTAGCTGTTCAGGGCGTAAAAATACAAGATGAAATACAGCTTACCGCCACAGAAAAACAACGGGTAAATACTTATTTAGCGCAAACAGCTGATGAAAGCTGTGAGCAACCTTGCCAACAAAACGCGTTTGATAATTTAATTGGGCAAGTTCCCAAATTAGCAGAAATGGACGACCTACAAAGCCCACAACTTGCTACCGTACTTTTACAACTATTAGTACTCAGTGAAAATAAAGAAATAAAGCCTGCACAGTTAATAGAAGAAAAACCTGCACAAACAACCACAAACAGTATTTTGCAGTGGAGCAAGGGTATTATTCAAGACTTAGGCTTAGGTTTTGGCTGGGCTGCTGTTTACTTTACGTTGTTCTCGTTACTTTGGCGCGGCCAAACACCGGGTAAAAAGGTATGTAATATTCGTGTGGTTGCCTTAAGCGGTGAGCCATTAGGTTTATTAGATTGTTTTGGTCGCTACGGCGGCTACGGCGCAGGCTTTGCCACAGGCTTGTTTGGGTTTTTACAGATATATTGGGATCCAAACAGACAAGCCATTCAAGATAAAATATCAGCGACTGTGGTTATTAAAGGCAACTTGAATCAAGTTGTAAATGTTGAAACGGTAGAAGAGACTGTAAAAAGTTAAGTTTGCTCTTATTAATTACAAGGATGGTTATGAAAGCTTTATTAATGGCGTTTAGTTATCTGTATTTTATTACTGCTTCGTATGCGTCAGAAAATATTGTGTTAGCAAAAAAACATCAGCTTAAGTCTATTATTTTAGGTGAGCAGCGCAGTTATAGTGTTTATTTACCGCCAAGCTACAAGCAAAACCTCGAACTAGTATATCCTGTTATTTACTTGCTTGATGGCGACCCAACCCATTTAAAAGCCTTAGCGGGGCTTGTTGAAGCACTCAGTACTGAGCGGCTAGAAAAACAAATTCAACAAGCAATTATTGTCGCTGTTCCTAATAGTAAAAATGCGATAAGAGAGCGCGACTTTACCCCTACCAATGTCGATTGGACTTTTAACGGCAAGCTACTCGAAAAATTTGAAAACATTGGCAATGCTGCAAACTACACCGCTTTTTTTGAAAAAGAACTCATTCCACTGATTAATAAAAATTACCGCACATCAACTAAACGTGTATTAATTGGCGAGTCTTTTGGTGGCTTGTTTGCCAGCTATGTATTGCTTACCAACCATGCGCTATTTACAGATTACTTAATTATTTATGCAACCTACCTGTGGGATAATAACTTCCTAAACCGTTATTTTGATGAGAAGCAACTAATAAATAAGCTGCTTAAAGGCAATGTGTATTTTACCTTTGCAAATAACGGCGAAGCGTTTGGCGAAATTGGTAAAACAAATTACCGATGGGGTTTAGCATTTGTTGAAAAGTTAAAAGCACACTCAAGCGATAATCTAATTATAAATCAACGTTACTTTAAAGATGAAACTCATGGCACGGTGGCAGCGCTTAGTTGGTATTATGGGTTGAGAAGTTTATTCAAATAATGAGTATTTTCATTTTTCGATGTATTTACACATTAGTTAGTAAATGAACGGTTACAGCCCTTTCAAATCATATGCAAAATCCTCAAATTTCTCCCAAGTTAATAAAAGTACGAATTCCGTAGCTCGATTAATTGGTAAGTTAGAGGACTGTTCAAAATTGAATTGCAAATAAGGCTTATACAAATTGGAGTTAATGTTTAAGGTTTCTACTATTTTTTTTGTAGGGTTGTGTAAATCACCGCCAGCCTCAATATGATTATAGTGATTGCGGCCCGCATAAATAATAAGACCCGCAGGTAAGCCTCTAATTTCACGGCCAATACAAAATTTTGAAGTTTTAGCATTAAGACTTAATGTAGTAGTATTCTTTTTATTTTTAGAAAATAATTCAATACCCTTAGCTGCAATCTGTAACAAAGAGCCATCTATAGATGAAAGCGCAAACTGCTCAGATTCTAATTTTATGAGAGCTTTTTTTGATCTTTTAAATCCTTCTACTATATGTTCTTTTTTACTCCAATTTTTTTCGCCTAGTTGAATGGTTTGCTCTGTATTTTGCCTATTAAAAAGGTACATAGGCGGTATCGAATCTTTATAGATATCATTAATATCATTGTGAAACTCTTTGCGGACTTCAAGTAATTTACTTACAGCGCTTTCTACTCCTTCTAGATAGTTTTTTATCATTAGGCTCTTCTTACAATTCGTTTAATAAGTGTGCTAGATAATGAATCTAGTTTTTTCAAATTTAACCCTAACCCCAAACCCAACAATTCCCATCAAAAACACAAATCCCCATACAAACACATTGCCATACTGGCTGTACACGCTGTCGCCTTTTATAAGCTTAATGTTGGCTTTCAATATGGTAGCTTCAAACTGTGGCATGGTTTGTTGTGTGTGGCTTATGGGGTCGTATACGGCGCTTACCCCATTGTTGGTAACTCGCACTAGAGGGCGTTGTAGTTCGAGCGCCCGCATGCGGGCTATTTGCATGTGTTGCAAAGGCCCAATAGAGTCGCCAAACCAAGCATCGTTACTGACAGTAAATAGTAGGTCGGAATCGCTTTTGTAATTACCGCGTACTAAGTCGGCAAATACTATTTCGTAGCAAATAGCAGGGAGTAGGTTATAGCCATTGGCGCGCAAGTTGTTTTGCACTTTGTCGCCACGGGTAAACGATGACATAGGCAAATCGAATAATGGGGCAATAGGGCGCAAAAAGTCTTGAAACGGTACAAATTCGCCAATAGGTAGTAGCTGGTGTTTTTGATAGCGGTTTTTATCAAGGTAATGGTAATGCCCATGCTCGTCGCCACGTTCTTTATTACCGACCACAATAAGTGTGTTGAATATATTTTTGGTGTCTCGCTGGTAGTCAACAATACCGGTTACAAGGGCGGTTTGATTAAACGAGGCGGCACTGTCTAAATTGGCTAGGTAGGAATCGGCAAGCATTTCTATTTCAGGCACTGCGGCTTCTGGCCATACTATTAAGTCGGCATCCCAATGTGGACGTGTCATGTCTTGGTATTTGCTCATTGTGGTCCAAAACTCACTTGGCTCAAAGCGCAGGTGTTGCTGTATGTTCCCTTGTACGAGCAATACTGACATGTTTTTATCTGTGTAATGAATGCTGCCTGTGGTATTTGCACCTGTAAAAATAAGCGCAACAGCTGTCGCAGTAACCGCCGGGGTTTTAAAATCTTTTTGGGTAAGTCTATATAGTGCAAAGCCAATAGCCACACATGTTAGTGTTAAGCCAAACTCGCCAATATAAGGGGCGAGCAGCCTTAAAGGTCCGTCGGTTTGTGTGTAGCCAAAGCTTAACCACGGGAAACCGGTAAGTACGGTGCCACGTAAATACTCACTAATTGCAAAGCAGGCAATTAGTAATGCGCCAAAGCTTTTAGGGCCACTAGCAAAGCGTGTAGTTGCCCAAAAGGCAAGTGCGGGAAATAATGCTAAGTATGAGCACAAAAAAGCCATTAACGAGAGCGACGCTATAAGCGGCATACCGCCAAAGGTGGCAATAGAAACATGTACCCAGCTTATACCTGCACCAAACCAGCCTAGGCCAAATATAAAGCCATATTTAGCGGCGGTTTTTGCGTGTGCTTTACCGGTATTATTGGGATTAATGCAAAAAATTATGGCGCCAAGACTAATAAATACGATGGGCCAAATTTCAAAAGGGGCATAGCCAAAAGTTAAAACAAGGCCCGCAACGAGTGCGAGCCATGCTTTTTTATCTTTTGCTAATAGGGTAAGTCTAGTTAGCAGTTTCTTCACTGTCGTTATCATCAGCCTTAGGAACGGTGACTTGCAGTTGCAAAATACGACGATTGTCGGCGTTGGTTACTTTAAATTGGTAACCTTCTATGTCAATCGTTTCACCACGGCTTGGCATATGGCCAAATGCGTGCAGTACAGTTCCGCCAATAGTATCGGCTTCGTCTGTGCTGTAGCCTGTTTTAAAATGCTCGTTAAAGTCATCTACAGGTGTGAGTGCTTGCACTACGTGGACATGTTTAGCAAGTTGACGAATATCTTGATGTTCTTCTTCTTCGTCGTGCTCATCTTCGATTTCGCCAACAATTATTTCAAGAATATCTTCAATCGTTACTAAGCCCGATACGCCGCCGTATTCGTCAATAACAACAGCCATATGGTAGCGTTGCTGACGGAATTCGTTTAGCAATGTATCAACACGTTTGCTTTCAGGTACTACCATTGCTGGGCGTAAATAATCACGTATTGATGGTAAATGCTCGTCTTTATTTAAGATTAGTGGCAATAAATCTTTAGCGAGTAAAAAACCTTCTACATGATCTTTGTCTTCAATCACCACTGGAAAACGTGAGTGAGTTGAGTCAACCATCATTGGAATTAGTTCTTCAAGCGGGCTGTCGATCTCAAGAGTGATCATTTGTGAGCGCGGAACCATTATGTCTCGCACTTTAAGCTCAGACACGCCAAGCACACCTTCTATCATCTCTTTTGTTTCTGGATCGATTACGTCTCGTTCTTGCGCATCGGCAATAACTTCGACCAGCTCTTCTCTATTCTGGGGTTCCCCTTGCAACATTTGGGCTATTCTGCCCAACCACGTTTTGCCAGAAGAACCCTGGCTAGATTGCGAGTTACCGTCGCTCATTGCGTCTAATTGCTCCGTTAATTTAAATATCGTCCCGGTATGGGTCTGCTATGTTTAGCTCTGCAAGTATTTGCTTTTCGATGCTTTCCATCTCTAAAGCGTCTTCACTCTTTATATGGTCAAATCCAAGCAAATGCAAGCATCCGTGAATAACCATGTGAGCAAAGTGGTCATGAAATGACTTCTCTTGCTCAATTGCTTCAGCTAATACAATGGCTGGGCAAATAATTAAATCACCAACCAAAGGAATATCTATGCCTGGTGGTGCTTCAAATTCGAACGACAGTACGTTGGTCGGTTTATTTTTACCGCGATAGTCGTTATTAAGTTGTTGCGATTGCGCTTCGTCGCTAATAACGATACTGAGTTCGGACTCATCACGGTATTGGCTAAGGGCTTTGTCAGCCCATAGCGCAAATTGTTCTTCGCTTGGGAGGTTGTCAAACTCACAGGCTATTTGTAAATCAAGTTCGGTTGTCAAAGTATTACTCTTTAGTAGTAGGCTGTTGAAGAGCAGCGAGTGCGTCTTTTGCATTTTGCTTTTCAATGCGCTTAAGTCGCTCGCTTTCGTCGTTTCGCTCGTAGGCTTCAACTATGCGTGCTACAACAGGGTGACGTACTACGTCGTGGGCTTTGAAGTAGTTAAAGCTAATTTCGTTTACGCCATCAAGCACTTCAATTGCATGGCGAAGGCCTGAGCGTGTGCCACGAGGTAAATCGACCTGTGTAATATCGCCTGTAATCACCGCTTTTGAGTTAAACCCTATACGGGTTAAAAACATTTTCATTTGCTCGGCGGTGGTATTTTGGCTTTCATCTAAAATAATAAAGGCATCGTTTAAAGTACGTCCGCGCATGTAAGCAAGCGGTGCGACTTCGATGATATTTTTTTCGATGAGCTTTTCTACTTTTTCAAAACCTAGCATTTCAAAAAGAGCATCGTAAAGAGGGCGCAGGTATGGGTCTATTTTTTGACTTAAATCGCCAGGTAAAAAGCCAAGCTTTTCGCCAGCTTCTACAGCAGGGCGCGTTAGTAATATACGGCGTATTTCTTGGCGCTCAAGAGCGTCGACGGCGGCTGCAACTGCAAGGTAAGTTTTACCAGTACCTGCAGGGCCAATACCAAAGGTAATGTCGTGGTTTAAAATATTAGCCACATAAACACCTTGGTTGTCGTTACGTGGTTTAATAACACCACGGCGGGTTTTAATAACCATTTCTTTGCCATAAGCGCTGCTGGATGCATCTTGCTCTAAGGCTTTTGATTCGGTAATAGCTAAATGAACGGCGTCGGGTTCTATTTCGCCTAAAACACCACGAACTGGCTGAGTATCAACATAAAGGTTTTTTAAGATTTCTACAGCGCCGGCGCAGTTGTGTAGTTTACCGGTTACTTTAAAAAAGTTGTCACGGTGAATTATTTCAACAGCCAGGTGGCGTTCAATTTGTTTGATGTTTTCGTCAAACGGGCCACATAAAGAAGATAGGCGTTTGTTATCGGCAGGTTCTAAATAAATCTCTAATGTTTTTAACTGATTACTCAAAATTGCTTCCTATAGTACTGCGCCAGCGTTAACTGGCGCTAATTGTGTGACTAAGGAACGAAAGTAGCTACGCCAATTTCGTTAACAGTGTCTGGTTTTGGCTCTGCAGCTGCAGCTTTAGTTAAAATAGCTGAAGGAGCTACTTCACGTCGTAAGTTCATTTCTGATTCTGTACGAATTAAGTCACCACGTAAAGAGTTAGGTAGTGCTTCGGTAATACGTACATCAACAAACTGTCCGATCACAGTGTGCGGGCCAACAAAGTTTACTACACGGTTGTTTTCTGTACGGCCACGTAATTCCATAGGGTTCTTCTTAGAAGGACCTTCAACAAGTATACGTTGCTCTGTATCGAACATTTGACGACTAATTTGCTGCGCCATTTGTGTAATACGGTTTTGTAGTAAGTATAAGCGCTCTTTTTTCTCTTGCTCTGTTACGTCATCCGGCAAATCTGCCGCTGGCGTACCTGGGCGTGCGCTGTAAATAAAGCTAAAGCTCATATCAAAACCTATGTCGCTAATAAGCTTCATAGTTGCTTCAAAGTCTTCTTTGCTTTCGCCTGGGAAACCAATAATGAAATCTGACGACATACTTAAGTTAGGACGAATTTTACGTAACTTACGAATTGTCGATTTGTATTCAATTGCCGTATGGCCACGTTTCATTAGGTTTAATATACGGTCTGAACCACTTTGTACTGGTAAATGTAAGTGATCTACAAGCTCTGGTACATCGGCGTAAACGTCGATTATATCTGGGGTAAACTCTACCGGGTGCGATGTGGTGTAACGAATACGGTCAATACCATCAATAGCTGCAATAAGACGAATTAAATCAGAAAAGTAACAAATTTCACCATCGTGCGTATCACCGCGGTATGCGTTTACGTTTTGACCTAAAAGATTTACTTCACGTACGCCTTGCTCTGCAAGTTGTGCAACTTCAAGTAGTACGTCATCTACTGGGCGACTAACTTCTTCACCGCGAGTATAAGGTACAACACAAAAAGTACAGTACTTAGAACAGCCTTCCATAATTGATACGAAAGCAGATGGGCCATCTGCTTTTGGCTCTGGCAGACGGTCAAATTTTTCAATCTCTGGGAATGAAATATCAACAACCGATGAGCCTTTGTCGCCTTGCACTTGTTTAATCATTTCTGGTAAACGGTGTAGCGTTTGCGGACCAAAAATAACATCTACAAATGGCGCACGTTGGCGAATAGAGTCACCTTCTTGTGAGGCAACACAACCACCTACACCAATGATTAAATCTGGCTTGTCGTCTTTTAATAACTTCCAGCGACCTAATTGGTGAAATACTTTTTCTTGTGCTTTTTCACGAATTGAACAGGTGTTAAGTAAGATTACGTCGGCATCTGTTGCATCTTCAGTTAGCTGGTAGCCGTTGGTGGCATCTAAAAGTTCAGCCATTTTCTGAGAGTCGTATTCGTTCATCTGACAACCCCAGGTTTTAATATGCAGCTTTTTGCTCATTGAAATATAGCCTCGTGTTCAATTCGATAGTGGCACAAAAATGTGCTTGAAACAGGATTAAGGAGCAAGCATGCTCACTTAAAGGAGGCGTATTTTAGCTGGATACCCGTCCAGATCCAAGTATAGTTTTCATGTTTGTGATCTCAAATCAATACGAGGCGAGTTTAATCAGCGGTTAGGGATATCCTCTGGTATAAAACAAATTAATTTTGATACAATCAAAACAGACTCAAGTAATAATAAAATGATGAAAAACATGACTAAAAATAATGTGATAGTAGTTGGCGGTGGCATGGTTGGCGCGGCTATGGCGATAAAGCTTGCTCAACAGGGCTTTGGCGTACGCATAATCGAAAAACACCTAATAGACCCATCACAGATTCTTAGTAGTGATATGGTTGATATTAGAGTGTCGGCTATTAATCGTTTTTCAGAAAATTTACTTGATGAATTAGGAGCAATGCCGCTTTTAAGGCAAAACCGCATAGCGCCTTATCAACAATTAGAGGCATTTGAGCGCGGTGGTGATAATTTATTGTTTGACTGCGCCGATATAAACACCACGCATTTAGGCCACTTAATTGAAAATAGTTTAATTCAAGCAAGTTTATGGCAGCAATTTGATCATTATAAGATTGAGGTTATTGAGCAAGCCACACCTATTACTAAAATAGAGCAAACGGATGATTTAATTACGCTTGTGTATGGAGCTCAAACCTATACCGCTGATTTAGTGATTGCAGCCGATGGCGGACAATCGCAGCTGCGTGCTAAAGCTAATATAGGAATTACCGGCTGGCAGTATCAGCAGCATTGCATGGGGGTATTAATTAAACTCGATGCGCCGCAACAAATTAAAACATGGCAGCAGTTTACGCCAAGTGGGCCACTCGCATTTTTGCCAATGCAGGCACCATACGCTAATTTAATTTGGTACGACGATGCAAATACACTGCAAGCATTTAAAGGGCTAAACCCAGCTGAGCTAAAAATGCACATACTTAATAAATTTCCTGAACTTGCTGGAGACTTTGAAGTACAAACCCATGCAATATTTCCGCTTACTCGCCAACATGCTAACAACTATTCACAAGGGCGCTTAGTTTTAGTCGGTGACGCTGCACATACAATAAATCCCCTTGCAGGGCAGGGCGTTAATTTAGGTTTTCAGGATGTAGTGGCACTTGCTGAAGTTTTAGACAATGCAGGGGGTATAGGGTGCCCGATAACGCTTAAAGAATACGAGCGAGCTCGCCGTAAAGCTAATTTATTAATGATGAGCATGATGGACGCGTGTTACTTTGGCTTTTCTAACCAAGTTGCGCCACTTAAATGGGCACGTAGCCAGTTTTTAAAAATGGCTAATAATACAGGCCCTATAAAAAACTGGGTTTTAAAATACGCAATTAGCGGTGATTTAGGCTAAATTTAAAGTAGAGATTAAAAAGGCTCATTTATGAGCCTTTTTTTATGTCTGTTTTTAAGTGGACAAATAGTGACCCAGTTATATTAAATAAAATTTTAATTTGACTAGGGTTATATCACTAAACCGCAATTTAATAATTTTAAAGAGCCTATGTGTGGATAATTTTTTTTCAGTAATAATTATTTTAGGTGCGCTACTGCTAGTTGCTAGCTTAAAAACAACCTTTAAAGTTTGTAAAAAAACATCGCAAAGAGCGTGGAGTGTACTGTTATGCGCTATTGTCTGTTTTATTTTAGGGTATTGGTGGATACTTTATTACTTTTCAAATTACGATACGGCACCAATAATAAGAAATGCAGTTGCCACAATATTATTTGGTGGTGCAGGGTTTGTTTTCTTAGTTGTCAAACTGAGTTTGAAAAGCATCCTTAAAATAGAGCAAGCAACGCAGTATCAAAAATATCAAACTGAGCACGATAACTTAACAACCTTACCCAACCGCAATAACTTTTTTAAATCCTTGAGTAAACAAGTCGATTACCCTTCTTCATTTGCATTATTTTATATTGATTTAAATAATTTTAAACAAATTAATGATGCGTTTGGTCATCAATGTGGTGATCAACTACTGGCTGCTTTTGCTAATAAGTTAAGCAAAGAACTATGTGGCATTGCTAAGTTATATCGAATAGGGGGGGATGAGTTTGCGTTTTTACTGAATACCGATACTGATGAAAGCATGGCTCACTGTGTAAATATTATAAACTCAGCCGTTAAAGCTCCGTTTTGTACACATGAGCAAATGGTTAAAATACAATTAAGTATAGGCGTAAGCCGTTTCCCAGATGATAGCCGATTACCCGACCAGTTACTAAAAAAAGCCAACTTGGCACTGCATGAAGCAAAAAAGACATTTCAACCTTTAGTAAATTACTCATCTGAAATAGGTAAACGAGCTGAGGACTTTTTTGATTTATCAGTCAAAATTAAAGCCGCGTTACACAAAGGTGAGTTCGAGCTTTATTTACAACCAATAATGAACTCCAAAGATATTCAATTGCATGGCCTAGAAGCGCTGATCCGATGGCCGCAAGCTGATGGTAGCTTTATTAGTCCTGAAAAGTTTATAAGTGTAGCTGAGCGTACAGGGCTTATTTTTGTTTTATCGAAATGGGTTGTACAAGAAGCAGTTAACCATATTAGAAAACTTAAACTGTTTGGGTTTACCGGTACTATTCATGTCAACTTATCAACGAAAGATATTGAAAGCAGCGAGTTTTACGAATTTATAATTAGCTTACTTACTACTGACCCGACTTTAAGTGATTCACTAATATTTGAAATTACAGAAGGGGCAATGATGACAAACATACCCGCAGCAAGAAAAATGATGCAGCAGTTAAGTATGCGTGGATTTAAATTTAGTGTTGATGATTTTGGTACGGGGTTTTCGTCACTGTCGTTATTAAGGGAGTTGCCCATAAACCAGATAAAAATAGATCAATCGTTTATCAAAGACATGCTCATTAATCCGCCTGATTACGCTATTGTAGAATCTACGTTGTTTTTGGCGAGCCGATTAAATTGCGATGTAGTAGCTGAAGGAATAGAAACCAAAGAAGTAGAGCAAGCGCTATTGAGTATGAACTGTGATTATTTACAAGGGTATTTATATAGCAAACCAATAGATATAGACGAATTTATAAATGTATATTTAAGTACAGAAAAAGTAAGCTGAATTTAATGAATATTGAGAAGTTTTAGAGAAGGAAGTCAAATTGGCTGGGATACCAGGATTTGAACCTGGGAATGCCAGGATCAAAACCTGGTGCCTTACCGCTTGGCGATATCCCAACTATAAATTTGATATTAATTTTAGTTCTTAATAAGAACATGGTGCGGAAGGAGAGACTTGAACTCTCACATCCTAAGATACTGGAACCTAAATCCAGCGCGTCTACCAATTCCGCCACTCCCGCATCACTAATGTGCTCATTTAACCTCTAAGCTAGAGTAATTCTTTTATTCAACTTTCCTTGGTAGAAGAAGTTGGCTGGGATACCAGGATTTGAACCTGGGAATGCCAGGATCAAAACCTGGTGCCTTACCGCTTGGCGATATCCCAACAAAGAATTCTTTTATAATTTTAGTTCTTATCAGAACATGGTGCGGAAGGAGAGACTTGAACTCTCACATCCTAAGATACTGGAACCTAAATCCAGCGCGTCTACCAATTCCGCCACTCCCGCATCACTAATTTGCTCATTTAAACTCTAAGCAAGAGTTATTCTTTTATTCAACTTTCCTTGGTAGAAGAAGTTGGCTGGGATACCAGGATTTGAACCTGGGAATGCCAGGATCAAAACCTGGTGCCTTACCGCTTGGCGATATCCCAACAAAGAATTAATTGATATTTTTAGTTCGTATCAAGAACATGGTGCGGAAAGAGAGACTTGAACTCTCACAACCGAAGTTACTGGAACCTAAATCCAGCGCGTCTACCAATTCCGCCACTCCCGCATCGTTTGTGTTATGAAACACAGGTAGTTATTTTAGACTCTTCATTGAGTGCAATTTAACTCTTGCAGAGCCACTTCTAAAAAAAGAAATGGTGGCTAAGACGGGATTTGAACCTGTGACCCCATCATTATGAGTGATGTGCTCTAACCAGCTGAGCTACTTAGCCATTGTTGGCTGGGATACCAGGATTTGAACCTGGGAATGCCAGGATCAAAACCTGGTGCCTTACCGCTTGGCGATATCCCAACAATAACAATTGATAGTTTTAATTCTTATCAAGAATTATGGTGCGGAAGGAGAGACTTGAACTCTCACATCCTAAGATACTGGAACCTAAATCCAGCGCGTCTACCAATTCCGCCACTCCCGCACACAAGGTAGTTATTTTAAACTCTTCATTGAGCAACAAAAAAATATGGTGGCTAAGACGGGATTTGAACCTGTGACCCCATCATTATGAGTGATGTGCTCTAACCAGCTGAGCTACTTAGCCATCTTTTTTTGTTAGCACTTCATCGCTGAGTGCGGGGCGTATTATGCTGATATGACCCAAATTCGTCAACACCTTTTTTGCAAAAAAACACTTAACTGTGTTTGTTTGCAGGAAAATTAAGCTAAGCGGCTAAATTTTAATAAAAATGATGATTTTTTGAGTGCAATTCACATACAAAATTTGTCGCTAAATAAAAAAAGCAAAAACCAATAGTTTGAAGCTGTTTGATTATTCGACAAATTATTACGCTCTGGTTAAATCTTAACATTAATTTGTTTAAGAGGTACTTATTATTGAGGTTTGATCTTCTGCGCAGTGTATTTTTTAAATTAAACGTAGGCATTTAGGTTGGGGCTATATCAATTTTATAAGTTTATAACGTTGGAGGTACAAAAAAGGCTCGTAAAAACGAGCCTTTAAAATTATTACCAATACTAATTCGGTTTCATTTAACTTATACGTTGAACAAGAAGTTCATTACATCACCGTCTTTAACAATGTACTCTTTACCTTCTTGACGCATCTTACCTGCTTCTTTTGCGCCGCTTTCACCTTTAAAGGCAACAAAGTCGTCAAAAGCAATCGTTTGCGCACGAATAAAGCCACGCTCGAAGTCGGTATGGATTTTACCCGCTGCTTGTGGCGCTGTTGCACCTACAGGGATTGTCCATGCACGCACTTCTTTAACACCCGCAGTGAAATAAGTTTGCAATTGTAGTAATTCATAACCACCACGAATAACAAGATTAAGGCCGGGCTCTTCTAAGCCAAGATCAGCCATAAACTCAAGCTTGTCTTCGTCATCTAATTCTGAAAGCTCAGATTCGATAGCAGCACATACAGGAACAACAATCGCATCTTCTGCTGCAGCAATAGCGCGTACACGGTCAAGGTATGGATTATTTTCAAAACCATCTTCAGCAACGTTTGCAATATACATAGTTGGTTTAATAGTTAAGAAGTTGATAGAGCTGATTGCTGCTTTTTCTTCTTTAGTTAATGCTAAAGCGCGTAAAGTTAAGCCTTCATCAAGATGCACTTTTACTTTTTCAAGTACGGCATTTTGCTCTTTGGCGTCTTTATCACCACCTTTTGCTTTTTTTGCGTTACGGAAAAGGGCTTTTTCAGCGCTATCCATATCAGCAAGTACTAACTCAGTGTTGATTACGTCAATATCGTCAGCAGGGTCAATAGTGCCTGCTACGTGAATGATGTTTTCATCTTCAAAACAGCGAACTACGTGGCCAATTGCATCGGTTTCACGAATGTTAGCTAAAAACTGGTTACCAAGGCCTTCACCTTTAGATGCGCCCTTTACCAAGCCAGCAATGTCTACAAATTCCATACTAGTGGTAAGAACTCGTTGAGGATTAACAATTTTAGCAAGTTCGTCTAGACGAGGATCTGGCACAGGTACCACACCTGTATTAGGCTCAATGGTACAAAAAGGAAAGTTAGCGGCTTCAATACCCGCTTTAGTTAGTGCATTGAAAAGCGTTGATTTACCTACGTTAGGCAAGCCAACGATGCCACATTTAAAACCCATAGTAAGATACCTTGTTTAGAATTCGTTTAAACGGTGTACTTGGACCCAAGTTACTAGGGTTTAAACGAATGTAGTCTGTTTTGTGCTTTTAACACACCATCTTTTGCAAGTATTTCCATGCAACGAACTGCTTCATCAACAGCAGCATCCATTTTTTCTTGGTCTTCTTTGGCCGCTTTTCCAAGCACCCAACCAGTTACCATTTCACGATGCCCCGGATGACCTACACCAATGCGCAAGCGCATAAAGTCTTTTTGATTTGCCATTTTTGCAATAATGTCTTTTAAACCATTATGACCGCCATGCCCGCCACCTTTTTTTAATTTGGCAACGCCTGGGTCTAAATCCAATTCGTCATGGGCAACTAAAATGTCCTCGACAGGGATTTTGAAAAAATTAGCTAAACTACTGACCGCTTTACCACTTAAATTCATGTAAGTAGTGGGGATCAATAATTTGAATTCTTGGCCTTGAATGATCACTTTGCCTGTAAGGCCGTGATATTTAGGATCGTGTTTTAGAGTGCAGTTATAGCGTGCAGCGATTTGCTCGATGAACCAAGCACCTGCATTGTGGCGTGTGTTTGCGTATTCGGGGCCTGGATTAGCCAGGCCCACAAGCATTTGAATAGAATTCAAGGTTGCGAGACCTTAAATATTATTCTGCTGCTGCAGCGTCGTCTTCAACTGGAGCTGCTTTGTTTGCTTTGATAGTCAGGATAGACTGATCATGGCCTTCGCCTTTAGCTAAATCTACAGAGCTAACGCCTTTAGGGAAAGTTAGGTCAGAGATATGAACTGAATCGCCAACAACAAACTTAGAAACATCTACTTCAATGAATTCTGGAAGTGCTTTTGGAAGACACGTAATTTCAACTTCAGTTAACTGGTGAACAACAGTTGCGCCAGCTTTAGTTACAATCTCTTCACCGATGAAGTGTAGAGGAACTTTAGTTTGAAATTTATGAGTAGCATCTACACGTTGGAAATCAAGGTGAGTAAGCTTAGGCTTGAATGGGTGACGTTGGATATCTTTTAAGATTACTTCAACAGCTTCGCCATCAACGTTAAGCGTAAGGATATGCGTGTAGAAACCTTCGTCTTCTTGAGCTTTGATCATATCTTTATGAGCAAAAGTAAGAGATAAAGCTTCTTTATCAGCTCCGTAAAGGATTGCAGGAACTTTGTCTTCGCGACGTAGGCGGCGGCTCGCACCAGTACCAGTTTCTACGCGAAGTTCAGCGTTATACGTATAAGTTTTGTTAGACATGATGTCTCCAGTTATTTAAATGTGTAGGGCCTTTGCGACCAAGGTCCCTAGCCAAAAGGCGCGCTATCATACCACCACGCCCAGATAAAATAAACATCGCTTACAAAAAAAGCGCCAAAAGGCGCTTTTATATTCAGGAATGTTTAATTTTAGTGTTCAAACATCGCTGAGATAGATTCTTCGTTACTAATACGACGAATAGTCTCTGCTAACATGTCAGCAAGCGTAAGTACCTTAACTTTATCAAGGGCTTTAAGCTCATCAGATAGCGGAATTGAGTCAGTTACAATTACTTCATCAATCATTGAGTCACGTAAGTTTTCGGCTGCTTTACCTGAAAGGATAGGGTGCGTTGCGTATGCAAATACACGCTTAGCGCCATGTTCTTTAAGTGCTTCTGCGGCTTTACACAATGTACCACCGGTATCAATCATATCATCTACGATAATACAATCACGACCTTCAACGTCACCAATAATGTGCATTACTTGAGAAACATTTGCTTGAGGGCGACGTTTATCAATGATTGCTAAATCGGTATCGTTTAGTAGTTTTGCAATTGCACGAGCACGTACAACACCACCAATATCTGGAGATACAACAACGACGTCTTCAAAGTCGCGTTCTTTCATATCTTCAAGTAATACAGGGCTGCCAAATACGTTATCTACAGGTACATCAAAGAAGCCTTGGATTTGTTCAGCGTGTAAATCAACCGTAAGAACACGGTCAACACCAACACTTGATAAGAAATCTGCAACAACTTTAGCGGTAATTGGAACACGAGCAGAACGTACACGACGGTCTTGGCGCGCATAACCAAAATAAGGAATGACGGCAGTAATACGACCTGCAGATGCACGACGTAGAGCATCAACCATAACGATAAGTTCCATCAGGTTATCGTTTGTAGGGGCACAGGTTGATTGCAAGATAAAAACGTCCGAGCCACGAACATTTTCATTTATTTGAACACTGATCTCACCGTCGCTAAAACGGCCAACAACAGCATCGCCTAATTCAATATATAAACGTTTTGCAACTTTTTGAGCTAACTCAGGTGTTGCGTTACCAGCGAAGAGCTTCATGTCAGGCACGGTAGGGTTCCTCAGGCACTGAATATTTGGACTAACGGGCAATGATAAATATCACTGCGGGTTAACTTATGATTACTTGTACGTTACTTCATTGATCGAATATGGCGGTTAACTCCGTATGAGCAGGTGAGACATTTGCGCTTGAAGCCACAAAACCCTGCCAAGTATGGGGGAGATTTTCAAGTACATCTTGTGCTTGAACTTGGCTAGCAAATTCGACAAAACAACATGAACCTGTTCCGGTCATCTTCGACGGTGCGTATTTTAGCAACCACTGGAGGGTTTTTTCAACCTCGGGGCAAAGCTTTTTAACTAAAGGCTCACAATCGTTGGTCAAAGTATGGTGTTTCCAGTCGCCTATTATTTTTGGTGTGTCGCGTTTTAAATCTGGATGTGTAAATATTTTTGCGGTACTTACATGTTGGTTAGGGTGTACAACGCAGTACCATTTTTGTTCAAGTGTTACGTGGTGTAGTTTTTCACCAATACCGTGCGCTATGGCGCTTTGACCTTGTATGAACACCGGAACATCTGCCCCTAACTTGAGCCCCAATTGTGCTAGTGTTTCTAAATTTAGTGCCAATTTCCATAACTTATTTAGGGCTAATAAAGTACTCGCTGCGTCAGATGAACCTCCTCCAACACCGCCCCCCATCGGCAAGCGCTTAATTAAATTTATTTTTACACCCAAAGAGGTTTTACAGTGTGTTTGTAATAATAAAGCCGCTTTATAGATGAGATTATCATTTAGAGGGATGTCTTTAGTATCACCACCGACAGAAATACTCCCATCTGTTGTTAACTCAAAATGCAGCTCATCGCCAAAATTTAAAAAAGTAAATAAGGTTTCAAGTTCATGATAGCCATCTTCTCGGCGAGCATTAATATGTAAAAATAAATTGAGTTTTGCCGGAGCAATAAGTGAAAAAGAGGTTTTGTTATTCATACTTATTTAAACTGCCAATCGTATAGTTGAATTTTAATTTTTATTTGTTGGTGCTTTAACGTCAGTTTAGTAGGTAACCAGTAACCTGCGTTTTGTACATAGGTGCCATAATCTATTTGCCATTTTTTGCCTGTATTATCAAACCATAATACTTGCTTTGCACGCCCAAGCTCATCAACAATTAAACTTTCATCGTCAATAGTGCCTTTAAGCCAGTTATCGGCATTATCAACCGGTAGTGTAAAACCCGTTAATCGTTTTAAAAGCTCTGCAGCGTTAGTATCAAAGTATTGTTCACCGTCAAACTCTAATTCAGCACCGTTAGCTGTTTGTTTAAGCGACAAAATACGAGTACCAATAAAAGTAGTCAGTATTAAATTATTGGAATTTGTTGTTTGCTGCCAATTTAAGTTTGCAGATTGACGCTCTTCTGGGCTAATAAATGCAAGTTTACCTTCTACTTGCCAAGTTTTTTGAGCAGCTAAACGTGGTTTCCAATCATCATAAAGTGTTGTTTTTGTATCAATTTGATGAGCACAGCCACCTAAAAACAAAAAAAACATGAATAAAATCAAATATTGTCGAATCAAATGTTGTTCCTTACTTTCCATATTCCGCTGATTTTTGGTAAAATTACCGCCTTTGAAGTAGGGCTCAGCAATATTTGGCAAATATGACCATAATAGCACTAGGTATAAATCACAAAACCGCATCCGTAGAATTACGTGAAAAAGTGGCTTTTTCGCCTGAGCAAATTTCAGAGGCGTTGCAACAATTAAGTGGCCATGCCGACTTTAATGAAGCGGTTATTGTGTCTACCTGCAATCGAACCGAGATCTATTGTAGCCTCGCTCAGCAAAATTCCCAAACACTGTTGAGCTGGCTTGCCAGTTTCCATGGTTTGGATGAACATGAACTGAGCAAAAACACTTATTGCTACGAAGATAACGATGCTATTAATCACTTAATGCGCGTGGCGTGTGGGTTGGATTCTTTGGTGTTGGGGGAGCCGCAAATTTTGGGGCAAATAAAACAATCGTTTTTTAGTGCTAAAAACCACGATGCAGTAGGTGTTACGTTTGATAGGTTGTTTCAAAAAACATTTTCGGTAGCGAAACAAGTTAGAACTGAAACCGATATTGGCGCAAGTGCGGTATCGGTAGCGTTTGCTGCAGTTAACTTGGCAAAGCATATTTATGGCAAGCTTGATAAGACCAATGTGTTATTAATTGGCGCAGGTGAAACCATTGAATTGGTTGCTAAACATTTATACCAAAATGAGCCTCAAAATATCACTGTTGCAAATAGAACTATTGAGCGAGCTCGTAACTTAGCTGATGAAGTGTCGGCAGATGTGATTGCTTTGGCGCAATTGCCTGAGCGTTTGCATAAAGCCGATATAGTGATTAGTTCTACAGCCAGCACTTTGCCTATTATTGGTAAAGGGGTGGTTGAGCAGGCGCTAAAGCAGCGACGTCACAAACCTATGCTATTTATAGATATAGCGGTTCCGCGTGATATAGAAAGCCAAGTTGGGGAGCTAGATGCTGCCTATTTATATTCCGTTGATGACTTACAAACCATTGTAAGCGAGAATATGGCAGCGCGCGAGCAAGCTGCACAGCAAGCGCAAATAATTATTACTGAACGCACCAAAGAATTTGCAATGTGGATGCGTTCACTCGATTCGGTAGATTTAATCCGCCATTATCGAAACGATGTACAAACAATTAAGTCTGAACTTGTAGAGCGTGCTGTTAGTCAGCTCAATACAGGTAAAGATGCAGAAAAAATTATATTAGAGCTCGCCAATAAATTAACCAATCGCTTAATGCACGCGCCTACCCGTGCAATACAAGATGCAGCGAAAAAAGGTGAAGTGGCGCAGCTAAACCAGTTGAAAAAAATGTTAGGTATTGATCAGGAATAACCGTTAAATGAAAGAGTCTGTTTATAATAAATTAGAAACCTTAGTAGAGCGTTATGAAGAAGTACAAGCGCTGCTAAGCGACCCGTCGGTCATTAGTGATCAAAACCGTTTTCGTGCGCTTTCAAAAGAGTATTCTGAGCTTGAAGAGATTGTAAAAACGTTTTTAAACTATAAAGAAACGCAAGACGATTTAGCCAGTGCAGAAGAAATGCTTAAAGATTCTGACCCTGAAATGCGTGAAATGGCGCAAGAAGAATATAAAGAAGCAAAAGCACAAATACTAGTGATTGAAGATCAAATTCAAGTATTAATGTTGCCAAAAGATCCGCGAGATAACAACAACGTGTTTGTTGAAGTACGTGCAGGGACGGGCGGCGATGAAGCGGCTATTTTTGCTGGTGACTTATTTCGTATGTACAGCCGCTACGCAGAAAATAAAAAATGGAAAGTAGAAGTTGTAAGCACCAATGAAGGTGAGCATGGCGGTTACAAAGAAGTTATTGCAAATATCAGTGGCGAAGGAGTTTACGGTCAATTAAAGTTTGAATCAGGCGTACATCGCGTACAACGTGTACCAGAGACTGAATCACAAGGTCGTGTTCATACCTCAGCGTGTACTGTTGCGGTTATGGCAGAAGTACCAGAAGCAGAAGCGATACAAATTAATACAGCAGATTTAAAAGTTGATACATTTCGTGCATCAGGCGCAGGTGGTCAGCACGTAAATAAAACTGATTCTGCTATTCGACTTACACATATACCTACCGGTGTTGTGGTTGAGTGTCAGGATCAGCGTTCGCAGCATAAAAACCGCGCTAAAGCGATGTCAGTACTTGCAGCTCGACTGCAACAAGCTGAAGATGAAAAACGCCATGCGGCAGAAGCCTCTGAACGTCGTGACTTGGTAGGTAGTGGCGATCGTTCTGAGCGTATTCGTACTTATAACTACCCGCAAGGTCGTATTACCGATCACCGTATTAACTTAACACTTTATCGTTTAAACGAAGTGGTAGCCGGTGATTTAAGTGCGATTATTGACCCATTAATGCAAGAGCATCAAGCTGACTTATTAGCGGCTATGGGCGACGAGTAGTCGTGAGCCAAACTCTTGAACAAGCTATTGCTGCAGGCGCTAATTTATTAGCACCTAGCAGCGAAAGTGCTAAATTAGATGCACAAGTTTTACTTTTACATATTCTTCAAAAACCTCACAGTTACCTTTTCACTTGGCCAGAACATGCGCTTAGTGATGAGCAACAACAGCAATTTAATACATTTTGCCAAAGGCGTTTAAACGGTGAACCTGTTGCACATATTACGGGGCAGCGTGAGTTTTGGAGTTTATCGCTTGAAGTTAACGCAACAACCTTAATACCTCGACCAGATACCGAAACGCTAGTAGAACAAGCACTTGAAGTGACTGTACCTGCTACAGCTAAAGTACTTGATTTAGGCACCGGTACTGGTGCAATTGCGTTGGCACTGGGTAGTGAAATGCCTAATTGGCAAATTACTGCAGTAGATAGAGTAAGCGATGCAGTTGCACTTGCTACACGTAACCAGCAGCGATTAGCGATTAATAATGTACATGTTAAACAAAGTAACTGGTTTAGTGAGTTGCATGGCGAAAAATTCAATTTAATTGTCACTAACCCTCCTTATATAGAAAGTAGTGATATACATTTAAATCAGGGTGATGTGCGCTTTGAGCCTCTATCGGCATTAGTGGCTGATGATTGCGGAATGTCTGATATTAAACAAATAATTACACAATCACGTGACTATTTGTCATCTAATGGCTATCTTTTAATAGAACACGGTTTTGAGCAAGGTGAAGCTGTTCGTCATTTTTTTGAAAAAATGGCATTTGTTAATATTAAAACAGTGAAAGACCTTGGTAACAATGACCGTGTAACACTTGCACTGTGGCCCTAGAGAATAATAATTGCCTACTAGTGCGTTAAATAATGCCATGAAGGAATTTCGACTATGATGGGTGATTTTTTATTTTCAGATGAACCAGAAGAAACAATCGATGAGATTGAACACGGTACCTGGAAAGTATTAATCGTTGATGATGAACCTGAAGTTCATGCTGTTACAAAACTAGCACTGAGTGATTTTGAATTTCAAAATAAACGCTTAGAGTTTATTAGTGCCTACTCAGGTGCTGAAGCGAAAGAGCTCATAAAAGAGCATCCAGATGCCGCTATTGTGCTACTTGACGTGGTAATGGAAACCGACGACGCTGGTTTGCAGGTTGCTAAGTTTATTCGTGAAGAAGCTAAAAATAATCATATACGGATTATTTTAAGAACAGGCCAACCTGGCCAGGCACCTGAACGTCAAGTCATTATTAATTATGATATTAACGATTACAAATCGAAAACGGAGCTAACGGCTCAAAAATTATTTACTGTTATTATGTCGAGCCTACGCTCGTATCGGGATATTATTTCGATTGAGCAGTCACGCGAAGGGCTTGAGAAAATAATTATAGCGTCTCGTGATATTTTTTCTGCGCATTCAATAGAGCACTTTATTGAAGGCGTTATGCAGCAATTAACATCTTTATTGGGTATTGCTGATCAAGCTATGTATGCCACCACTTTAGTTGCACAAAACCCAGAACATGAAAAAAATAAAAAACTAATAGTTTGCTCTGGCACTGGCGATTTTGAAAAAAGTGAAGGTAAAGAGCTTGATGAGGTATTACAAGCTGAGCAGTTAAGTGCGTGTCATCAGGCGCTTAATGATAAAAGTATCATTTATAAAGATAATTACTTATTTGCGTACTGCAGTAGTGAGTACAATCATAATTCAATGCTGTTCATATCAGGTGTCCCAAAGGATTTAACGGATACTCAGCGTCATTTAATCAAAATATTTTCTCAAAATGTGCAACTTGCCTTTGAAAATGTGCAGCTTCAGTCTGAAATAGAAGCGACACAACAAGAGCTTGTTTATAGGTTAAGTGAAGCAGTAGAGCAGCGCTCAACCGAGACAGGTAATCATGTTAAACGTGTAGCACATATTTGTCATATTTTAGCTGAGGGCTATGGTTTATCTAAACATGATGCAGATTTAGTAAGGTTGGCGTCTCCTCTTCATGATGTAGGTAAAGTGGGTATTCCTGATGCGATTTTAAACAAACCAGCAAAGTTAGAACCTCAAGAATGGGAAGTGATGAAAACCCATACTGATAAAGGCTATACTATTTTAAAAGACTCTCCCCATGAAATTGTGAGTACAGGTGCAATTATTGCAAAAGAGCATCATGAAAAATGGGATGGGTCTGGTTACCCACAAGGTCTAAGCGGAAACGCAATTAATGTATTTGGTCGCATAGTCGCACTTGCTGATGTATACGATGCACTTCGCCATAAACGGTGTTATAAAGAGCCTTGGACATTACAAAATGTGGTTGATGAAATTAATGCTGAAAAAGGCACACATTTTGAACCAAAAATGGTTGAAGTATTTAACGAAAAGCTTGATGAGTTAGAGGCGGTTCTTAGCCGTTTTCCTGATTAAATTTTTATAAAACAGAAGTACAGGGGCATATGGATTATTTAGCAGTAAAGCACTCGCACATGGCAATTGCGATGTTAAGTGTAATATTATTTTATGTTCGCGCTTTTTCGCGAATGGGCAGTGGTAAATTAGCAAAAAATAAAGCGGTAATGATTGGTAGTCACAGTATAGATACTTTATTATTAGTGTCTGCACTTACGCTTATATTTATGGCTAAAATTAATCCGTTTGAACAATATTGGCTATTAGAAAAAATAGTTTTAGTGGTTATATATATTGGTATTGGGGCTAAAAGCGCCCGACAAACAAAAATGGCGGCTAAAGTTGCTTACGTTTTAGTTAACACTGCTGTTATTTTAGCGATAGGTTATTTAGCGACGTCTAAATCAGCTTTTTTGCTTTAAGTAATATCTGACTATTTGAGCTTTATAGTTGTTTTGTAAAGCTCAAATACAACTCCCTCTCAGAAAATATTCAAATACACCTCTATATTGGTATATAGCTTTAAAGTTAGGTAAACTACGCCTTCGTTTTCTAAAATGTTGCAGTATTAATGACTACCCTCGGGTTTGACGAACACGATGAATCTTATCTTGATGATGCTTACGATGAATTTACACCTCCAGCGATTTACCGCTGTATTAAAGCAGAGTCAAAGTGGGACCCTCAGATAGATTTAACACCATGTTATGAAACTTTAACTGACTTTGAACAGCAAATTTCAGCGCTGTGTTTAAAAGTGAGTGATGAGCACGATCGCCTCGAAAAATTATTAGATATGTTTTACAGTGATTGGCTATTTAGTGCATCAGGTTTAAAAGTGCCTGAATATAAATTAAATACATTAAGCTATACGCTTTCTATGCGCAGTGGTTCACCTACAACACTGGCAATTATACTTTGTCATTTTTTACAACAAGCTAACTGTGACGCGAACCTTAGTCTTACCCAAGGTGATGTTGGTGTACATGTGGCGATTAGTGATGAAGAAGGCTACATAATAGAGCCAAGCAGTGGACAACAAAGTTGGTATATTATCCCTGAAAACGCAGATGAAGATGATGGTCAAGAGCAAGAGCCACTAGAACTGATTTTTGATGACGAAGTATATAAGTTATTTTTAGCTCAGCAAAAATGGTCTTTCATTAGCGAAAATAAATTTGGTCATGCTTTAACCTGTGTAGAGATGCTAATGGAGTTAATAGGCGACGACCCGTATGAGAGACGCGACAGAGGTTACTTATTAAATCAGCTCGGTTGCCCTAAAATGGCACGTGATGATTTACAGTTTTTTGTAGATGAGTGTCCGGACGATCCTGCAATAGAGATTATTCAACACCAAATAGAAGAACTAGAAGATAATAATAAAACGCACCATTAAGAATAGGAATAATTATGGTTGAAACTCAAAGCGCATTAATTACAAATGATGCCGTTGTGCTTGGTTTGCTTGCTATTATTTTGGGGTTTATTTTTAAAACCTCAAACAGTGAGCGTCCAGCTTTAAAACGATTTTATAAATACGTACCTGCTTTATTACTGTGTTACTTTTTACCTTCGTTATTAAATACCTTTGGTATTGTAGATGGTAATAAATCTAATGTTTATTATGTGGCTTCGCGCTACTTACTACCTGCCTGTTTAATACTACTTACCATTAGTATTGATTTAAAAGCGATTATTAACTTAGGCCCTAAAGCACTTATTATGTTTTTAGTGGGTACTTTAGGCATTGTTATTGGTGGGCCATTAGCTATTTTAGTGGTGAGCGCATTTGACCCAAGTATTGTTGGTGGGCATGGCCCAGATGCCGTATGGCGCGGTATGACAACTGTTGCAGGTAGCTGGATTGGCGGCGGTGCTAACCAAGCATCAATGAAAGAAATGTTTGAAGTTGGTGGTGATATATTTTCTGTAATGATTACAGTCGATGTAATTGTCGCTAATATTTGGATGGCTGTTTTATTGTTAATGGCAGCAAATCATAAAAAGATTGATGCAGCGACGGGTGCTGATACAAGCGCAATTGAAGACTTGAAAAAGCGTGTGGAAGAATATCACGCAGAACATGCACGCATCCCAACTCTTAATGATTACATGACGCTGATTGCAATTGCATTTGGTATAACTGGCTTAGCACACTTTTGCGCTGACTTTTTAGGACCATACTTTGGCACTACTTATGAGTGGGCAAAAGAATACAGCTTAAACAGTAAATTCTTTTGGCTAATTGTTATATCAACAACGATTGGTATAGGCTTATCGTTTACTAAAGTGAGGCAAATAGAAGCGTTTGGCGCTTCAAAAGTAGCTTCTAGCTTTTTATATATTTTGGTTGCATCGATTGGTTTACACATGAATGTAACCGCTATTTTCAATAACCCTGGGCTATTTTTAGTGGGTGCAATTTGGATGTTAGTGCATGCAAGCATTATGTTAATTGTGGCTAAACTGATTAAAGCACCGTTATTTTATATGGCAGTGGGTTCTCAGGCTAATGTGGGCGGCGCAGCGTCAGCACCTGTTGTAGCATCAGCGTTTCATCCGTCATTAGCGCCTGTTGGTGTCTTGTTAGCTGTACTAGGCTACGGTGTGGGTACTTATATGGCTTATATTTGTGGATTAATGATGCAAGCAGTTGCACCTTAAGGAATTTAAATGAAAGACCAAATTATTAAAATTAATGAAATTGAACTTGCAAACAACAAGCCGTTTGTATTGTTTGGTGGTATTAACGTATTAGAATCTCGCGATTTAGCAATGCGTGTTGCAGAGCATTACGTAGAAGTTACGACGAAACTAAATATTCCTTATGTATTTAAGGCCTCATTTGATAAAGCTAATCGCTCTTCAATCAATTCGTACCGTGGTCCAGGTATGGAAGAAGGTTTAAAAATATTCGAAGAAATTAAAAACACGTTTAAAATTCCACTAATTACTGACGTACATGAACCGCATCAGGCTGCACCTGTTGCAGAAGTTGTTGATGTAATTCAGTTACCTGCTTTTTTAGCGCGTCAAACAGATTTAGTTGTGGCGATGGCTAAAACAGGTGCAATTATTAATGTGAAAAAACCACAGTTTTTAGCGCCACATGAAATGCGTCATATCATTACTAAATTTAATGAAGCTGGTAATAACAACGTAGCTCTTTGTGAGCGTGGCTCTAGCTTTGGTTACAACAACCTTGTGGTTGATATGCTGGGTATGGATGACATGAAGGCAATGGCACCTGTTATTTTTGATGCAACACACGCGCTACAACGCCCTGGTGGACGAGCTGACTCTGCTGATGGTCGTCGTGCACAAGCTGCAGAGCTTGCGCGCAGTGGTATGGCGTTGGGTATTGCTGGTTTATTTATCGAAGCGCATCCAAATCCTAACGAAGCTAAATGTGATGGCCCATGTGCGCTAGCGCTTAGCAAGTTAGAAGGCTACTTAACGCAAATGAAAGCGGTTGATGATTTAATTAAAAGTTTTGCTCCACTTGATACAAGTGCAAGCGATTTATAATTAAGCATGATGTTTATTAAAAAGCGACTCAGGTCGCTTTTTTTATGCCTTTAATATACACAAACTTATATGATGTATATAATCTCACGCATAAGAAAAACTAATTCTAAGCTTGGTTATTATGTCAAGACGGGTACCTCCATTAAACGCATTAAAAGCCTTTGAAGCGGCTGCACGCCATTTAAGTTTTACAAAAGCTGCAGAAGAGCTTTATGTAACGCAGGCGGCAGTGAGTCATCAAATAAAAACACTTGAAGAGCATTTAGGGCTGAAGTTGTTTTTACGTAAAAACCGCTCTTTATTGTTAACTGAAGAAGGCCAAGGCTATTTTTTAGATATTAAAGAGATTTTTACTCAGCTTATTGATGCAACTGAAAAGCTATTAGCTCGTGGCGCTAAGGGCTCACTAACGGTAAGCCTAACCCCTAGTTTTGCTATTCAGTGGTTAGTGCCTCGTTTGAGTTTGTTTAATGAGTTACATCCAGAGATAGACGTGCGAATAAAAGCACAAGACCAAGATGAAAACTCACTCACGGATGACGTAGATATTGCTATTTATTATGGAAGGGGTCATTGGAATGGCGTACAAGCGTACAAGCTTCATACCGAATATTTAGTACCACTTTGTAGTCCTATGTTATTAAGCGGGTTAAAGCCGCTTGATCAACCTAGTGATTTAGCGCATCACACACTATTACACGACACTACACGTAAAAACTGGAAAACGTGGATGAAAACCGCAGGCGTGCGTAACATCCAGGTAAATCAAGGGCCTATATTTAGCCACTCCTCTATGGTGTTACAAGCAGCTGTACATGGACAAGGTGTGGCAATTGGCAATAGTGTATTAGCTAAACCCGACATAGACGCAGGGCGTTTGGTAATTCCGTTTAATCATAGCCTAGAGAGTAAAAATGCGTATTACTTAGTGCTTCGTGAGTCGCAAACAGAGCTTGGTAAAATAGTTTCGTTTAAAGAGTGGATGCTGAGCTTAGTAGAGCATGAGCAAGAACATGAGTATTAATAATGATTGAATGGTTTAAAAGCACGGAGAAACCTGCAATAGCACAGTTTATATTTGCACATGGCGCAGGTGCTGGTAGCGATTCTGACTTTATGCAGCACATGGCAAAATTAATAAGCGAGCAGGGTGTTGATGTTGGTTTATTTGATTTTGAATATATGCAAATCGCTAAAAAAACTAATAAACGCAGGCCTCCTGAGCGAGCACCAAAGCTACTTATTTATTATGAACAAGTGCTAACGAGTGCGCAGCCAGATTTGCCGTTGTTTATAGGCGGTAAATCGATGGGCGGTCGCATGGCATCAATGCTTGCATGTAGTACAGAGCAAAGCCTTTCAGGTGTTATAGCATTTGGTTATCCATTTCATCCGCCGGGTAAGCCAGAAAAATTACGCACCGATCATTTTGCTGATATTGTTTGCCCTTTTTTAGTATTACAGGGCGAGCGAGATACATTTGGTACACGTGAAGAACTTCTTACTATGAAAATGCCAAAGCAGCCTTTGTTTACTTGGCTGAGTGATGGCGATCACTCATTAAAACCACGTAAAAAAAGTGGCGTAACTGAACTGCAAAATAGAGAAACAGCAGCGTTAAGTGCTGTTGAATTTATTAAGCAACAAATTGAGATACGTTAAGACTCGAGTAGGGGGTTAGATGATTAAATTATTTTTAATGACCGGTAGTATTTTTTGTATGCTTTCGGTGATGTTAGGTGCATTTGCTGCCCATGGTTTAAAAAGCCGCTTATCGGAGTATTCATTAGGCGTTTTTAAAACGGCTGCTGAGTATCAAATGGTACATGGACTTGCACTTATTGCGGTGGCTATTTTAATTAAATGGGGCATAAACCTGAGTTGGGCTGGTGGCTTTTTTATAATGGGCACACTACTTTTTAGTGGTAGTTTATATTTACTCGCTCTAACAGGAATGAAGTGGCTTGGGCCTATAACACCGCTTGGTGGGTTGTGCTTTATTATTGGTTGGATTGTTATTTTAGTGCAAGTTGCACGATTTAAGTTTTAAAGAGTTTAAGGGTTAATATGTCTAGTGTTGTGATTTTTTGTCGTAGTGGTTTTGAAAACGATGCCGCTGCTGAAATAACGTTTCATGCTGCAGAGCAAGGTTTTGCAGGGTATGTAAAAGCAAAACCAAATACAGGTTATGTTGTTTACGAATGTTTTGAAGCGCATCACAGCGATGAAATAATCAAAAAAGTTGATTTTAAAAACATGGTGTTTGCACGTCAATGGTTTGCCGGCACATTACTTGAAAACATGCCAGTAGAGGACCGTGTGAGCGCAGTAGTTGAAGCTGCTAAAGATTTTACATTGTGCTCAGAACTGCGCGTTGAAACGCCAGACACAAATGAAGGCAAAGAGCTTTTAACGTTCTGTAAAAAAATCTCAACACCGCTTAAAAAAGCCCTCGAAAAACAAAATACTGTACTACGTGAGCCAAAAGCAAATCGCCCAGTAATGCATGTCATGTTTTTAACAAACAATACGGCTTATGTTGGTTACTCGTATAGCTTTAATAATTCTCCATTTTTCATGGGTATTTTGCGCCTTCGTATGCCAAGCGATGCACCGAGTCGCTCAACGTTAAAACTCGATGAAGCATTTAACGTATTTATACCTGAGCAACAACGCGAGTCACGCGTAGCTGCCGGTATGCGCAGTGTTGATTTAGGTGCATGCCCTGGTGGTTGGACTTATCAGCTTGTACGCCGTGGTATGTTTGTAAGTGCGATTGATAACGGCCCAATGAATGACGATTTAATGCAAACTGGGCAAGTTAAACATTTTAGAGCCGACGGTTTTGAATATCGCCCAGAAAAAAGAAATATTACTTGGTTAGTGTGCGATATGGTGGAAAAACCGACCAAAGTGACTACGCTAATGATTGACTGGGCAGTAAATGCATACGCAAAAGAGTTTATATTTAACTTAAAGCTGCCTATGAAAAAACGCTTTGATAGTGTTTATGAATGTCTTTCGATGATCAGAAAAGAGCTTGAGAAACAAGGTATCAATTACGAGTTGCAAGCTAAACATCTATATCATGATCGTGAGGAAATAACCGTTCATTTAAACGTTACTAAGGTGCCACAAAATTTGTATAGTTAATATGTAGAGGCTAAAAGTGGTAAAAAACAATATTAATAAATGGCTAAGTTTACTTTTTTTATCACTTTTAATCACAGGCTGTGGCGGGGGAGGCGAAAGTAGTGATACAACTACGGCCCCTGGTAACGCTGCGCCCAGTGTTACGCTTTCGGTTAGCAGTAACGTTATTACTTCAAATCAATCATTTACCATTACAGCGCTTGCAAGTGATAGCGACGGACAAATTGCCAGCTATCAATGGCAACAACTTAGCGGGCCTGAGTTTACGTTTACCTCTAACGGTAACACGCTTACAGCCACTGCACCTAGTGTAACAACCGATACGACCTTTAGCTTTTCGGTTACAGTTACTGACAACTCAGGTGCTACTGCACAACAAGTTTTTTCAGGCACTATCACCTCTCAAAATAATGCTCCTACAGTTAATATAACAGGCCCAAGTAGTGCACTTGCCAGCACACAAGTTAGTCTAGTTGCTAACGCTCAAGATACAGATGGCACTATAAGTAATATTAATTGGATTCAGTCTGCTGGGGACAATGTTGAGTTTTCACAAACTGATGGAGTCCTTAGTTTTACCGCCCCTAATGTATCTGAAAATACAACACTAGGTTTTAGCGTAACCGTAACTGACAATGCAGGTAAAAGCGCTCAAGCGAGTAAAACGGTTTTAATTAATCAAGTAAATAGCGCGCCAACAGTCATTGTTACAGGCCCTGAAGAAGCTGAAAAAGGTGACAGTGTAACCTTAGTTGCAGATGCACAAGACAGCGATGGTAGTATTAATAGCATAACTTGGCAGCAAATAAGTGGTCCTGTAGTTGAACTTACTCAAACACAAACAAGCATTAGCTTTAATGCGCCCACTGTTTCACAAAATACCAATGTTACATTTGTGGTTACTGTAACCGATGACGATAACGCTACAAATAGCGCTCAAAAAACAGTTGTAGTATTAGCACCAAACAATCCACCAACTGCAGATGATGTAAGTATTAGCGTGCAATATAATCAAGCCACTGAATTTAGTTTAGTTGTTAGCGATGCCGATAACGATACCGTTCAGATTAATTTTGGTGATGATTTAAATGGTGCACAAATTAGTGTTATTGATGCACAGGCCTTACTTTTTAGCTACACGCCTCCTGCAAACAGTATTACTTCACAAAGCTATACGTTAACTGCGTCTGATTCAAAAGACACAACCGAATTTACCCTGAATATTACTGTGGTTGATTCAACGCCCGCTACAATTAGTAATGTAACACCCCAAAGTAATAATGACCCAGTTCTTGTAGATAGCCCTGTTAGTATTACATTTTCAGATATTATGCTAACGAGCACTTTAGCAGTTAATTCTAGTAGTGGTGTTTGTACAGGAAGCGTACAAGTGTCGGCAGATAATTTTACTACTTGCTTGGCCTTAAATATTGAAAGTTTGTCGGGTACTACTAGTGACACAAGTACTTATTTTCATACTGTAAATGTAAGCGCAAGCTTTAATGAAGATAGCCAATATATTGTCCGTGTTACAGCTGATTTAACTAATTTTGATGATACGGCCATTGAAACGCAAACAGCTACTTCTTTTACTACCTCTAGCCAAGATATAAAAATAACTGAAGTTTCTTCTGTGCAATTTAGTAACGACCTACCTTGGATTGAAATTTATAACGGCACAGGGGCTGCTGTAAACTTACAGAGTTATTCGCTTAAAACCCGCAGTATTAATATGATTAATAGCTCGACTAGTGCAGAGACAACTTTTTCACTGCCCAATAAAGAGCTTGAAAATGGTGAGTACCTTATTTTACAAAGTAAGTTTGGGGATGATTTTTTAGTAAATGCGTCAGTTAACAACCCTAAAATAGCGCTTGTGGGTAATGCTAGTGATGAAATTAGACCTTATTGGTACATAAACGGTTTTGTAGAATTACTTAATAGCGCAGGTACACAAACAATCGACTTTGTAAAATTTGGTAACTCAGTACAAGAACCAGTAACGCCATCACAATGGCAAGGTGGTAACGCAGAGCAAATCATCTCCGAGCAAGGAGGCAGCTTAAAGCGCGAGCTTAATGCGACAGACACTAATCAAAGTACTGATTGGAGTTATTCTGTGTTTAACACACCCGCTGGGCCAAACAATATAAATTGCACAATAGATGATGATGAGGATGGTATTCCTGATTGCGCTGAGCAACAGGGGACAACATTCGCGGGTTTACCACTTTATGCGTGGGGGGCGCGTACCTCACAAAAAGATATATTTATTGAAGTTGATTATATGGACAGCAGTGATGTAGGTATTACTCCACATCGAACAGCACTTGAAAAAGTAGCCACTGTTTTTGCAGAAAAAGGCTATACAGTCCACTTTGACGTAGGTGATTTGTTTGATCAAAATACAAATACAGCACCGCAAAACTTTGATTTAGGTGGCGGAAATCTTGTCCCTTTTAATAGCTATACCCCGTTTGAATACGATTTAAGTAGCCCTAATTTATTTGCTTATAAAATGGAATATAGCGATATAACTCGCAGGCCCATTTTCCATTATTTATTAATGGCAAGTAGTGGTAACGAAGACGGTAGTATTAGTGGGTCGGGTATTGCTGAGATAAGCGGTAATGATTTAATGGTAACTATGGGAGGCTGGGGTTTAACGCTTGATACGCAAGTAGCAACCAATGTAACTTATAATTATCAAGCATCAACAATATTTCATGAGTTAGGTCATAACTTAGGTTTATACCATGGCGGTGATGAAGAAGTTAATTTTAAGCCTAATCATTTAAGCTCTATGAACTATTTATATCAATTAGCGGGTTTATCAACAATAGGTAATAACGAAGGCGATCGCTACTATGAGCGTTTTTACCCAGGCAATGCTAGTTGCGATATTGCACCAAATACTAATAGTCATTTAGGCTCTACGGATGATTTTATTATTGATTATTCAAATGGTAGTTCAGCAGATTTAAATGAAAGCACCATACTTGAAATACAGGGGTTAAATAGAAATAGCTCACTACCAGTTGATTTTAATTGTAATGCAATTAACACCGAAAGCTTAACCAGCTTTGATACTAACCAAGATAATACAATATCAATACTGAGTGATGTAGATGAGTGGAGCATGCTTAATTTACAGTTTTATATGCAAAGTGCAGGTAATCGATTTGGCGTGCCAAATACAAATAACAGTAAGGTGCATAATTTACAAAGCTCGCCTACTAATATTGAAACGCTGCCCAGTTATATAAAAGAAGCACAGCCAAGTAGTGCAATTATTGCTGAGTTAAAAGCAATTAAAGAGCAATAGTATGAAGCCAATGCTAAGCACTAAGTTTATTATCTTGAGTAGTTTTTTTAGCTTACTAATAGCGTGTAGCGATACTAACAATGCACGTGAGTGGTTACTAAAAAATGATAATTTGTATTATAAAAATACAGCTGTTGACTGGCGAATTGAATCAGTAAAGGACTGTAATACATGCGTTATAAGCCAAGATGTTGTTTATCAGCCTGAAGGTATTAGTCGTTATAATACGTTAATGCAGAGTCAGAATTGGGTCGCGGTACATGAACTAAGTAAAATCAATGTCATTCGTTTAAAGATGCCAGACCAAACACCTTATTTATACGTAGAGCGTGTAAAAGGTCAAATACTAAAGCTGTTTGATCAGCAGCAAAACTACAGTATAAAAATTGGTGAAGTTACAGCCGTTAATATTAATAATCAGCGCTTTAGTATTTTGATTAAAAAATTTGAAGAAGTAGATAAACAAAGCGATGCATTACCAAGGCGTGCATCGCTTGAGTTTATTGCTTTAAAAATAGATTAAAAAAAGCACCTTAGGTGCTTTTTAATCTAGAAGGCGGTGTCCTTCGAATATTGAAAAGTCAGCAACCTTTTAATTAACTGCGATATTTTGGACGATAGTTATCTACCCATAAACGTGTTGCACCGCACACTGCGACTGGCATAACTATTAAGTTTATAAAAGGGATAGCAGTTAACAGCATAACAGCAAAACCAAATCCGTATGACAAACCTTGCTTAGATTTTAAATCGTCTTTCATTTGCTTAAAGTCAATTTTATGATTATCAAACGCATAGTCTTCGTATTGAACTGCGTACATCCAACAAGTAAATAACACCCATAGTATTTGACCAATGACCGGTAAAACCCATAACAATATAAAAAAGCCAATTGCGCGAGGAAGGTAGTAGCATAGTTTTGTCCACTCACGGGCAAGCATGCGAGGTATATCTTTAACTAGTTCGGCAAAGCCGTCATCGTTAATTTTTTGACCTGTTAGGTAAAGCTCAACTTTTTCACTCAAGAGCGCATTGAAAGGGGCTGCAATAAAATTAGTGATAACTGTAAAGAGCATACTATAGCTAAACAAAACAACTAATACAGCAATAGGCCACATTAGCCACTCTAACCAGTTTAACCACTCGGGGAGCATGTTGTTTATGTAGCTAAAACTATCACTTAACCAGCCAACTAAAAAAAACAGCGAGCTACCAAACAGCAAAATATTAATTAATAGCGGAATAAGGACAAAACGCTTTAGCCCTTTTTGGCTAATTAATTTAAACCCCGAAAAAAAGTATTCCATACCTTGTGTGATCTGCACTGTAACCTCAAAAAATATTTACCATTACTTATAGTATAAATAGCTTAAAAATTTTGAACAGTACTTTTAAGTAACAAAGTGTTAGCTTTAATATTGTGGTTTTGTTTATATAGTAACAATAGGTGTTCAGTAATATGCAACTATGATTATTTTAGACAGGCCCGATTATTTTTTGCCAATAAAATAAAAAACTTACTAATCATGACTATACTGAACTTTACTGCGTAAGAAAAAAGCGCTTGATTAAAGCTTTTGTTGTTTCAATGTGTATAAATAATACGGGTAAAGGAAAATGGGTACGGATAGGTTAAAAAAGTTATTATCTCACCAGCAAGGCATTTTATCTAAAATTGCATTAGGGGTACCTTTAAGTGAGGTGCTTACTGAAATTTGTTCATCAATCGAGCAGATTATTGATGATGAATCCGCTAGGTGTTCAATCTTATCAGTTAAAGGCCAGCAGCTTTTTCATTGCGCAGCTCCTAATATTCATCCAGAGTACTGTAGTTTGCTTAATGGAGTCTATATAGGGCCAAAAGTGGGCTCATGTGGTACTACTGCATTTTCGAAATCGCGCACTATTGTTGAAAATATCGAAACTTCACCGCTGTGGGAGGACTTTAAAGACTTAGCACTAAAGTTTGGTCTTAAGTCATGTTGGTCAACGCCTATTTTTTCAACTCAAGCCGATTTATTAGGCACCTTTGCTATCTATCACAGCACTCCTAAATCACCATCAAAGCAAGACTTAGAGTTAATCGATTTTTTTGTGCACTTTTCTAGTATCGCTCTTGAAAAAAGTAACGAATTTAACAAAGCAAAACAGCTGCTCGCGAATTTACAGCAAAGTAATGAAAAGTTTAAAGCCTTCACTAAGGTAATGCCTGATCTCATTCTTATTTTAAGTGAAGAGGGAATTTATACCGATGTGTATGGTACCTCTAATGAGTTACTGCTTGATTCAAGCAAGGACCTTATTGGTCAAAGTGTTAAGGATCTGCTCTCCCAAGACGATGCACAAATGATAATGGACGTTATTAAAAAAACACTCTCGACTAACGAGACGCAAATTTTTGAATATGAATTAGCTGTACCAAAGGGGAATATAGTTTTTGAAGGCAGGGCTGCTGCATTAGATCATTACCACCCCAATAGTCCTACAAAAAGGCACGTAGTATGGATGGCCAGAGATATTTCAATAAAGAAAAAGGCCGAACAAGAAGTACATAAGCTTGCTTTTTACGACCCATTAACGAATCTTCCAAATAGAAGAATGCTTAGCGACAAATTAAGCATGTGTGTGGAGAGTGTTAAGCGTGATAAAAATATAGGGGCGTTATTATTTTTAGACCTAGATAATTTTAAGCGTATTAATGATTCACTTGGGCACAGTGCGGGTGATGAAGTACTTGTGGAATTATCAAAAAGGTTAAGCGCAATAATAAAAGGCTCTGATACGTTGGCCAGAGCGGGTGGCGATGAGTTTATTATTTTACTAAAACACGTTGGAGAAAATACACAGCAGGCGAGCATCGAGTGCAAAATAGTAGCCAAAGAGATTCAAAGAGCTTTTCATGATAAATTTGAAGTGGGCAACCTTGCATTTCAAGTAAGCTGCAGCATAGGTATTTGTCTAATTGATAGCGTAAATGCGCAGGCAGGCAATATATTAAAATTTGCAGACACGGCTATGTATCGTTCTAAAAATAAAGGGGGGAATAGCAGTAGCTTTTACGATCCAGCCTTACAAACACTGCTTGAAAAACAAACTGAACTAGAAACCGATATAGTCAGGGCGATTGCATCTGATGAGTTTTGTGCTTATTTTCAGCCTCAGGTAAATACGTATGGTGATGTTATTGGTGCTGAAGCACTCATTAGGTGGAACCATCCTCAAAAAGGGTTAATAGCGGCAAACGAATTTATACCAATTGCAGAGCAATACGGGCTTATTCAAAAACTACAAAATATTGTTTTACATGATATATGTATTTTAATAAACGAACTTAAAGCAGATAACATAATTGACGACTCGTTTAGTGTTTCAATTAATATTAGCCAAAGCCAGTTTAATTCATCAAATTTAAAAGGAGAGCTGTTTAGCACTATCAATAAATTTGATATTCGAGCACAGCAAATTAAGTTAGAAATAACCGAGTCAATGCTCTCAAGCGATATAGATTATACAATTAGGCAAATGAAAGAACTCATTGCCGCTGGCTTTTTATTTTCGATTGATGATTTTGGAACCGGTTACTCCTGCTTAGCGTACTTAAGTGCGTTTCCTGTTAAAGAATTAAAAATAGATAAAAGCTTTATTGATAAAATTTTAGATAGCACGGTTGGCTTTAATATTGCGCAAACAATTATCAGTTTAGGAAAAAGCTTAAACTTAGAGGTAGTTGCAGAGGGCGTAGAAACAACAGAACAATATGACTTACTTAAAAAAATGAATATTGACGCCATGCAAGGCTACTTAATTGCAAGGCCGATGGATAAAGAAGGCTATGCAAAATGGCATAGCGCTAATACTAATGCGCAATAATACTTGAACACTACTATTTATTAATTAGTAATAATTTAGCAAAATTTATACACTTGCTAGGCCACTTTTGCTCTTTTAGCTGGTGAAATGTCATAACCCATATGCTAAATAAGGAGTAAAGATTTTTTAATTAAACAATGCTAAGCTATGACCGCTTAAATATATTATTTAAAGCTTAATAAACTTATAACAATGAATGGAAGCTTTATGCAGTTAGTCGATTTGAACCCGAATGATCCCGACGTGGTAAATGTATTTGATGATATAGACCGACTTATAAATTCTTTATATCCTGTGGCTACCGCACAGTCTCTGGAGTTAAACGAATTAACCTTACCTAATGTGTACGCTATTGGTTTAAAAACTGAAGAAGGTATTATTGCCTGCGGTGCGATTGTAGAGAAATTTGATACCCAGCCTTACGGCGAAATAAGACGTTTATATGTAAAACCAAGTCATCGTGGTAAAGGGCTATCAAGACGTATTATGCAGATTTTATTGCATCAAGCTGGCGAAAAACAAATCCCGTTAATACGCTTAGAAACAGGCCCAAAACAAATAAAATCAATCAATTTATATGAAAATTTAGGCTTTAAACGCTGTAGCAGTTTTGGCTCATATGTAGATAATCCACAAAGTGTTTTTATGGAATTAGGGCTTAGTAAATAAGTTCATTAACGCTGCGACATGTTAAAGCTTAATGTGTCGTAAATATCTGCCTTCATTATTATCTTGTAATAAAAGTCATACTCAAACTAGTAACTATAAAAGCAGCTTTTATAGTGATGCAAAAATACTTCACTGTTTTTAACACCTGTCTTCGTATAAAATCTGCCTCGATAATTAGTGACTAACTTACAAAGCGAGAATTTTTATCTTTTCTAAAAGTAGCAATAAACAAATGAGCGAAATAACAGTAGTAACCCACAATGGTAATTTTCATGCAGATGACGTTTTTAGTATTGCGGTACTTAAACATGTTTTGCCAACGTTTAAATTGGTACGCACACGCGATAAAGCGCTTATAGAAAGTGCCGACTACGTAATAGATGTAGGTGGGGAATACGATCCTGAAACTAATCGCTTTGATCATCATCAACGTGGTGGTGCAGGCGAGCGAGAAAATGGCATTCCTTTTTCATCATTTGGTTTAGTGTGGAAAAAATACGGCTTAGCACTGTGTGATGATAACCAGGCCGTTGCTGATAGAGTGGATTCAGGTTTAGTTTCAACTATTGACGCCATTGATTGTGGTCATGTTGAAGGTGTATCAAAAGGGATAAGCTTGAGCCAAACAATTTCAATGTTTAACCCTACATGGGAAGAAGAAAGTAACTTTGATACCTGTTTTGATGAAGCCGTTGAATTTGCAGCACGTATGCTCATTCGTTTTATCGCCTCAGCTCACGGTAGTGTTAATGCAAAAGAGATTGTCGCCAGAGCAATTGAAAATGCAGACGATGCCAGAGTAATCGTGCTTGAAAAGTACACACCGTGGAAAAAAACAGTGCATATTTTATCAAGTGAGGCGCTATACATGGTTTACCCATCGCATTCTGGGCAATGGATATTACAAACAGTACCCGTTGAGCCTGGCTCGTTTGAAGATAGAAAACCGCTTCCTAAAGCATGGTCTGGTTTATCTGATCAAGCGTTCGTAGATGAAACAGGTATTGATGACGCAGTGTTTTGCCATAATGGTTTATTTATAGCGGGTACCAAGTCGTTTGAAAGCACAATGAAACTTGCCACTATGGCGCTTAGCGAATAACAACGCACTAAGCATAACAATTTATATAGATTGTTATGCTTGTTATTTTTGCGCGGAGCATTATGTTTGAATTAAAAACAATCGCACTTTTTATTATTACAGCCTTAGCTGAAATAGTGGGGTGCTATTTGCCCTACCTTTGGCTAAAACAAGATAAAAGCATTTTACTTTTAATTCCTGCGGCTTTAAGTTTGGCACTATTTGCATGGTTGCTATCTTTACACCCTACTGCTGCCGGACGTGTATATGCAGCTTATGGCGGCGTATATATTTGCGTTGCGCTATTATGGTTATGGGTTGTAGATGGCGTAAAGCTTACTATGTGGGATATTATCGGTGGTTTAGTAGCACTGCTAGGTATGGCAATAATTATGTTCGCCCCAAAGTCTATTTAATTCAAATGCATGCCAAAGCTTACTCATAATGAAATTACCCTTGAGCTTCCTGAAAGCCGATTTTTTGAAGATATGTTTGGGGTAGACTACCCAGGTTATCTCCCTTATTGGCTTGCTTATATGAGCCCAAAAGAGAGGCAAGCGTACCTCCTAGCTACAAAATCTGAGTATATGGATATAGTTGATGAAATGTATAGCGAAAGTTTTAATTGGCAGGAATGGCTACCTTACCCTTATTAAAACATCGCAAATTGTAATACCAAACCAGCACTCATATTTTAATGGAATAAAAGATTGAATATATTATACCTTGTGATTATTTTTATATTTATAGCAGCTAGTTTCCTATTTTTTGCATTTTTAATTTATAGACTACCAAAACCCCTGCAGCAAAAATGTATTGAAGGTGAAATTGTATTTGTTTTTATTGATAAAAATACATGTTTTAGACACTTTCTTGAAACTGTTATTTTAAGAAATAAAGTAGTTACTTTAGCTGATAATAATACGGCCTTTTATGTAAATGCAAATGACTATAAAAAACTCTGGAAAGTTAGTCCACATAAATTATCTACAATAGGCAATACTTACAAGTTGAGGTTAATTACTACGACTTTACTGTTTGGTGGGTATGGTTTATCTACGGTTGAAAATATGACAGAGATAGATAAAAAGCCAATAATAGTTAAATAAAGAGTCAGTTATACAATACTCATAAGTAGTTGTGTGCGGTTATTGGTGCTGGTGGATGTATGCTAAGCGTTTTTGACGTGCAGTTTTTATTCACTTTGCAGAATACATAGGTAATACTTGGTCACAACACGTTGGCTAAATAGCAGTAATTTGAGGTGTTGAGAACACCTTACTCTAATCCATCAAAAGTAAATTTTATAAACAAAGTAACTCAAGATGAATTTTATTGAATGAGCTAACTCATTTTTGCTAATAAAATTTATAATGAGTCATTTAAAAACAGCCATTTTTTATAACTTTTCTTATCTTTAAAAATCATCAAAGTCCTGTTTTATATATGCTAGCGGGCAATAGTTGTTTGGTTATTTTTTTATCATCAAAAATCACTCGTTACGAGCAAAAATACTTGTTGGACTTGAATCTCTATTTTTCTTTTAATGCGCGGCACTAGCCGAGTCGGCATTAATTAAACAAAAGAGAAAGATAAATGAAAGAGACAACATCACTAGAACAAGCTCGTACGAGCTACAATGTTCGTCATTGGAGCCAAGGTTTTTTTGGTATTAATGATCAAGGTGATGTGTATGTTGCGCCCAAGGCTCATGCACCAGAGCAAACCATTGCATTAACAGATATCGCAAAGCAACTACAAGATAAAGGTTTAAGCTTACCTGCTTTAGTTCGTTTTCCGCAAATTTTACACCATCGTGTACACAGCTTATGCGGCGCATTTAATACTGCGATTGAAAACTATGGTTACCCTAAAGACTATCTATTAGTTTACCCGATAAAAGTAAACCAACAACGTGAAGTGGTTGAAGAAATAGTAGCAAGCCAAGCACAAGTAGAAAAAAAGCAACTTGGTTTAGAGGCAGGCAGCAAGCCTGAATTACTAACTGTACTAGCACTGGCTGAAAAAACCAGCGCTGTTATTGTATGTAATGGCTACAAAGATAAAGAATACGTACGTTTAGCACTTATTGGCGAAAAGCTAGGTCATAAAGTGTATATCGTACTTGAAAAGCTTTCTGAGCTAGACATGGTGCTTAGCCAAGCAAAAGAGCTTAACGTAAAACCACGCATTGGTATTCGTGTACGTTTAGCGTCGCAAGGTAAAGGTAAGTGGCAAGCGAGTGGTGGCGAAAAATCAAAATTTGGTTTATCCGCATCGCAAGTTTTACATGTAGTTAATCGTTTAAAAGGCGCAAACCAGCTTGATTTATTGCAGCTTGTGCATTTTCACTTAGGGTCACAAATGGCGAACATTCGTGACGTACGTTTAGGTGTAAGCGAAGCTGCGCGTTTTTACTGTGAGCTACGAAAATTAGGCGCAGAAATTGATTGTCTTGATGTAGGCGGTGGTTTAGCTGTTGATTACGACGGCACACGTAGCCAGTCGCATAACTCTATGAATTACAGTTTAGCTGAATATGCGAATAACATTGTGTACACCATTGGTGATACATGTAAGCAATATGAGCAACCAATGCCGACTATTATTTCTGAGTCGGGTCGTGCGCTTACGGCGCATCATGCTGTGCTTATTTCTAATGTTATTGGTACTGAAAGTTACATGCCAGAAGAGTTAGTAGCACCAGCGGCAGATGCACCCCTGTTATTAAAAAACATGTGGGCATCGTTTGTACAGTTAACTGATTTAACGGATGACCGTGCATTAATTGAGATTTATCACGACAGCCAAGGTGACTTAGCTGAAGCGCATAACCAATTTGCACTCGGGTTACTTGATTTATCGCAACGTGCATGGGCTGAACAAATTAATATCCGTATTTGTTATGAACTCAACAAGCACATGGATAATAAAAACCGTTTTCATCGTCCTATTATTGACGAGTTAAACGTACGTTTAGCCGATAAGTTTTTTGTAAACTTTTCGTTATTTCAATCGCTTCCAGATGCATGGGGCATTGATCAAGTGTTTCCGGTATTGCCATTAAGTGGCTTAACTGAAGCACCAAAAAAACGTGCTGTATTACTTGATATAACCTGTGATTCAGATGGCGCACTTGAGCATTACGTAGATGGACAAGGTATTGAAAGCACATTACCTGTACCAGAATTTAGTGCCGATAAACCTTATTTAATGGGCTTTTTCTTGGTGGGCGCTTATCAAGAAATTTTAGGTGATATGCATAACCTGTTTGGCGATACGCACAGCGCAATTGTTAATATGGATGAGCAAGGCGTTGCAAGTATTACCGAGATAAACCAAGGTGACACTGTTGCCGATATGATGCGCTATGTACATTTAGATGTTGAAAGTTTTCAGCAATCATACGAGCAGTTAGTAAGCACTAAAATTGAAAAACACGAACAGCAAAGCGTTTTAGACGAGTTGCAAAGCGGCCTTGATGGCTACACTTATTTAGAAGAGTTATAAGCAATGTCAACTTTGTTTGGTCACGCAGATCACTCATTGTACTCAAATGGGATGACGTTTTTACGTCGTCCTATGGTGCAAAACATTAATGCAATTGATGCAGACGTAGTGGTTTTAGGCTTACCATTTGATTTAGCGACCTCGGGCCGCCCTGGTGCGCGCTTAGGCCCTGATGCAATTCGTCGTGCATCGGTTCATTTAGCATGGGAAGACACTAAATACCCGTGGACGTTCCCGTTGTTTGAGCGCTTAAAAGTGGCAGACGCAGGGGACTTTACTTACCCTGTCGGGGATCCTGAGTATTTTACTGCGCAACTAGAAATGGCTGCTGATCAAATACTTCGCCAAGGTAAAACACTATTAGGTTTAGGGGGCGATCACTTTGTAACGCTTCCGCTATTACGTGCTCACGCAAAAATACATGGCAAAATGGCGTTAGTACATTTTGATGCGCACACCGATACCTATAGCAATGGCTCGCGTTTTGATCACGGCACTATGTTTTATCATGCACCAATGGAAGGGCTGATTGATGTTGAGCACAGTATACAAATAGGTATTCGTACCGACTTTGATCAAAGTAAACATGAGTTTGCTGTGATTGATGCAATGCAAGCCAACGATTTACATGCTAATGATATTGCAGCGCAAATACTTGAGCGAGTAGGTGACCTACCTGTTTACTTAACGTTTGATATAGATTGTTTAGACCCTGCGTTTGCGCCTGGTACAGGCACTCCTGTGTGTGGTGGTTTAACGTCAGATAAAGTACTTAAAGTACTGCGTGCGCTAAAAGGCATAAACATGGTGGGTATGGATGTGGTAGAAGTATCACCTTCGTACGACCAAAGCGAGCTTACCGCAATTGCTGCAGCAACCATTGCGAGCGAATTACTGCATTTGTGGACGCATAACAATAAGTACTAATTCTATAATTTAAGTACTACAAAAAAGGGTATGCATTTGCATACCCTTTTTTATTTAGAGGTATCGATTATTCAACTGCTTAATTTCTTTTAACCAAATAACGCTTAGCCCAATAAGCGGCAGGTTAGTAGTTACAGGGTTAAATGCTTCAATAAGCAATTGTGGCTGCATTACAACTACTGCGAGTAAAAGGCCAATTAATGCTAAAACATTTAAAATTACTAGATATTTATTTTTATAAAATACAAATAAACACAAGCCAAATATAATTTCGCCAACACCCGCCGAACGTGTAATTAAATCAGACACTTCGGCTGAAAAACCAGCACTGCCAGTCATTAATTTTTCAAGTGGTGCTACGTGATAAAGCTTTGGGAAAAAGCCGTGAATGATACTAACCCAAATAACTATTTGAACAATTTAACGTTCTAAATCAATTACTAACGTCGTTAAAAAACTTTTATTTAGAACCACTAAACACAAAGTTTTTTGCCTAGTTACTAAATGATTTATTTAACGTTAAAATAGCCCCCATAGTTAATTGAATTAGTATATCCAACTTAAACTCACTATGTAGCGAGCAAGTTGAATATAACCGCGATTATTTCCTAGCATTGTCAATACGCTCTTGTGCACTTGGGTGGCTAGATAAGTACTCTAATAAGTCATTTACTTTTTCGAGGTGTTCGTTTTCGCTGGTATGGCTTTCTTGCAGCGCTTCTATTGCATCAGCAAAGTCATTACTCGAATACCCAAGCGATTCTAATTGGGTGAGTGCAAAGCTATCTGCCTCGCGTTCCATATCTCGTGAAAACCCTTGCTGAGCAAACGATGCACCCGTACCTAATGCAACCTCTGCAACTCCCTCTAAATCACCAAATACAACTGCTAGTACAATCGTACTTGCGGCAGATTGTGCTGTAATACGTACGCTATGCTGGTGGACTACATGGCCCATTTCGTGTAGCAATACCGCTTTTAGTGCATTGGGTTTATCGGCAAGTAAATTTGCTAAATCATCGGTTACCACGATACGGCCATGGGGTAGTGCAAACGCGTTAGCACCAAAGCTGTCTGATTTATAAAACGATAACCTATAAACCGATTGATCAAGCGATAACGCATTAAGCATACTTGTAAAATGTGCTTGTACTTTAGTTTGCTGCTCTGCGGGCAGCTCACTTGGGTCAAGCGCAATCTTTTTAATTAGTGTAAAACTTTGCTCCCCCATCTGTTCCACAACATTACGTGGCAGGGTATCAACACTATAAACAGCAATGGCCGGTACCGCTTTATAAAGTACTAACCACATAAAAAGTGGTGTAAATATGACTGCGGCTAAAATTACCCATTTACTTTTTTCAAGGCGCTCCATTATGTGATGGTTATTTTCTTTAAATGGCCATCTGTAACTTACATCTTGAGGGATAAAACGACTGCCATCTTCAAAGTTTAATTCGTCGGCAAGTCCTGCCATCCCTGAACTTAATGTTAGACTTGAGATTACGTGGCGAGCGATAACGTGTTCATCGTTGATAACCTCAATGTGTGTGTCGCTAATAGTGGCAACACACACTTGATAGTTACTCGATGCGATGGGGAAAAAATGTCCCTTTACATGCATGGTGAGCTCTTAAGTTAGAGAAAGGTCAATATCAAATACGTTTGCAGCTTCTTCAGCAAATGATGATTGCTGTTCTTGCGCGGTATCGATTAGGTTTAATGCACCAGGATAAATAGTGACGTTAGTTACATCAGCGAGCATTTTTGATGTACGTACTTTTGTCCATGGGTATGCAAGCCCTAAAGAAAATACAATAGCCAACATATTAGTTAATAGTAAAACAGCGAAAGGAATTGGTTTTAGCTCTGATTTAAATGTAGCAACGCCTTCAAAATGGCTGTTATCAAAAATGTGATTTCTAATAGCGGCGTGCCATACAGCAGAAACAATGGCAATCATTAGCACATAGGCAATCATCATAAAGATAGGAAGCATAACCATCGCTGCAGAGTTTTCTAAATTTTGTTGGTTTTCAATATCTACTAAGTTGAGGCCAAATAATCCTAAAATCCCCATAAATACCACCATGGTGATAGAGCTCACTACAAAGCAAATAAGCGCTGTTAGGTAATAGGTTTCGCCTTTAAGATTTACAGTAAGTGGTTTATCGCCATAACTAATATTGCTATGGATATAACTATCAATACGTTTTATAACGTAAGGCATTAATAAATAAAGCGTAAATATGCTTGCAATAGGTAAAAGTATAAAGTTAACAAAGGCTTCGCCATAACTGCCTTTAAAAGCAAAGCGAACATTACGATGGCGGGTCATACGCAGATTAAAACGTAAACCTTGGTTAATAATCCATGGCATTAAAAAGATAAAACCAAGAGCAATAAATAGGCCTAAAATAGGCATAAAGCTAATTGAGAATGTGTAAATAAAAAATACAACAACCGCTAAAATCCGACCTTTTAAAATTTGTATTGGTGTTGCTAGGTAGTCAAAACTATGGCCATCTATACGGGTGTGGCCGTAAAAATAGCGATGCGTACGTACTTTAGCCCACGCCGAATATATGCCAAGCGTAATAACGCTAAGTAATATATTTACAATCCAAATTCCAAAAAACTCACCACCTTTACCACTAAATTGCACTTTTCCGCTAAAAATTGGTTCAGCAGGTTCATTTATTGGTGGGGTTGTTTCAGATGGGGTAGGGTGTATTGATTCCATTAAATTATATCCATGTTGTTTTTTTGTTAATTTACCCATTTTTAGTGCAAAATTCAATGTTTATAATTATCCAACCCTTCTGCAAACAGCTATAAATAGGCGTTTTAAATATTGAGTTAAATACTCTAATACTTTTTTATAAATAAACCTCGCTGGTTTATTTATTTGGCTGGTAACTGGGGTCTTTAGCTTATTAATATGCGATTTAGCTACTATACATACTTAGTGCTGCTTAAATGTAATGGCATTAATTATGTATTAAGCACACCTACGTACAATTAAGCTAATTGATTTATATGCCAAAATAATAGATTGTAAGAGTAGTGCGGATGTAAATTTATTTAGGTTTTACAGCTTTTATCACCGCTTTAAATAACATTAGGATATTTATTATGTTCCAAGCAGTCGTGTTAGGGGGGTTAGAGTTTAGCCCGCTGATTGTTTACTTCCCAATAGCATTTATTTTAACGGCGTTGACTCGTTTTGCTTTGCATCGACTAGATTGGCATGACCGTATTTGGAAAGTGGCTTGGTTTGAGGTGTCACTATTTGTTTGTTACTTGGCACTCGCCGTCTATTTATACCAATCTGTTTAATTAATTGAGCTATTTTGAGGCAAGAAAACCGTGTCGATAACAAGGCAAAAATTTCGTTATTTAGTTGTTCTATATCAGAAATTTTTAACACAGTTAGCGTCAGGTTTAAGCCCTCAAATTACTCAAGTATTATTGCGGGTTGGTATTACTAAGTGGAAGATAAATTGAATGATTAAATATCTGCGTATTACTTTTACTATCTTGATTGTTATAGCTGCGGTTTTTGCTGGGCGTTGGGTATGGACTGACTACATGCATACTCCTTGGACGCGTGATGGGCGTATTCGAGCCGATATTGTCACGGTTGCTCCAGACGTGTCGGGTTGGGTAACTGCTTTAAATATTAAAGATGGTCAAAACGTACAAAAAGGCGAAGTACTTTTTAATGTTGATAAAAAGCGTTATCAAGCAGCGCTTGATAAAAGTAAAGCAAACACAGAAAACGCATTGTATACATGGGAACTTGCTAAACATAAATACGAAAGACGTGTTGAGCTAAACACTCAACAGGCAATAAGTGAAGAAACTTTAGAATCAACGCGTATCAATACTAAAATTGCTGAGGCAAATTATAACCTAGCTAAAACAGAGCAAACAATTGCGCAGTTAAATGTTGATAGAACTAAAATTGTTGCGCCTGCATCAGGGCAAATAATTAATTTAAATTTACGCCAAGGTAACTATGTAGCTCAAGGCACACCTGTTTTTGCTATTGTTCAGTCAGATTCATTTTACGTAACGGGTTACTTTGAAGAGAGTAAAATACCGCTTATTTATCCTGATCAAAAAGCAAAAATAGCGCTTCTAAGCGGTGGTAAGCAATTAACAGGGCACGTAATGAGTGTAGGTAAAGCCATTGCAAATACGAATACACAAAGTAACGGTCAGCTTTTACCGCAAGTGCAACAAACATTTAATTGGGTACGTTTATCACAGCGTATACCTGTTGATATTAAGTTAGATTCATTGCCCGAAAATACACAGCTTAGCGCAGGAATGACCGCCACTATACATCTCGCTACACGTTAAGGGGAATACAGTGGGCGTTGTATTACAAAATTTGTTTTTTCCTAAAAAACAGGCAATTATTTTTGCGACTAAGGGCGTTATAGCCATGGTGATGGCGCTCACTATTGCTATGTCGCTTAATCTTGAAAGGCCTTATTGGGCGTTAGTCTCGGCTATATTTTTGCAATTACGCCCGCAAAGCGGATTGGTTATTGAAAAAGCAATTTGCCAAATAATAGGCACCATAGTGGGCGGTTTATTTGGCATATTGCTTTTAACTCAGTTAATTCTCTACCCTTATTTAGCGCTCGGTGCACTGGCATTATGGTTGGGGGTGAACTCTGCGTTATCGGCAATGGTACGCCAAGCAAACTTTGTGTATGCGTTTGCTATGGCCGGTGTAACAGCCGCCATTATTGTACTTTTAGTCATGGTTACTCCGGCAATGGTGAGCAGCCAAAGTATATTTGATATTGCACAAGCGCGAGTAAGCGAAATAATAATAGGCTCTGTATGTGCTGGGCTTGTGAGTCATCTATTTTGGCCTGTAAAGGTTAAACATTTACTGCAAACACAAGCGCGGTCGGTTATAAATCAAACGTTACATTATTTAGTTATTGAGCTTGATTCTAAGGGCTCGCACGAAAACCGTCATCAGCAAATAGATGGCATTATGGCAACATTGGGATCAATAAACGAAGATTCCAGCGCAGTAAGGTACGAAGGACCAAAAGGTCCAGGGCGCTCGCGTGCTGCAAATCAGTTGTCGCAAAAAGTACTTTCTTTATTGGCCTTAATTCAAATAATTGGCCGTCTACAGCGAAACCACGAAGACCTTATTACACCTACTTTAGATAAATTAATAAGTAAACTTAAGCACGTATTTGCGCAAATTAAGGAGTCTGACGATTTTGATTACTGCGCCGAACAAGTTAAAACGCTGCGTAAAGAGCTAACCGACTATAGAGCAAATACGGTGTGTGATTCGCCATTTGAATCTCACATGCTCAATGTGAGCTTAGAAGTAGCAGCCGACTTAACAATTTTACTACGCGCATACAGAGCGTTAGAAGAGCGTGATAAAACATTATTAAATGCACCCAGTATGCTTACATATCGCGACCCATTAGCTGGCATTATTGTTGGATTTAGAACTGCTTTGGTATTTTCTATCGGCGCATTTATTTGGATTAATACAGGTTCTTCTGCTGCATTATTAATTATGATTTTACCGGTCATATTTTCGATAATGTTGGCGAGAATACCGTTAGCTATTTTACAGGTGGTAATAAAGCGTTTATTGGTAGGCGTGGTGGTTGCTGCTATTGTAACTATTTTTTACGCACTCAATTTATTATCACAAAGTGGTGGGCAATTAGAAATATTGCTACTTGTATTAGCAGGGCCTTATTTTTTGGGTTTACTGCTGCTAGCTGATCAACAAACATTGCCATATGGCTTGGGGTTTTGTATCCCATTTACGATTTTGGTAAGACCCAGTACCGATATGAGCCTTGCGTTTTCAATCGATTACACACTTAGCTCTGCAATGGCAATTTTTGCGGGGGTGAGTATTTTATTTTGGATTTTTCAGTTATTCACAGGCCCGAGTGTACAATTACTTGTTCATCGTGTTTTTAAGGCCACTTATAAAGATTTACTCGAAATAAATAACCATCCAACCCCAAGTATTTGGTATAACCGCCGCATGGCCGATAGGTTAATTCGCCTAACTAATTACGATCAAGGTTCACACTCACGCGTAATTACTGATCTTGCACTAACCGCTCTAAATTTAGGGCATGCGTCGGTTCGATTAAACTCAATTTGTGAAAATTTGGCTGGTAATACAAAGCTAAAGTATTTAAATGAGTGGCAGCGTACATTAGCCGATGCATTTATGTTGGCAACCAAGGGCAAATTTAATAATAAGTTTAAGCAAGCGTCAGATAATCTTTATGGGGAATTGGCTCAGACGGTGGACGATTCAAATCAATTAGAGGCAATAAAAGGCATGTTTATTCGCATTAATCTGACCTTTGAAAGAAGTGCGAGTAAGATAAATTAGCCCCATTCGCTGCTTTTCGAGTTCAGATGTTATAACGAAATCTGTTATACTTGCTGGATAATTTTATGGGGCTGTTATGATTTCAAAAAACCAACTCAAACTTATTCGCCAACTTGGCCAAAAAAAGTACCGAAAGCAATATAATCAATACCTTGTACAGGGTGAGAAAAACGTACTTGAGTTATTAAACAGCCCATTAAATGTGGTTAATATTTTTGCTACAAACGAATTTATAAATGCGTACCAAGGTAAGTATCAGCACGCTAATTTTATTGAAGCTGATGAAGAAGTCCTCACCAAAGCCAGCACGCTAGTTAGCAATAATGCAGCCATTGCTATTGTTGATATGCCAAAGGCAGCTTTACCACAAGCAAGTGGCTTAATACTCGCACTTGATGGCGTATCAGACCCTGGTAATTTAGGCACAATAATAAGAGTGGCAGACTGGTACGGTATTAAACAAATAGTAACTAGCACCGACAGCGCAGACGCTTACAACCCAAAAACAATTAGCGCCACGATGGGCTCATTTGTAAGGGTATCGGTAAGCCAAATAGATTTACCTGATTACCTACAGTCTTTAAATTTACCTGTTTACGGTGCTTTTTTAGATGGGCAAAGCGTGCATAAAACCCAATTTACGGGCTCAGGCGTTTTACTAATGGGCAGTGAGTCGCATGGAATACGCGAGACATGTGCAAAATTAGTAACTAATAAAATCACCATCCCCGCTTTTGGTGGTGCAGAATCGCTTAATGTTGCAATGGCGACCGGTATTATTTTAGATAATTTTAAACGACAAGCTTAACAATTTAACTGTTAATGAGTTAAATTGTTTGTAATCAATAACAATAATAATCGGTAATAACAATAAGATGCGCTTAAGCACTATTAAATTAGCGGGCTTTAAATCCTTTGTAGAGCCCACTAAAATTCCATTTCCTGATCAAATGACGTGTGTTGTTGGCCCCAATGGCTGTGGCAAATCTAACGTTATTGATGCAGTACGATGGGTGCTAGGTGAAAGCTCTGCTAAAAACCTGCGTGGCGACGCCATGACCGACGTTATTTTTAATGGCTCAACTAATCGAAAAGCCATATCACAAGCCTCTGTAGAGCTTGTTTTTGATAACGATAAAGGAAGTCCTTCAAACACATTTGCCGATCGAAACCAAATTGCTATTAAGCGTTTAGTAACGCGCGACGGACAGTCACTGTATTTTTTAAATGGCAGTAAATGCCGTAAGCGTGATATTACCGATATATTTTTAGGCACCGGTCTTGGTCCACGTAGTTACGCAATTATTGAGCAAGGGATGATCTCGCGCTTAATAGAAAGTAAACCACAAGAGCTGCGCGTATTTTTAGAAGAAGCCGCTGGCGTTTCTAAATACAAAGAGCGTCGCCGTGAAACACAAACTCGTATAAAGAGCACTCGCGAAAACCTTGAACGTTTGTTAGATGTGCGTAAAGAATTACAAAGCCAGCTCGATAAATTGGCTGTGCAGTCGGTTGATGCAAAAAAATACCGCGAATTAAAAGTACAAGAACGTACGCTAAAAGGCCAAATTGCCGTTTTAAAATGGCAAAAGTTACATCAGCAGCAACTTGAAAAAAGTGCCCAAATTAAAAAACTTAATGATCAAATTTTGTTTTTTAAAACCGCTAACTCAGGGCATGACGATGTACTTGCAAGCCTAGAGGGGCAAGTACAAGCCCAGCAAGATAAACTAAGCGATGCACAGCATCAGCAACATGTAATACACACCGAGCTTACTCGCGCTGAGCAACAACAAATCAATGTAAAGCAGCAAACCCAAACGCTTAAACAAAGTTTAATTAAATTACAGCAACGCCAAATTCAAAGTGCTGAGGTAAAATCGCAGCAGCAAATTGTGTGCGAGCAACTTAATGAAGCCCTGCAAGAGGCAAATGAAAACGCCTTAATATGTGAAGAGCAAGTTAGTGGGTTAACGCATGAACTTGAGGAATTATTAGCACTTAAGCAGCGCCACCATACTCATTGGCAAGCTTTGTGTGAGCAACAGCAACAGCTTAATAATAACGTGCAACTACATAGTAGTCACATTAAACAAACTCAGCAGCAAATAAGCCACGTTAACGAGCAAATTGATCAGTTAACTGTTCAGCTTAGTGAGCTACAAAGTAGTGATGTAGAGCAGCAGTTAATACAGCAAACACAGCAAACACAAACCTTAACTCAAGAACTTGCCGCTAAACAAACAGCACATACGAAGTGCACTGCTAAGCTTGAAGTGCAAAATGAGCTTGTTAATAACTCACAAAAACAATATTCGACGCTCACTCAAACAATAAACGAGTTAAAAGCCAGTATAACGGGGCTTAAAAGTACATTAGGGCTTGATGAGAAAAGTGAACGTACTAATGGTTTGTTTAATCAGCTAGGTGTTAAAGAAGGCTTTGAGCTTCTAATAGAGCAAGCACTTAAATCTTTAGAGCATTTAAATGTAAGTGAGCAGCAAGCTGATAACAGTGTGTGGCCAAATAGTGATAAAAGCATGCCAACAAATAGCTTAGCTACATATATAACAAGCGGTGTTTATCCAGAGCATTTAGCACGTATTGCTTATAGTGAAAGCGGTGATTTAGAAATACTAAAAGATAGTTTTTATACAGCCATTATGGATAAAAACGGTGCTTTATATGGTCGTAACTGGCATGTAAGTGCCGAATGTAATGCAGAAAACTCATTACTTTTAAAGCATAAGCAATTGCAAGATAAAGCTCAGCAGTTAAATAATGCCGAGGACGAGCTAAAACAAGTAACACACACTCGTGACGAACATACAGCTGAGCAAATAAAATTAATTAACGAACAAAGCGAGCTAAAAGAAACCATACATGAGCTTGCGCAAAATATAGCAGTAGCCAGTACGCGCAGCGATATGCTCAAACAGCAAGTAGCGCACTTTAAGTTACAACTAGAAAAGCTACAGCAACAAAAACAGCAATTAACCACTGCGCTTTTACAATTAAATACCGTGCTTGATGAGCAAGTAGCGCAATTTGAAGTGTTAAATGAGCAGCAACTTAACTTAGCGGATGAAGTAGACGCTGCAAATAGCTTGCGCTCACAAAGTGATAAAAGTTATAGCGAAGCATTAAGCATGCTTGAGCAATATAAAACACAAGCGCATAAGGCAACGCTCTCAGAGCAAAAGGCACGCAGTGAATGGCAGTTAAGCCAAACCAAATTGAGCCATGCAGAGCAAGAGCACGTTAGTGCATCTGAAGGTGCGCAAGAACTACTTAGTGAAATAGAAGAGCTGCTAATACCAAAGCAAGAACTTAGCGATAAAATTACGCAGCTCTTAGCACAGCATCAAAAAGGTGAGCAGGCATTAGTATTGCTACAAAAAGAATTAGCTCAGGCGAAAGAGAGCTTAAACACTAAGCAAATAAGCCTTAAAAATTCACAAGGTGAGCTGGTGGGCTTGCAAGAGCAGCACCAAAAGCTAACAATTGAAGAACAAAGTTTAGTAATAAAAGCGCAAGTTGCGCTTGAGCCATTAGAAGAATTAAAACAAAGCTTAAAAGCAATACTTGATGAATTACCAGATTCATTAAATTTAAGTGCAGCACAAAATCAGTTAACAGGATTTACTAATCAGTTAGATAAATTAGGTGCAGTAAACTTGGCGGCAATAGAAGAGTTTGATTTAGCCAAAGCACGTAGTGACTATCTTGATAATCAATTAGATGATTTAACAAAAGCGTTAAGCACCCTTGAAGGTGCAATTCGTAAAATTGATAGTGAGACCAAAACACGCTTTAAAGCGACGTTCGATCAAGTTAACGAAGACTTTACTGAGCTATTTCCTAAAGTTTTTGGTGGTGGGAGCGCGTATTTAGAATTAACCAGTGACGATTTACTCGAAAGTGGTGTTAGTATAATGGCACGACCACCGGGTAAGAAAAATTCAACAATTCATTTGTTAAGTGGTGGAGAAAAAGCGCTGACCGCATTATCATTAGTGTTTTCTATATTCAGGCTCAATCCAGCTCCTTTCTGTATGCTGGACGAAGTAGATGCACCACTAGATGATGCCAACGTTGTGCGTTTTTGCCGTTTGGTTGAAGAAATGTCACAATCAGTGCAGTTTATTTATATTAGTCATAATAAAATTGCGATGGAAATGGCAGGTAGATTAACAGGTGTTACTATGGCAGAACCTGGCGTATCGCGTATGGTTGCTGTAGATATAGAGCAAGCTGTGCAACTTGCACACGCATAAATTTTTATAACAAGTGTATTAGTTTTTCATTAATATACAGGTTTTAGGCATATCAAATAATAAAAGGTGAGGGGATGGCCGAACAATTAAGATGGGTTTTAATCGTTATCAGTGTAATTGTCATTGGTGGTTTATTAATACATGGATTGTGGTCAGTTAGAAAAAAAGACCGCCCAGAAGTATCGGATAATGAACGGGTTGAGCCATTACAACAAAGCGCACCAGCTTCATCTAAACCGTTTCGTACTGAGGCTGAGCCAAAAGAGCCAATGCAAGACGAACGTGATGAGCCACAATTTGGCGAGCTTAACTTTGATGCAAATGAGCCGCAAATTGATACAAGCGTGCCAGAAACACCAATTGAAGACGACCTAGAGATAGTTGATGATCTTGAAACAAAAGATCAAAGTGCTGAAGAAGCGCCTACTCAAATGTCTGACTTTGTTATTGTGCATATTCAAATGCCAGAAGAGCTTAGTATGCAGGGCAGTAAATTATTACCAGCAGTTAATACTTTAGGTTTTAAATATTCTGAGGAAGGTTTTTTTAATCGCCACTTAGATCCGGCTGGCCAAGGCCCTGTTTTATTTAGATTAGTAAATATGTATAACCCAGGTACGTTTGATATTGATAATATGGAACAGTTTAGTACCGCTGGGGTAAGCTTATTTATGACGTTACCGTGCGACGGCGATGGTCTAGCGGCATTTAATATGTTGCACAGCGCAGCTAAAAAGTTAGCGGATGAATTTGGTGCACAAATTTTAGATGCTGAGCGAAATGAAATGACCGTAGATCGCGTAAGACAATATGTTGAGCAGGTCCGTTCTTTTTCAGCGTAAATAACGCACACATTATATTTTTATAAGCCACTGGACGGTGAATCGTCAAAGTGGCTTTTTTTATGTTTATTGAGGTTTAAATGTCTAGCAGCATTAGTGAGCAAGTTAATCATCTTCGTACTACATTAGAGCAACACAACTATAACTATTATGTGCTCGACACCCCCAGTATTCCTGATTCTGAATACGATAGGTTATTACGCGAATTAAGCGCACTAGAGATGCAGCACCCTGAATTTTTAACCGCCGACTCTCCGACACAAAAAGTAGGCGGTGCCGCACTGAGTAAATTTGAGCAAGTAGCGCACCAAGTACCCATGTTATCGCTTGATAACGCGTTTAGTGAAGAAGAATTCACTGCGTTTAATCGTCGTATAAAAGAGCGCTTAATGAGTACTGATGAGCTTACTTTTTGTTGTGAGCCAAAACTTGATGGATTAGCCGTATCAATTATTTATCGTGATGGTGTGCTTGTACAAGCGGCTACGCGGGGTGATGGCTTTACCGGTGAAAACATTACTCAAAATGTTAAAACCATTCGTAATGTACCGCTTAAGTTACGTGGTGATTACCCAAAAGAGCTTGAAGTGCGCGGCGAAGTATTTATGGACAGCGCTGGCTTTGATAAATTAAATACTGAAGCGCAAAAACGCGGTGAAAAAGTATTTGTTAACCCGCGTAATGCAGCCGCGGGGAGTTTGCGTCAACTCGACTCTAAAATTACCGCTAAACGCCCACTCATGTTTTATGCGTACAGCACCGGGCTTGTTGCTGATGGCAGCATTCCTGAGGATCACTATCAGCAATTAGAAAAGCTGACTGATTGGGGGCTACCTTTGTGCCCAGAAACAAAATTAGTTGAAGGTCCAAAAGCCGCGCTCGATTACTACAGCGATATTTTAACGCGCCGTGGTGAGCTTAAATATGAAATTGATGGCGTAGTAATAAAAATAAACCAAAAGGCCTTACAAGAGCGTTTAGGCTTTGTGGCACGTGCTCCTCGTTGGGCTATTGCGTATAAGTTTCCGGCGCAAGAGGAAATAACCCAACTACTTGATGTTGATTTTCAAGTCGGTCGTACTGGCGCCATTACACCTGTTGCACGTTTGAAGCCTGTTTTTGTGGGTGGCGTTACCGTATCAAATGCAACGCTTCATAACAGTGATGAAGTTGCACGTTTAGGCGTAAAAGTAGGCGATACAGTTATTATTCGCCGCGCAGGAGATGTAATCCCACAAATAACGCAAGTTGTACTTGAGCGCCGCCCTGATGATGCCAGCGATATCGAATTTCCAGTAACTTGTCCTATTTGTGACTCTCATGTTGAAAAGGTTGAAGGCGAAGCTGTCGCTCGTTGTACGGGTGGGCTTGTATGTCCTGCACAACGCAAACAAGCAATTAAACACTTTGCGTCACGCAAAGCGCTGGATATAGACGGCCTTGGCGATAAAATTGTTGATCAGCTGGTAGACAGAGAGCTTATAAAAACACCCGCTGATTTGTTTATTTTAAAACAAGGACATTTTGAGTCACTTGAACGCATGGGACCTAAGTCAGCCAAAAATTTAGTAACAGCCCTTGAAGAGGCGAAAGGCACTACGCTTGCTAAGTTTTTATATTCATTAGGTATTCGCGAAGCAGGTGAGGCAACAGCACAAAATTTAGCTAATCACTTCCTTACCCTTGAAAATATAATAAATGCCAGCATTGATAGTTTAACGCAGGTAAGTGATGTAGGCGAAATAGTTGCAACACATGTTCGTGGCTTTTTTGATGAAGAGCATAATTTAGCAGTTGTTAATGCGCTTATAGAGCAAGGCGTAAACTGGCCAGCGTTGAGTGCGCCTTCTGAGGAAGAGCAACCACTCGCAGGACTTACATATGTACTTACCGGCACGCTTAATACACTTAACCGCAATGATGCTAAAGCTCGCTTGCAGCAATTAGGTGCTAAAGTATCTGGTAGCGTATCAGCGAAAACTGATGCGTTAGTCGCAGGTGAAAAAGCAGGTTCAAAACTAACTAAAGCGCAAGATTTAGGTATCGACATACTCACGGAAGATGAATTAATTGAGCTGCTTAAAAAGCATAATGGCTAGGAAAGCGACAATGAGCCGATATGGGCCAGAATACTGGGATAAGTACGGAAGTTACCGTACACCTATAGCATTTCATTTAAGTTTGCTGGTGCTTTTACGTGGCTATTTTATTTGGGTGATTGCGGCTTTAAGCCGCAGGCCTGAACTGGATTTAATGTCGTTATTTTTTAAAAATAAAAATGATTTTTTTATCGCAATAGCAATTGGAAGTATTGCAATAATACCGACTATTTTATTTTGTTTACGCAGACCACGAGATTCACACAGTGCGAGCGATAAGTTAGCAAAAATATGGCGACATATGCGCTGGCCTCTTATTTTATGTGCTGTTGTTGATTTAACATGGTTAAGTATTCAGGCAGCGCATAGCCATTATCGATTTTCATCATTTTTAGCAGTACAAATGATGATTGTTTTATGGGTATTGTGGTATTTGGTGAAAAGCCGTTATTTAACCGTTTTTTTTAATGATTGGCCTGAGCCGACAGAAAAAGCATCAGAAGAAAAAAAGCGACTTAAAAGGGATTAGTTGTGGACGCTGTAAATAAAAAAATAGCGATAGCTATATCGTTAATAGGGTTAGTGCTTATTATTTTAATGATTAGCACTGAGCTTTTAGAGTCTATGTGGTTTAAAGCGCTATTTGGGTTGTGGGTATTTGTTTTTTGCTCAAGCGTTTATAGGCTAACGCCCTTATTTAAATCAAGAAATAGGCTAGAGGATTTTATTCAGCGAGATGCCCAACATTTACTACTTTTTAGTTTGATGGGATTTTTTGATAAAAAGCATGGTCCAAATTGGTTAGTTATTGAGAGTATTGAACGCATAACAACAAAGGATGATGAGCTAATTATTTACAGTAATAACGAGCGCCAAATGAGTGTTAGTTTACCTGTAAAAAAAGCAGAGCTAGATAGTTTTATTAAACGAATACTTACCGACTCAGAAAAACAAAATATTACCTTTAGCTGAGGAGATTACCTTTAAAATTGAACGAGTTTTAGTTTTAAACGCTCAACACTCTTTAGCTGATCTTTAGTGTATTAAATAACGTAATAATTAACCGTACTTCTTATAAATTTATTAAGTACGGTTAATCAACTATTCAATGAGGCTATTATGTTGAAGTGGAATGATGTTATTAACTTTGCCACCAACGGCAATCCTACCCCAAGTAAAAAAGTAGTCAAAACTGACGAGCAGTGGCGGATGCAACTATCAGAAGATGAATATTACGTAACACGTAAGAAGGGAACAGAGCGCCCAGATAGCTCGGGTAGTTGTACATTACTCGAACCTGGCAAGTATGTGTGTATTTGCTGTGATAATCTATTGTTTGATGCCGATGAAAAGTTTGATAGTGGCACTGGTTGGCCGTCATTTACGCAACCTGCAACAATTGAAGCGATTGGTTATGTAAACGATACAAGTCATGGTATGGAGCGCATAGAGGTGGTTTGTAACGTATGCGATTCGCACTTAGGCCATATTTTTCCAGATGGCCCATTACCAACAGGTTTACGTTATTGCGTTAATGCCGCAGCAATGAAAAAGATCTAATATTTTATTTACTAGCGCTTTGAATATCTAAATTCATTTCTTTTGCTATATGTAAAATCTTATCTAAACGCTGCGTCTGATCTGCTTGTAATTTAGTTTTATCAAGAAGGGCGTAGCATCTTCTAGCAAGATCCATATTAAATGAGCTGCCAGATTGCTTGGTTGAATCAAATAGGCACTGTAATAAATTAAGTGCAATACTCTGATTGCGAGGCATTACTCTAAATGCTTGCGTAAAAGCTTCCAGCGCAGTATTTAACTGCCCTTTATTAAATTGATTAACGGCATGGTTATTAAGCTCTTTTGGACCCATTTTAATATCGCGTCGCTCACTTTGTTGCTGCTGAATATAACGCAAGTAAGTTGTGTCGCTAACTGCAGGGTGTCTTTCACAGTGGCTAATTATTTGTGTGAATAAGGTTTGCGCCTTCTGATGAAACCCCAGTTCATGAAATGCTTTTGCTTTATCAAGTGCTCCATCAACCGATCGGATATGAGTATCGTCGTCATCAAGCTGCTCAATTAGCTTTTTCGCTTTTTGATGCTCGTCTTTTAAGTAATGAAGTCGTGCATTAAGTACATCAATTTGAGCTTGATTTGCATTATTAGGAAACTGTTTTTTTAAATCATTAATGTACTGATTTGTTTGTCTAGAAATTCGTTGAATTTGATCAGTTTGATCAGTCGTTAACGCAAAGTCGATACCGGCACGTGCTGCATTTAAATATACATCGGGGTGGTCGTGTATTGAGTGCTTTGCAAAGGTGGCTATATCTTTTTGAGTTAAATAGCTTTTTTCGTAGTCGTGATTAATTAGCGACACATTACTTAACGATTTTTGGCGTGTGATGTTTCGCGGTGCAATGTCTGCTGCTTGACTTAAAAAGCTTTGTGCTAGTTCAAACTGATTTAGCTTTATTTCTAATCTGCCCAACAAATCAAGGGCTACTAAACGAGTTTCTTGGCGCTCTAACATTGTCTTGAGCATTCGCTGCGCCAAAATATGTTCGTTATTCGCTATAAGTGCCTCTACTAAACCTACTTTTGCCCAAGCAAATTTTTGAATATCGAGAACAGACTTAAAAAAGTCTTTTGCATCTTGAGCACGCTTTAAGCGAAGTAGGGCATCGCCTTTTAAGCGAAGTAGGATAGGACTGTAATTATTATTTTTTTTATCCAGAGCGGTATCAATAAATTTAATAGCTTTTGAATCGTTACCATCATCAATTAATGAATACACTGTTTGTAAGTCGTGTTTACGCTTTAAGATTCGTTCAATGCGTGTTTTAAGCTCTTGTACTGTAAAAGGCTTAACTAAAAAGTCATCTGGCTGCAGCTCAAGAACACTATGAACGAGTGAGCCACTTGTTTCTGCTGAGATAAAAATAAAGCCAGTCGAACTTTTTATGAGCTGCTTTACACGTAGCTCTTCATAAAGCTGGTAGCCATCTTGGTGTTTGTTTAAGTTGAATGAGCAAACTATTAGATCAAATTCTTCACTTAAACACTGCTCTTTTGCAGAGTTTGCATGATCAGCAAAGCGCAACTGCCGAAAGCCAAGCCTTTCTAACGATTGTTTCATATAGCTTTGAGCAAGTGGCTGCTCCTCTACTATAAGTATTTTGGCTTTTGAATAGATCTTAGTTGGCATTGGCTTAAGCGTAATTGTATTTAACACAGACTATAATCAACAGTTTAACTCCTTACAAGGGAATTTAAATGATAGCTGTATTTATTAGGTACTTAACTTTGTCTAATACGTTTATCTAACTTCGAAAGTACTGAGCCGAATAGCATAATTAAAAACTAAATAAGTAAAATGGAAACGCTATATTTGATGAGTGCTTTGATATGGTAATTTAGATTTTAATAAAAATATGAAATATATTTAAGGTAAAAAGAGGAGTTAAACGTATTTAATATGGGAAAAAGTTATTACTAGAGAAGTTGTCTGATGGTATTTATATGTGGTGGGTGATTACTTGGCTTGATACCAGGGACCCTCGCCATTATTTGTAAAGAGTGGGGATGCTCTTTATTAAATGCGATTTATATATTGAGTTTTTATAAAGTTTGTAAATGTGTTTAATATGAGAAGGAAGAGTTATTACTAGAGAAGTTGTTTAATGGTATTTATATGTGGTGGGTGATACTGGACTTGAACCAGTGACCCTCGCCTTGTAAGGGCGATGCTCTCCCAACTGAGCTAATCACCCACATATAATAGATATGCCTGTTATTTAATTCTTTATTATCAATTAACCGCTTGATGTAATTTGGTGGGTGATACTGGACTTGAACCAGTGACCCTCGCCTTGTAAGGGCGATGCTCTCCCAACTGAGCTAATCACCCAAATTACATTTTAATATGCACCATTCTAGGAATGGTGGGTCGTACTGGACTTGAACCAGTGACCCTCGCCTTGTAAGGGCGATGCTCTCCCAACTGAGCTAACGACCCATATTAAATTTTAAAACGCGACTATTGATATAATAATAGGTTTATATGTGGTGGGTGATACTGGACTTGAACCAGTGACCCTCGCCTTGTAAGGGCGATGCTCTCCCAACTGAGCTAATCACCCACATATAAATTAAAACGCTACTATTAAAATAAATAGTACTGGACTTTAACCAGTGAACCTCGCCGTTACTTGTAAATAGCGGTGATGCTCTCTTTTTTCTAACTGAGCTAACGACCCATTTAGATTTTTTTGTAATATGCACCATTTAAAAAATGGTGGGTCGTACTGGACTTGAACCAGTGACCCTCGCCTTGTAAGGGCGATGCTCTCCCAACTGAGCTAACGACCCATATTACAATTTTAAAACACGACTATTAATATAGTAATAGATTTTATATGTGGTGGGTGATACTGGACTTGAACCAGTGACCCTCGCCTTGTAAGGGCGATGCTCTCCCAACTGAGCTAATCACCCACATATAATTTAAAACGCTAATATTAAATAAATAGTACTGGACTTTAACCAGTGAACTTTGCCGTTACTTGTTAGTAGCGGTAATGCTCTCTATTTTCTAACTGAGCTTATGACCCATATAGAATTTAGATGTGAACACTTTAACTAAAAAGTGGTGGGTGATACTGGACTTGAACCAGTGACCCTCGCCTTGTAAGGGCGATGCTCTCCCAACTGAGCTAATCACCCACATCTAAACAACATTGCATTGCTGCGTTGTTGTGGGGCGCTATTATAGATAGAGTTGGAAATGTGTCAACACTTGAATGATAAAAATGTGCTGAATGAAGGTTTTATAAACAATAGGATATGGTTGAAGTCTATTTTATCATCAAATTTGATATTGCAGTTCAATTAAGCACCTAAAAGTGAGTAGGGAATTGTATTTTATTAACCTTAAATTTAGTTTTACGATACTCATTGTTTTTTTACTGGAGTCGTTTTTATGATTATGAGCAAGATCGATTAATATAAGGGCGAGTTATTTAGTGAATAGAGCGGTCCTTTAAAAATGAATTTAATCTAAACTTCCCAAAATAAATGCTATTTCAGCATTCTAAACTCTATTTTTGTACTTACTTTATTTTTATAAGCCAACCTAGCCATCTCGTAAATACGTATTCCTCGCTACTAGCTTCGGGTTAAGACTAAATAGATCACATATAACCAGGGCGTGTTGACCTTTGTGGATTCAAATTTGTTTAATCTAGGGACGATTAAATCGCGGCGCGAGGTTTGTAACCTAGTGGGCCAAGTAAAAACCGAGCAAAGCTTCCGCTTCACCCACCAAAGATCAGCGCGCCTTGAAGTTTTATACATAGAATTACGAAGTAACAGTGCTCTTTTAAAAATGCTCTTCAAACAATAATCGAATTTTTTAGTACGAGTTACGCTGGTTATTAAGCAAGTAAAGGCTGCGGGTACTCTCAAACCCACATTTAAGTTTTGGTTATTATAAGCAATTGTAACTTTTAAAAGATTAAGGCGATTGGCGGGGCCTTAATTGGTAGTGTATAGATAAGTTTAATTTGCATATAAATGTATACCTTTGCTTTGATGCAATTTTGTTTCATTAAATGGGGGAGTGGGGGCTATTGAGTATTCGCTGCAATATAGTGATGTTATTATAAGCAGTAGGGCTTGAATCTTATTCAAATTGTATTTTTTAGCACGCTTGATAGCCAGTTTGTTGAAAATTAAACCATTTAAATAAAGCTAGGTAAAAAACTGTTGACTTTATTTTGGGTGGTGCATAGAATGCGCCCCGCACTAAGCGATACACGATGTGTTTATCACGGTGGGTATTGATTAAGTTGGGGCCATAGCTCAGCTGGGAGAGCGCTTCGCTGGCAGTGAAGAGGTCTGCGGTTCGATCCCGCATGGCTCCACCAAAAATTAGTGTTTTGTCCTAGGGTAGCAGTTTTCTGTGTCCCCATCGTCTAGAGGCCTAGGACACCGCCCTTTCACGGCGGTAACAGGGGTTCGAATCCCCTTGGGGACGCCACTTAACTTTTATTAGTTAAAGGCGGTTTTACCGAGAAAATAGCGTCACAATTAAAGCTCGAGTCTTTACTTGTATTAAACGTAATTACCTTAAAGCTCATGATGTGAGTTAAACTTATCAACTGTCCTAGTGACACATTTATGTGTCCCCATCGTCTAGAGGCCTAGGACACCGCCCTTTCACGGCGGTAACAGGGGTTCGAATCCCCTTGGGGACGCCACTTACTTATTTTAATAGGGAAGTGCAGTGTTATTAAGAAAGCTCGTCTGAAACGAGTCTAAAAATTCAGTTGTCCTAGTGACACATTTATGTGTCCCCATCGTCTAGAGGCCTAGGACACCGCCCTTTCACGGCGGTAACAGGGGTTCGAATCCCCTTGGGGACGCCACTT
>NZ_JACJDR010000009.1:34556-86375 GCF_014163655.1 Pseudoalteromonas sp. SR45-1 | reverse complement strand
AAACGAGTCTAAAAATTCAGTTGTCCTAGTGACACATTTATGTGTCCCCATCGTCTAGAGGCCTAGGACACCGCCCTTTCACGGCGGTAACAGGGGTTCGAATCCCCTTGGGGACGCCACTTACTTATTTTAAGTATTGTGTAAAGTAGTGTGACACCGCACTCTCTATGCACGACGTTATCAAGAGTACCAATCTCTTAGATATGTCATTTACTACTTAGATAGGAAAGTGCAGTGTTATTAGAATAAAACCACAAATTAATACCCTCATTTTATACTTCATTTTTATATCAATCTATTTACACTTTGTTACAAAACCAAACCCATAATCGCTCCATATTCCTTGTTGTACTTTTAATTAGTCTTTAAACTCATTGAGTTAATTTAAATATGGACTAAAAAATGAAACTCACAAAAATTGCACTTGCTGTTTTACTTGCATCAGGGTTGGCTGCATGTAATAGCTCAACTCAAGCTGTTGATAAAAATATTGTTACAGAAACATCAATTCCTGGCGTTACACTTATTGAATCAGTGAAATCTAATGCAGGTGAAATCAACATACCGTATAAAAAATATAAACTAGATAACGGTTTAACTGTAATTGTGCATGAGGATCATTCAGATCCCTTAGTACACGTTGATGTAACATACCACGTTGGTTCTGCTCGCGAAGAGTTGGGTAAGTCAGGCTTTGCTCACTTTTTTGAGCATATGATGTTTCAAGGATCAGAGAATGTTGCTGATGAGGAACATTTTAAAATAATATCTGAAGCAGGCGGTACTTTAAATGGTACAACTAACTCTGATAGAACAAATTATTTTGAAACAGTACCTGTAAATCAATTAGAAAAGATGTTGTGGCTAGAAGCTGACCGAATGGGCTTTTTACTCGATGCTGTAACCCAAGAAAAATTTGAAGTACAACGCGAAACAGTAAAAAATGAGCGCGGCCAACGTGTTGATAATCGCCCTTATGGTCGTTTAGGTGAACGTGTTGCTCAAGCGATGTATCCAGACGGCCATCCATATTCATGGCCTGTAATTGGTTTTATGGACGATTTAAATCGCGTAAATGTAAATGATTTAAAAGCATTCTTTTTAAAATGGTACGGGCCAAATAATGCAACGCTTACCATTGGTGGTGACATCAGCGCTAATGAAATACTGCCATTAGTTACTAAATATTTTGCACCAATCCCAAAAGGTCCTGAAATACCTAAAGTTGAAAAAACAGCTGTAATACTAGATGCCGATAGATATATTTCAATGGAAGATAAGGTTCACTTACCTTTATTAAGTATGAGTTTCCCAACGACTTATGCTCGCTCTGAAGATGAAGCACCTCTTGATATACTTGCTGAAATATTAGGTGGAGGTAATAATTCACTACTATACAAAAACCTAGTTAAAACTCAACTTGCTGTTCAAGCAAGTGCAAATCATCCATGCCAAGAGTTAGCGTGTTCAATTAGTCTTTATGCTTTACCAAATCCTACAGCAGGGAAAACGTTAGCTGATATGGAAAAAATCATTCGTGATTCATTTGTTGAATTTGAAGAGCGTGGCGTTACACAAGATGATTTAGATAAAGTAAAAGCTAAAATAGAGTCAGGTGCAATTTTTGGTCTGCAAAGCGTATCAGGAAAAGTCTCTCAACTAGCCGCATCTGAAACGTTTACAGGTAACCCAAACTCAGCTAAAGATGAGATTGCACGTTATAACAAAGTTACAAAAGCTGATGTTATGCGTGTTTTTAATCAATATATCAAAGGTAAATCTGCCGTTATTATGAGTGTTGTGCCAGAAGGTCAAACTCAACTTATAGCTGCCCCAGATAACTTTACGCCTAAAGCGCATGATTTTGGAGGTCCATCTACAACTTCAGCTGATGATTTAGTAGCACGAAGAGCTGTTGATACATTTGATCGAAGTATTCACCCTGTAGCCGGCGCAAATCCTGCTGTTGACGTTCCTTCTCTTTGGCAAACTAAGACCGAAAACGGTATTAAAATATTAGGTACGCAAAGTACAGAAACGCCAACCACCGCTATTTTCATTAAAGTTCCGGGTGGCTTGTATAATGAGCAAGCTAGTAAAGTGGGTTTATCGTCAATGACTGCATCGTTAATGAGCGAGTCAACGCAAAACTACACTACAGAGCAAATGAGTAACGCGCTTGAAAAACTGGGTAGCCAGGTAAGTATCTACTCAGACAAAACACATACAAATGTGTATGTTTCTAGCTTAACTAAAAATGTAGATGCAACGCTAAAGCTTGTTGAAGAGAAATTATTTAAACCAGCATTTAATGCCGATGACTTTGAGCGTAATAAAAAGCAAATCATTCAAAATATTCAACATTCAATGAAGGATGCAGGGTATTTAGCATCTAATACATACAGCAAATTACTATATGGCGACAATATAGCTGCACTTCCAAGTACTGGAACGCTTAATAGTATTGAGGCTATTACATTAGATGACGTTAAAGCTTTTTATAACGCAAACTTTAAACCACAAGGCGCGCAAGTCATTATTGTTTCTGATTTAAAAGAGTCAACAATTGAGCCAAAGGTTAAAGCTACACTTGCAAACTGGCAAGGTAAATCGAGCCCAGTTACTGTTGATTTCAGCGAACCTAAAGTCGAAACTAATGTCATTTATCTTGTAGATAAACCAGATGCCCCTCAATCAGAAATTCGTATTGGTAAACGCGATATGGTTGAAGACATTACTGGTGAGTTTTTTAAAGCTAACTTAATGAACTTTGCATTTGGTGGCACGTTTAACAGCCGTATCAATCTAAATTTACGAGAAGATAAAGGCTACACTTACGGTGCTCGCTCTCGTTTTTGGGGTGATAAAACATCAGGCGGCTTTACAGCTTCTGCAGCGGTGAGAGCCGACTCTACTGCAGCGTCTATTACAGAGTTTACTAATGAGCTTAATAACTATGCTCAAAACGGTGTCACGAATGAAGAGCTTATGTTTATGCGTAAAGCTATCAATCAAAAAGATGCGCTTAAATACGAAACGCCTAATGCAAAACTTGGCTTTTTAGCACAAATATTAGAGTTCGATTTAAAACCTAGCTTTGTAAAAGAAAGAAATGAGATTGTTAGCAATATTAGCAAAGAAGAAGTTAACGCCTTAGCTAAAAAACACTTAAACACTAAAGATATGATTTATTTAGTAGTGGGTGATGCTAAAACACTTCGCCCTGAGCTTGAAAAATTAGGCATGAAGGTTGTTGATTACAGCCTTTAATATTTAAATAAATAATTAGAATTACAAAGCAGCTTTTTTAGCTGCTTTTTTTTGCCTGATTTTAGAGTGTTGATCTTTTTGAAAGTAGATTACAGGGAGCAACTACAGCGTCTTTCTTTAGATATAAAATATAGTTTTATAGTTGAAGCCTTCAAATAACACCCCATTCCTAGCTTTATTATTCAGTACTTATAAAGATTCAATTTGGTAGCATAAATTTAAACATCCAACTTTATTAGGAGGATTTATGGCAAGTGGATGGGCACGAGACGGTGCAATTCAAGATCAAATTGATGCAAGTGTTAACGACGCCGTACAGTATGCAAGAAGCAATTTAATATCTGGTGCAAGTGCTGAGCTATGTGACGAGTGCGATGAAAAAATCCCACAAGCACGAAGGCTCGCGCTACCAGGAGTTCGCTACTGTGTTGCATGCCAAGCTGAAATAGAAGGCAATGGTGCCAGCGCTAAATCGTTTAATAGGCGTGGTAGTAAAGATAGTCAGTTGCGTTAAAAAAAGGTGCTGCAAAGCACCTTTTATTTAATACCAATCTGCATAACCATTTGAACTATATATAAAATTAAACCTCTCCATAGTTATACCAACCAGCATAAATCTTTGATCAATTTAACGAATTAAATTGCACTATTACGTCGATAAAAATTTTTTATTTAGAACAACTAGATACAAAAATTTTGCCTAGTTCTAGCGTAATTTTTTTAACGTTAAATAGACCCCATATATAAGCAGATTGGCATTAAGCAAATTGTTATAACTTGAATTAGTTGTTAAGTAATTTAAAATTTACTCATGTCTTCTTTTTTCTGAATTAACTCAATTGCATAGCCATCTGGGTCTTTTACAAAAGCAATTTCAGTAGTACCGCCTTTTACAGGCCCTGGTTCACGGCTTACATTGCCACCAGCAGCTTTAATATCTGCACATGCTTTGTAAATATCATCAAACTCAATAGCAATATGACCATATCCATTACCTAGGTCGTAGCTATCCTCGTCCCAGTTATAAGTTAGCTCTAATACTGTGTTATCTGCTTCGTCGCCATATCCAACAAAGGCAAGAGTGTATCTGTATTCACTGTTATCAGCTCTGCGTAATTCTTTCATACCTAATATTTCAGTATAAAAAGCAATTGATTTATCCAAATCCGCTACACGAAGCATAGTATGTAATAAACGCATTTTTAGTTCCTTTAGTTATTTATTCAAAGTTAAGAGTATTTTTAACTAAGCGCTATTATCAAGCGCGTTTTAGGGGGGTTATATGTATTAGCCATATATGTAGGCATTACATATAAATCACAACCTTAATATGAGAGTGGGCTTAAAACAGTTTGAGTTCGACCTTTATAAATTACCAATTAATGAATCATTTTATTAAATTTTGGATGTTTAAATAACCAGTACTCAATTATTGGTCAACCTATTAGTATAAAAAAAGTTACTGATTGTTCAACAAAAGTTAACCTTTGCTTAATTGTGCTGTTGATATATAACCATTTGTTTTAATAGGATATTAAATTAATTTTTGTGTAATTTTTAAAAATGTGGCGTTTGCTTGGTTAACTTATTGGTTGACAAAAAAGTCGTATGGTAATACAGTTTTTGCATACCAATTGGTAAGTTGCTTGGTTTGAGTGAGTACAATGTATTGGTAATTAATCAGAGTTACGTTTTGCACAGGTTAATTTATAAATAACTCAAGCTTAAAGTTACTCTACAAATTGAAACAAAAGACACAGCGTATTTATAGAGTAAATTTTACTTGTTCTTATAAAAGTATGCGCCACATATTTAGGAGTTATTCATGTCAAAACCAGTCATCGGTTTCATCGGCTTAGGCTTAATGGGCGGCAACATGGCCGAAAATTTACAAAACAAAGGCTATGAGCTAATTGTTATGGACCTTAGCAAAGATGCGGTTGCAGCATGTGTTGCTAGAGGCGCAAAAACAGCAAGCACTGCAAAAGAGCTAGCTGAAGGTTCAGATATTGTTATGTTTTGTCTTACAACGTCTGCCGTTGTAGAAAAAATTGTTTACGCAGAAGACGGTATCCTAGCGGGTATTAAAGAAGGTGCAGTATTAGTTGATTTTGGTACTTCTATCCCATCATCTACTAAAAAAATTGGTGCTGATTTAGCAGCTAAAGGCGCAGGCATGATCGACGCGCCACTAGGTCGTACACCAGCACATGCTAAAGATGGTCTATTAAACATTATGGCTGCAGGCGATATTGATACATTCAATAAAGTTAAACCAGTACTGGAAGATCAAGGTGAAAACGTTTTCCATCTTGGCGAGCTAGGTGCAGGTCATACAACTAAGCTTATCAATAACTTCATGGGCATGACGACAGTATGTGCTATGTCACAAGCATTTGCAGTGGCAGAGCTTGCTGGTGTAGACCGTCAACAACTTTTTGACATTATGTCGACTGGCCCATCTAACTCACCGTTTATGCAATTTTGTAAAAACTATGCAGTTGATAATGTTAGCGACCTTGGTTTCTCGATTGCTAATGCAAACAAAGATTTAGGCTACTTCCTACAAATGGTAGAAGACCTAGGTACTGAATCAAAAATCGCTGAAGGTTCATCAGCTAACCTACAAGCAGCGTTTGACGCTGGTATGGGTCAAGGTAACGTTCCTGAAATTTTTGATTACTTCAAAAAGTTAGAAAAGTAATACTTCTCGACCTTATTGAGCGCTTTGAGCTTTAACTTAAAGCGCTTTAACACACATGACACCAATTGACTAAAGTCTTTGTGCAATGTCAGCTTTTTTTAATTCTGATGAAGCACTACTTTCAGTCACAACGAAAAAGAGTTAACTATGCGTTTGATTAATACAATAAAGCTTAGTCTAGTTCTCATCGGTTGCATATCCACACAAGTAGCGGCCAAAGATTATTTTATAGAAAATAAACAAGCTTTTAATGATATCGCAGCTAATCTAGTTGCTGGCGACAAAGTAGTACTTAAAAATGGTACTTGGTCTGACTTCGAAATTTTACTTGAAGGCCAAGGTACAAAAAACTCTCCTATTATATTAACCGCTGAAACTAACGGAAAAGTAATTCTATCAGGTCAATCTAATCTAAGACTTGCAGGTAAATACCTTGAAGCTTCTGGTTTAGTATTTAAAGACGGCTACACACCGAGCTCAGCTGTAATAGAATTTCGTAAAAATAAAAATGAATTAGCCTACAATTCACGAGTTACTCAAACAGTAATCGATAATTACAGTAATCCAGACAAGCGAGAGTCTGATTATTGGGTTGCCTTATATGGACAACATAACCGCTTTGATCATAGTCATTTAGTTGGCAAACGAAATAAAGGTGTGACAGTTGCTGTTCGTTTAAACACTAAAGCAAGCCAGGAAAACTATCATCGTATAGATAACAACTATTTTGGCTACCGTCCAACTTTTGGTTCTAACGGTGGTGAAACCCTGCGTATTGGCACAAGCCATTACTCACTAACTGATTCGCATACATTGGTTGAAAATAATTACTTTGAACGTACCAATGGTGAAGTAGAAATTGTTTCGGTTAAGTCAGGTAAAAACATCCTTCGTAATAACGTATTTTATGAAGCGCGCGGTACATTAACGCTGCGCCATGGTAACGGCAATCTTATAGAAGAAAATATCTTCATTGGTAATGGTGTTGATCACACAGGTGGTATCCGCGTTATCAATAAAGATCAAATTGTAAGAAATAACTACCTACAAGGCCTAACAGGCTATCGTTTTGGCAGTGGTTTTACTGTAATGAACGGCGTACCAAATTCATCTATTAATCGTTATCACCAAGTAGAAAATGCGACGATTGAAAACAACACATTTATAAATGTGCGTCATATTCAACTTGCTGCAGGTAGCGATGCTGAGCGTAGCGCAGCCCCAAAAAATAGCGTAATGAAAAACAACTTAATCATAAACCAAGATGGTGAACAGCCATTTACAACATTCGACGATGTAAGTGGGTTAGTATTAAGTAACAACATTGCAGATACAAAAGTGCTTTCTGAGCTAACGTACGGTGTAAAAAAAGAAAAAATCACGCTTGAAAAAGCAAGTAATGGTCTACTTTACCCAACCTCTAAAAGTTTAAATGTAGGTGCAAAGCGCGATTTAAAAGTACTTAAAAAAGAAGATACCGGTGTTAGTTGGTATGCAAAAGTACCTGCTTTAGTTGATTTTGATTCTGGTAAGACACATTCTGTTAAAGCTGATGTAAGTGCATTACTAGATGCTATTGATAATGCAGAGTCGGGCGATGTTCTAGAACTAGCGCCTGGCCAGTATGATGTGTCTAAACTGGTTAAAATTGATAAAACGTTGACAATTAAAGCAAAGCAGAACACAAAGTCTAAACTTACTTTTCAACGCTCTACCTTGTTTGAAATACATGATGGCGGCAGCTTAAAACTAGATGGTTTATCAATTTCAGGTGAAAACGCGCCAGATGCAATAGGTAACAGCATTGTTCGTACGCAAAAATGGGGTATGGTTGATAATTACCGCTTTGTAATGACCAACTCAGAGTTAAATGCTTTAGATATTAATCATTCATTCCATTTCTTTATCACTGGTAAAGGTGCAATGGCTGACGAAATTATTGTTACAGGTAATACCTTTAATACAGTAACAGGTGACATTTTACGTCTAAATACTGAAATTGAAGACTTAGGTGTTTATAACGCGGAATACGTTATTGTAAATGATAATACATTTAATGATGTAAAAGGCGGCATAGTTAAGCTTTACCGTGGTGGCACTGATGAAAGTACATTTGGCCCTCATTTTGAAATGACAAATAACACGCTTAATAACGTTGGCCTTGGTAAGCGTAACAAAGAGCAAGCGAGCATTTATGTTCACGGTGTTCAGGTTACTAATATTAAAGATAATAAATTTGTTAAATCTGCTCCTATTATTGTAGAGCACACAGTAGGCGAGCCTACAACTGAAATCTCAGGAAATACATTTGATGCAACTAAAGCACCAAGTGTTAAAGAGTTAAGAGTTAAAGGCCCGCACACGGCAGTATTAAAAAATAACAACGTTTTAAATAAGGCAGGGTAAATACTATGTACTTATTAAAATGCCAAACACGTTTTAAAATAGCTGCTGTAGCTGCAATTACATTACTTACATCATTGGGGGCGCATGCAGCGCACCCAAACTTAGTGATTACTACTGATGATGTTAAGCAAATGCGCCAAGCAATTAGTAGCAACGGTAGCACAAAGTTTGCTACTGCGTTTGAATCGCTAAAAGCGCAAGTAGATGAACAAATTGCACAGCCTATCACTGTACCAGTTCCAAAAGATGGCGGTGGTGGTTATACACATGAGCGCCATAAGAAAAATTATCAACTTATGTACAACGCGGGCATTATTTATCAATTAAGCCAAGATGATAAATACGCAAACTATGTACGTGATATGTTGCTTGAGTATGCAAAATTATACCCAACGCTTGGTCTGCATCCAAAACGTAAAATGGACTCGCAAAATCCAGGTAAGTTTTTTTGGCAAAGCCTAAATGAAGCAATGTGGCTTGTGTACACAATACAAGCTTATGATCTAATTCATGACTCGTTAAATGCCGATAATATTAAAACAATCGAGAATGACTTACTCCGTCCTGTTTCGTTGTTCACATCTGTAGGCCAACCGTCTACATTTAATAAAGTACATAACCATGGAACATGGGCAACAGCGGGTGTTGGCATGGCAGGGTATGTATTAGGCGAACCTGAGTGGGTAGAAAAATCATTATACGATTTAGAAAAGTCGGGTAAGGGTGGCTTTATTAAGCAGCTAGAGATGCTGTTTTCACCACAAGGTTACTATAACGAAGGTCCTTACTATCAACGCTTTGCACTATTACCATTTGTAACGTTTGCTAAAGCGATTGAAAACAACGAACCACAACGAAAAATCTTTGAATATCGCGATGGCATATTATTAAAAGCGATTGATACGACGATTCAACTTAGCTACAACGGTTTGTTCTTCCCAATTAACGATGCAATAAAAAGTAAAGGCATCGATACCATTGAGTTAGTGAATGGGGTAACGGCAGCGTATGGTTTAACCAACGATGCAGGTTATTTAGATATTGCTAAGCAACAAGACCAAATAATTCTCTCTGGTGATGGGCTAAAAGTAGCTCAAGCACTTGATAACAACATGGCAAAACCTTATTCGTTTAAATCCGTTGCCTTCGGTGATGGTAATGACGGTAAACAAGGTGCTCTAGTTGTAATGAGAACGCAGGTAGGTGGCGATCAAGCACTGCTGTTTAAACCTGCTGCACAAGGTTTGGGCCATGGTCATTTTGATAAATTAACATGGCAGTTTTACGACCACGGAAATGAAATTGTATCTGATTATGGCGCAGCACGTTTTTTAAATGTAGAAGCTAAATACGGCGGTCGTTATTTACCTGAAAACGAAACTTACGCTAAACACACTGTTGCGCACAATACGGTAGTGGTTGACGAAACAACGCATTTTAATGCAAATGTTGAAGTAGGAAATAGTAATTACCCTACACTTAACTTTTTCGAAACAAATAAATACGGCTCGGTTTCAAGCGGCGAAATAAGCACAGCTTATAAAGGCGTTGATCTTGAGCGTACGCTTGCACTTATTAACTTACCTGAACTACAAAGCACAGTTGCACTTGATATATTTGATGTTGCTGCAAATAAAGCGCATCAACTTGACTTGCCTTTGCATTATAAAGGTCAGCTTATCGATACCAGCTTTGAGTTAAAAGCAAATGCAACGCAGTTGTCTGCGCTAGGTACTAAAAATGGCTACCAACATTTATGGCTTAAAGCTCAAGCGCAACCTCAAAGTGGTTTAGCTAAAGTAACGTGGCTAAACGAAAATGGTCGTTTTTATACGCAAACAAGCTTGGTTAAAGGTGATGAGTCTTTCTTGTTTACTCAAATAGGCGCAAATGACCCTCACTTTAATTTACGCAACGAAAATGGTTTTATTCGTCGTGTTGAGGGTCAAAAGCAACATAAGTTTATATCTGTATTAGAGCCACATGGTGAGTACAACCCAAGTAAAGAATATACCCTAGAAGCTGTTAGTCGAGTTACAAAGCTTGAATATAGTCAGCAGGGCGATTTAACACTTGTTGAACTTGATATTAAAGGCAACTCATATTTAGTGGCAATTAATAAAGCACAAACATCAGCTAAAAACACATTCAATTATCAAAATAAAGAGTTCACTTTAAATGGCCGATTAGGCGTTTATATGATGAACAATAATCAGGAGTAAATAGGATGCAAAAGCAAAGCGCAAACTTTTCATTTGGTAACGAGACCGAAATAGAAGACTTAGGAAATGGTCTAAAACGTCAAATGCTAGGTTATAACGAAGAGCTAATGGCTGTTAAAATTTGGTTTGAGAAAGGGGCTATTGGTTATAACCATGCTCACAGACATTCTCAAGTAACGTATGTTGTTGAAGGTGAGTTTCACTTTAACATTGATGGCGTAACTAAAATCTTAAAACCGGGTGATAGCTGCTTAATCCCACCATTTGCTGATCATGGAGCTACCTGCCCAACAGGCGGAATCCTGATTGATACTTTTAGCCCAGCGCGTGAAGACTTTCTTGAGGATTAATTATGCAACTTAAAGGCTTACGTTGGTGGGTTATAGCGCTAATAGCGCTAGCTACCATTATTAACTATATCGACCGCCAAGCACTTAGTGTGCTTTGGCCGGACATTGTTGAAGATTTATTTCCTGATGAATCAGCGCTAGAACGCAAACAAATATACGCTAATATTTCTATTGTGTTTGTATTTGCTTATGCATTTGGTCAGGCAATCTTTGGTAAAATATTTGACTGGGTGGGCACACGCTTCGGTTTTGTACTATCAATAGGTGTTTGGTCTATTGCAACCGTTGCGCATGCATTTGCACAAGGTGTACTTAGTCTTAGTATTTTTCGCGCAATCTTAGGTGTAGCAGAAGCCGGTAACTGGCCTGGTGCAGCTAAAGGTAACGCAGAATGGTTCCCTACTAAAGAACGTGCTTTAGCACAGGGTATTTTTAACTCTGGCGCCGCAATTGGTGGCATTATTGCTATTCCTTTAATTGCTTATTTAACTATCTACTTTAGCTGGCAAATGGTGTTTGTTTTTGTTGGTGCATTAGGTTTCCTTTGGTTAGTTCCATGGTTAATTTTAGTTAAAGCACCGCCTAGCTCACATCCTTGGCTGACTGCCGAAGAACGTGAATATATCTTAACGGGTCAAAGACGTGTTGATGACAACGGTGATGTAACTGGTGAAGACGAAGAGGAATATAACCCTACAACTGCTGAGTTACTTTCTCGTAAGCAAAGCTGGGGTGTAATCATTGCCTCTGCCGCAATTGACCCAATTTGGTGGTTATTTGTATTTTGGATCCCTATTTACCTAAACGAAGTATACGGCATGGATGTTAAATCTATTGGTATATACGGTTGGGTACCTTATGTTGGCGCTATGTTTGGTGCTTGGTTTGGTGGCTTATTGGCTCAAAATCGACTCAAAGCAGGTTGGAATACAGATAAAACACGTAAGCTTACTATTACGCTGGGTTGTTTAATTATGTTACCAGCGCTACTTGCAATGGCAAATCCAGGCGGACCAACAACAGCAGTACTAATTATGGCTGTTATCTTATTTGGTTTTCAAACTGCAATTGGTAACGTGCAAACACTACCAAGTGATTTGTTAGGTAAAAAAGCAGTGGGTACATTATCAGGTTTTTCTGGTATGGCGGCAAAACTTGGTGCTGTAGGTCTTACATCGTTAGTACCTTTTCTTACTGCTGATGGTAACTACACACCAGCATTTGTAATTGGTGCTTCTTTAGCCATCATAGCAATGGCAGCTGTTTGGATTTTAATTCCAAAAATAGAACCTCTTAAAAAGCCTCAATAATCTAGATAATAACTGCTATGCCAACATATTTTGTATAAGTGCATAGCAGTTAACTACATAGGGTAACTTCCAAGATGAAAAATATTTACTTTATCGGTGAATGCATGGTCGAGCTTAGAGCTATGAGCGCGGCAACACTGCACCAATCATTTGCAGGCGATGTTTATAATTCTGCAGTGTATTTAAAACGTTGCTTCCCGCAGGTTACTACTTCGGTTGTTACGGCTTTAGGTCAAGATAATTTAAGTAAAAAAATGCTAGAACGCTTTGAAAGTGAACAAATAAATACGCAACTTGTATTTGCTCACGACACCAAAGTACCTGGTATGTACTACATAGAAACTGATGAGCATGGTGAGCGTAGCTTTATTTATTGGCGCAATGATTCTGCAGCTAAAAAGGTTGTTGATTTTTTAGATGCTGATGCACTCGAGCAGCTTAGCCAAGGTGATATGTTTTTCTTTTCAGGGATTTCATTAGCAATAATTGAAGAAAGTGCACGTGAAGACTTTTGGAAAGTGGTAAAGGAGCTTAAAGATGCTGGGGTTAAAATCGTTTTTGATCCTAATTACAGAGCACGTTTGTGGAATAGTGTAGAGGAAACAAAAGAGCAGTATCATTTAGCCTTTACGTTTGCAGATATTACCCTACCAGGCGTTGAAGATTTAACAACACTTTATGACGTTCATAGCGTAGAAGCAGTAGTTGAATATTTAAAGCCTTACCAAATTGAAGAAATTGTTGTTAAAAATGGCCCTGAATCGGTAGTGACAAAAGAGGGCGATACGCTTCAAAGCCACACCATAATACCGGTAACAAATGTTGTAGATACGACATCCGCAGGCGATGCCTTTAACGGTGTTTACTTAGGTGCACGTTTATCTGACAAATCAATTTCAAGTGCTGTACAACTTGCTGCAAAAGCGGCAGGGACTGTTATACAGCAACCAGGTGCTATTGCTCCAAAAGATATATTTCAGCTAGCAATGGCTGAAGCTGGGATCTGATACCAATTTTATTAAAAACATGATGACCTTAGCGTATTAAATAATTCACTAACTACGATAAAAATTATTTATATAGAGCAACTATGTATCATAATTTTAGCCTTGTTATTGAGCTATTTTCTTGTCGCTATAATAGCTCATTAATTTAATGCAATTGGTATAACAAAATAATTAAACATTAAAGGCCGCCATACCTCGGCCGCATTACTTTTTATAAAGGAACAACGTTATGACTCGCTTTTCTGAACTTATGGCAGGACAAACACTGCTACCTATAATTCAAGCAGATACTCCAGAGCAAGGTGTTCAAATAGCGAAAGCTATGGCCAATGCTGGGCTTACTTTAGTTGAAGTAGTGCTAAGAACAGAGGCATCAATAGAGGCATTAAAAGCTATTAAAGCACAGGTGCCTGAGCTAAAAGTAGGTGCGGGAACAGTCATCAATACTGATATTTTGGAGCAAGCACTTGAAGCGGGTTCTGATTTTATTGTAACCCCAGCGGTGTCTCCTACGTTACTTGAAGCACTTGCTAAATGTAATGTGCCGGTACTTCCTGGTGTATCAAACACCGGTGATATTTTAATGGCGCTTGAATATGGCTTTGAAGAGCAAAAATTATTCCCAGCATCGCTTGCCGGTGGCGCTCCTTTTGTGTCAGCTGTGTCGTCAGTATTTAGAGCAGTCAGCTTTTGTCCTACAGGTGGCGTTAGCGAAAGTAACAAAATGGACTATCTTTCTTTAAATAATGTATTCGCCGTTGGCGGTACTTGGATAGCGAAAAAAGAATGGGTTGAACAAGAAAATTGGCAAGCAATTACTGATTCTTGTATCCAGGCTTTAAAATAGAAAGGATTTCATAAATGAATTATTTAGCCCCAACAATACTACCAGGCGTAATCGTTGGCGACGAAGTAAGTGCTGTGTACGAGCATGCACGTACTAATCAATATGCGTTGCCAGCGGTAAATGTTGTTAGCACAACATCTATTAATGCGACGCTAGAAGCTGCTAAAAAGAAAAACTCGCCCGTTATTATTCAGCTTTCTAATGGTGGAGCACAATTTTTTTGTGGTAAAAGCTTATCTTTACCAGAGCAACAATCAGCTGTGCTTGGGGCGGTAAGTGCTGCAAGATATGTACATTCAGTGGCAGCACATTATGAAGTAGCAGTGATGCTTCACACTGATCACGCAGCTAAAAAGCTACTACCTTGGATTGATGGTTTGCTTGATGAAGGTGAAAGACACTTTGAACTGACTGGCAAACCATTGTTTAGCTCACATATGATTGATCTGTCAGAAGAGCCTTTAGAAGAAAATATCGAAATTTGTGAACGTTACTTAACGCGTATGGCAAAAATAGGTATGACGCTTGAAATTGAGCTTGGTTGCACGGGTGGCGAAGAAGACGGTGTTGATAACTCACACCTAGATAGTTCTGCTTTATATACTCAGCCTGAAGATGTTGCATTTGCTTACGAACGCTTAAGTCGTATTAGCCCTAACTTTATAATTGCAGCCTCTTTTGGCAATGTTCATGGTGTATATAAACCGGGTAACGTTGTTCTTACGCCAACTATTTTAAAAGATTCACAAGCTTACGTATCAGAAAAATTTAATCTACCAAGCAACTCAATTAACTTTGTATTTCATGGTGGTAGTGGTTCTGAGTACAGTAAAATTGCAGAGTCTTTAACGTATGGCGTAGTGAAGATGAATATTGATACCGATACGCAGTGGGCGTGTTGGACAGGTATTTTAGATTACTACAAAGACAAGCAAGCATACCTACAAGGGCAAATTGGTAACCCTGACGGAGATGATAAGCCAAACAAGAAATACTATGACCCTCGTGTATGGTTGCGTCATTCAGAGCAAAGTATGGTTGCAAGGCTAGAGCAATGCTTTGACGATCTAAATTGTGTAAACAGGTATAGCGCATGAAAAGATTAAATACAGTATTGAAAGAAGACGGTGTAGATACAGATCTTATTTTACTTATTCGCACAATTTTAGCGACCAGTAAAGAAATTGCTTTTCGAGTAAGCCAAGGTGAATTAGCCGGTGTTTTAGGCTCAACTTTGAATGAAAACGTTCAAGGTGAAGTTCAAAAAAAGCTTGATGTAATCGCAAACCAACTACTTAAAGACATCCTACTTGATGATAGCAGTGTACGATCTGTTGCATCAGAGGAAGAAGATCATGCGGTAGGTGGCCACCCTGAAGGTAAGTTTATTGTTGCTTTTGACCCGTTAGATGGCTCTTCTAATATTGATGTTAATGGGCAAATAGGCACTATATTTACTATTTACTTAGCCCGTGATGATGTTCCTTTTGACAGCGACGAGCAATTTAGTCAGCCCGGTGTAAATCAAGTGTGTGCAGGCTATGTGTTATACGGCCCTTCATCATTAGTTGTAATGAGTACTGGCGGTCCTACGCGTTGTTATACGTTAGACTCAACACATGGCGGTTACTTACTGACAAACAAGCAGTTAAGTGTGCCAGAACAAAGCCGTGAATTTGCCGTTAATATGGCTAACTACCGTTACTGGGACGAACCAACACAAGTGTATTTTGATAAATTGCTATACACCTGTGAAAGCTTTGAAAAAAGCTCAATGCGTTGGAATGCAGCGATGGTAGGCGACGTTCATCGTATTTTATGCCGAGGCGGGTTATTTTTGTATCCACAAGATAAACGCAGTGGTAATGATAACGGAAAAATAAGACTGCTTTATGAAGCAAACCCGTTAGCACTTTTAGTTGAAAACGCAGGTGGTAAAGCAACCTCTAGAGGAACGCGAATTTTAGATATTGCGCCAACTAGCTTGCACCAGCGTGTGCCTGTTGCTTTGGGTTCAAATGAGCCTGTAGAGTTTTATAATAACGCCATGTTATAAAACAGCACTCAAAAAAAGGGGTAAGAAAATTGCCCCTTGTTTTACCCTTAATTTTAATTCTCTTTGTAAATCATCCTCTTTATACAAACTCACTTCTTTTCTTATTGTCTTCAAATAAGAATACTTCACATATATTTAATAATATTACCTTCTAAACCCTATATAAAACTAAGTTTTTACTATAAGGCTATGTATCTTCAACGTTATTTTTCACAATTGAATTCAATTTTTAACCAACAATAAAAGCCCAAGGTTAACTTGGTGTTTATTTATTGTTATTTAATTAGGTTGGGATAGTGGAAAAACTTATTTTATTGTGGTTATATTACCAAGTTGGTTAACAATTTATTTGCAATTTAAATGAATTTGGTAATAAACACATGATTTATTTGGTAACACACACAATAGATAGCCAAATATTAAAACTATAAATTTGGAGAATAGAGCCACCATGAAATTCAAACATTTTGCGCTATGCGCTATTGCAGCAGCAATCGTTGGTTGTGACACAAACTCAAACAACAATGACAACAACTTGGGCTCTATTGCTCTTAGTGGAACTGTTACAAGCGGACAAACATTAACAGCTGAAGTTAGTGACCCTGATGGTATCTCAGTTGACGTGACTTACTACTGGTATGCAGATGGTGAGGCAATTGCTGGTGCAAATAGCGCTTCATTTACATTGACTGACGATCAGATAGGGTTACCAATTACAGTTCAAGGGCTTTATACAGATGATGGCGGTATTAATGAATCGCATATTACAGAACCAACCGCAGATGTTGCCGCAATCGCATTTCCTGCAAGTTTAACTATTACAGGTGACGCACTAGTTGGTTCGCAACTAACTGCTAATGTAGCTGACGACAATGGCTTTGATGGCGATACAGTAACTTATAAATGGTTTGCAGATGACGTAGAAATTGCTGATGAAGCACTTTCAACGCTCACGTTAACAGACGCACAGTTTGGTACAGTTATTACAGTTAGTGCATCTTTTGAAGATAGCCGTGGGTTTAACGAGTCTGTAACTTCAGCCGGTACAGAGGTTGTCGCACGAACAAACTCAGAAGGCGAAGTTACAATTAGCGGCACGCCAACTGTTGGAAATACTTTAACAGCAGAAATTAATGATACCGATGGGGCGACAGGAGATATCACTTATCAATGGCTTGCTGACGCACAAGAGATAGATGGCGCAATAGAGAGCACCTTTACAGTTGATGCATCACTTTTAGGTCAAAAGGTAAGTGTTAAGGTTGCTTATACAGATGATAATGGGTTTATCGAGGATAATACATCAGAGGAAACAATTGCTGTTTCTGCTGTTGCGGTTGACGAAGCCGGTAGCGTAGCCATTATGGGTGTAGTGCCTTATTTAACAAATGGCGAGTTAACCGCTGAGATAACTGATAACAACGGCGTTGAAGAGGCTAACGTTACTTATACTTGGTCTGCTGATGGCGTTGAAATAGCTGGGAGCAATAGTAAAACATTTACGCCTTCTGATTACGCTGGCTCAATAATGTCAGTAAAAGCCACGTATACAGATAATGATGGCTTTGCGAGTGAGGTTACAAACTCACTTGATACATTGGTTTACACACAATTAGTTAGTAGCCCTGAAGCACTCCTTGGTGCTATAAGTGGCGGTTTAGCTGACGGTGATGTTATTGGTTTAAACACGGGTGTTTATGCTGATATGGACGCAATTTTATTAACCAGTGCAGTAACGCTTCGCGCTGTAGAAGGTCAAACTCCTGTACTTAGTGGTGAAGTATGTGTGCATGTAGCTGCTGGAGTAGATGGCGCTGGGTTAACAGGGCTTACCTTTAAGAATATAGATACTAAAGCGGGTGCATTTTGTGAAACCGAAGAAGGTGCTGTTATTTACTCAGAAGGGGATAACTTTACTTTTTCGCAAAACACGATGGATGGAGAAGAAGCTACACTCAATAACTCTGAATACCATTGGCTGATGATAAAAGGTCAAAGTGCGTTGGTTGAGCGAAATACATTCTCTAATCGAAATGTAGCAGAAAAAGGGTCTGTGATAAAAATATCATCATCAAGCTCTGATCACGTTATTCAATATAATTTATTTAGTGACAGTGATAATCCAAACTTTGATCAATCAAGTTTATACTTAATCAATGCTGGTAGTACAACGGGTAGTGGTGCAGCTGATAACGCAAACTTTACTATTCAGTATAACCGCGTAGAAAACTTTGTAACGGGTCGTCGTTTAATGCGTGTACAAACTTCTGGCGCAACCATCAAAGGCAATACAATCATAAATCCTAATGGTGGTATTTCATTAGAAGATGGTGGGTTTAATAGTGTTACAGACAACATTATTATTCGTACTACAGATATTGCAAGCTCAAGCGATAGACCTGCTGGGGTATTGATTACACCACTTGGTCACACCGTGAGTAACAACTACATTGCTGGTATTCGTTCTGGTAATAAAGAAGCGGGCGGTATTGTATTTACAGCTAACCCATTTTCACAAGCTGATGGCGGTGTGCCAAACTCGGGTAACCAAGCTGTACTTGATGCGGCTGGCGACTTTACACTAAATGTAACAAACAATACGGTTTTGAACTCACAGCAACCTATTGTATTTAGTACGGAAATAGGCTCTAAAGCACCAACAAGTGATTGTGATGAGTTAACCGCAGCGAATGCGCCGGTTCTCTATGGGCTGACCAAAAATGCGTTTGTTATAAACTTTAATGGAAATTTAATTGCAAACGGTTTAGGTGATCAAACAGACGCAGATACAATAAGCAGCAGTGCTACAACTCAAGGCCTATTTTACCCAAATACACTTGATAGTGACCATGCTTTTGAATATGACTGTGACTTAATTAATCATGATAGTTCGGTGCTAAGTAACAACTTTGGCTATATGGATAGTCGAGTATCAGGCGATGCAAGCGGTGACTGGGTTGAAATTAGAAAACTAAATGGTAATGGCGCATTCGATACTGATGGTGCAATTGACCAAGACCCAGCAAATAACGGTAAAGAAGTGCTTGAGTACGTTACAGCAGCAAGTACGTTATTAGAAACTGACCCTGCAGGCCTTCAGGCAGAGGCAGGTGCTAAAGGTCTTCATTATATTCAATCATCTGAAGTCGGTGTTGGATCTACATGGAAAATACAAAACGATTAAGTAACCAATTAATCAGTTAACTTTTAAAAGCCCCAAATTTGGGGCTTTTTTATTATTTATTAATAATCACCACACTTTTCTCAACCTACATTACCCATTTATCGACTAGTTTAGAGCTGTTTATATTCTAGCAAAAAACCTGCCTGACCTACTGGTAATGCCGTTAAGTTAAAATTGGTATACCTTATGGTAATATTAAAACGTCAAATTGGTTGATCATCGTGCTGGGTTTAAGTATATTAATATCAAAGGTCACATAAAATATACATCAGCATAACAAGCTAACACACTAAAATCACACAACAACAACCAGCGGAGAATTCAAATGTCGTTGAAGTCACGAGATAACAATAATTCTACAACAGGGCAGTTTGCAATGCGCCCAGTTGCAAAATGGGTAAGAACAGCGGTCATCGCAGGTATGGCAAGTTCTTGCGTATTTACAGCAAGCGCACAGGAAGATCAGGGAAAAGCGACAGAAGTTGAAGAAGACGTTGAAATAATTAGTGTTACAGGTACACGTAGAACGATACAAGATCAAATAGCAATTAAACGTGAAGCAACAACAGTAGTTGATGGCCTGTCATCTGAAGATATTGGTGATTTACCAGCACTGTCAATCGGCGAAGCACTAGAATCAATTACAGGTGCTGCATCTCACCGTGAAAACGGTGGTGCTACAGAAATCACTATCCGTGGTCTTGGTCCATTTTTAAGTGCAACACACATTAATGGTCGTGAAGCGACTAATGGTAGTGGTGACCGCTCAGTTAACTTTTCGCAGTTCCCTTCTGAACTTGTAAAAAAAGTAGCGATATATAAAACGCAAGATGCCTCAATGATTGAAGGTGGTGTTGCAGGTGTTATTGCACTTGAAACTATAACTCCACTTGATTTTGGCAAACAACGTGTATCAGCTGAGGTTAAATTAAATTACAACCCAGACGAAGGTAATGTAGATAACTCGCTGCAAAGTGACGCGGGTTACCGTGGCACGTTTAGTTATGTTGATCAGTTTGAATTTGATAACGGCCAAGCCGTTGGTGTGTCTTTTGGTGTGCAGCGCCAAGAAATTAGTCAACCAGAGGCTGAATACAGAAGTTCTAGCCCATCAGGTTCTTCATTGTGGGCGTGTTTAAACGATCCGACTAATACCAATGAAGGTTTTTATCGTAGCAGCGCAGGCGACTGTGAAGACCAAGTTAATGGCAGTAGCAACCAAGGTTACGATACAGAAATCGATCCAGAAACAGGTAAAGCAGTAAGTGATGGTACTCCGTATGCTTGGACTGGCAGTAGCCGAAGCTTTCGCCAAAACGAGACATCAGATGAACGTGATGCAGTATTTTTTGCACTGCAATACCAACCGTCAGCTGATTGGGATGTTAACTTTGATGCACAAATTTCAGATAGAACACAACAAGAAGCACGCCACGATTTAATCTTTTTACAAAAACGTGCAACACCAGGTGTAACCGGTCCAACACTTGTAACTAACGATGTAGGCGGTATTTTACATTGGGAAGGTGAAGAGCGTATTGAATCAGCGGGTGAGCAATTTTCTCGTGAAGAAAACTACCAAGGTTACGGCATAAATATAGAACATACAGTTACCGATAGATTAACTGTTGACTTAGATTTAGCGTATTCAAAAACTGAACGTGAAGAACTTCAAATATCTAACCGTGGTAGAACATCAGGTCGCAATTTCTTTTCTTGGGATATGGGCGATGAAATTCCTCATTTCACACTGACAGATTTTGACGTAACAGATATTTCAAACTTTACAGATAGCCTAAGAACACGACTTGACCGTGAAAATGTTCGTGAAAACGAAGTTATATCAGCGCGACTAGATTTTGACTATGCGCTAGATGGCAACGTTTTTACAAGTATTCAAGGTGGTATTAGAACATCTGAAATGACCTTCCTACAGTATGGTGGTAGCCAAGGTAACGGTTCAAGAAACGAATTTACACTAGACTCTGGTACTGAAGCGCTTGACGTATTACAAGGTTGTCAAATCGATTTCCCTGAATCAGGCTTTTTATCGAGTGTATCTGATGGTGATATCGTAACAAATATTGATAGCGACGGTAACGTTGTAGCTAGCGGTACAGGTTCATCATGGGCTACATACGACAACGTATGTTTCTCACAAGCTGTAGCTGGTTCTAACGTTGATGGTGTGTTTGCTTACCCAGAAGTGGAATATGAAAATGCAGGTACAATTGATGTAACAGAAAAAACAACATCAGTGTACTTAATGGCTAACTACGATACTGAAATGTTTGGCAAATTCATTCGCGGTAACTTTGGTCTTCGTATTGTAGACACAGATGTAACTTCGATTGGTTTTAGAAATAGCTTTGATGTTGTAACAAGTGATACCGGTGTACTGTCTCTAGTTGAGTCTGATAACGGTTCACTGGATAAAATAAAAAGTGGTGGCGATTACACTAAGTATTTACCAAGCTTTAACCTAGTTATTGATTACAGCGAAGATATTTTATTCCGAGCAGGTATATACCGTGGTATGTCACGCGCAAATCCATCTAATTTAGGTTATAGCCGTACATTCCAAGAAGATACAGAAGGTACAGCAACATCAATCAGCGATTTATTAGTGGGTGTAAATGGTTCTGGTAATCCAGACACTCAACCACTTATGTCTTGGAACTACGACGCTGCGTTTGAATGGTACCCTAACGAAGATTCAATCTTAGCGTTAAGCTTATACTACAAACAGTTCAATGGCGGTTTTCAACAACAAACCGTAATTGAAGATTTTACTGTTGCCGGTGAAACAGTTTCACTACCAATCACCAACTCTGTTACGTCAGACGAGGACAGTGAAATATTAGGTCTTGAAGCTTCATTTTCTTACCACTGGGATAATGGCATCGGTATGAAATTTGGTTACAACTATGCAGACACTGACTTTGAGTTCCAAGATAGCTTATACGGCGATACGTTTGTTACTGATGTAGACGGTAATACTACACAATTAACTGACGGTATTGTTGAGTCAGCTTCAGTACCTGGCTTCTCAAAGCATGTATTTAGCAGCCAGCTGTACTACCAAATTGGTGGGTTTGATACTGCTGTTATTTACAAATATCGTAGTGAGTATTTCCAACCATATACTACAAATGGTACTCGACTTCGTTATGTTGATTCTGTAGGCGTTTGGGAAATGCGCGCATCATACAAAATTGATGAGCACTTTAGAGTTAAAGCAGAAGCAATTAACTTGTTCAGCGCACCTAAATCACAAGATTTCTTTGTTGAAGGAAACTTAGGTGAAGTGAATGACTACGGCCCACGCTTATTCTTAGGTTTAAGCTACAAGCTGTAATAATAGTTAAACATTAAATCTCATTAAAAAGGCGGTTTTACCGCCTTTTTTGATCCCTAAATTCTTCAATTTTATATTTTCAATAGCGCTAATAAATAGTACTCAACATAGCTCGCTTTCTAATAAACGCTTCTTGACTCAAAACCAAATTGGTTAACCAATAATGCCATTTATTCAGCACGCCCAACATCATCGGTTTCTCCTTCCTAAATTATTTCATTTTTAAAACGATAACTCTTTTAACCCTTGTAATTAACAGCTCAATTTCTAATTAAATTTAAAATCAATAAATAACAAGAACTTAAAATATACTTTATGATTTTAAATTATAGGTTAGTTAAGTTTTTCTATTTTGGTAATAACATATTGCATAATATTTGATCTAAATTTATTACCAAAAGGTTGACCTTTTTATAGTTGGGTGTAAATATAAGGTTAAGGGTTTGTAATAATTAAGGGCTTTTAATAAAAACAATAAAGTAGCTGGTTAAACATAGCATTTCACACACACAGGAAAAAAACTATGAGTCACAAGTTATCTAAAATTACACTGGCAGTTATATCGGCAACCGCACTTGGTATGTCTTTGTCTACACAGGCGCAAGAAGCTCCAAAAAAAGCTGCAGACGATCTTGAGGTTATCGAAGTTTCAGGCATTCGACAATCGCTTACAAATGCGCTTGCACAAAAGCGTTCAGCAGATAGCCTTGTTGAGATTATTGAGGCTGTCGATATTGGTAAGCTACCAGATCAAAACCTCGCAGAAGTACTTGAAAATGTAACAGGGATTCAAATTACCCGTGAAGCAGGGGTAGGTACAGGTGTTCAAATTCGTGGTACCAATGCCAATCGTACAGAAGTGAACGGCGTATCAACAGTTGGCTCAGGGTCTGGGCGAAGTGGCATTAGTTTTGAAGATGTATCAGCTGCAATCATCTCCGGTGTAGAAGTAATTAAGTCACCTGAAGCAAAAACAATCGAAGGCTCTGTGGGCGCAACAATAAACCTTAAAACAATTCGCCCGTTACAGTTAAATGAAACTCTAGGCTCAATTAGAGTTCAAGGTGAAGATAGTAGCTTATCAACAGATGGTGTTACTCCTAGGGTATCGGGTGCTTGGGGTGATAACTGGGAGCTTGATTCTGGCGGTAAGTTTGGTGTTGTATTTAGTGGCAGTTACAGTGAGCAAGACGTAACCGCATTTCGTCCTCGTGCTGATAGAGATAATTCGGTAGCCGCTGATAGTGGTGCTGCAAGTGCACAATCGTTTGATTTTCTACCAGTACAATTTTTAATTCAAGATTACGATAATTACGAATACGAGACAAAAAACTTCGCAGGTACATTTGAATATGCACCAAACGATAATATAAAATTCTTTTTTGATGCAGTTGTTAACGATCAAGAGCGCCGCCAAGAAAGCTCAAGAGTACAAGCATCTGGCCTAAGTGATCTTAGAAATGTATCAATACCGAGTGAATTTGAAACAGTTAATTTTGGTTCACTTGACGGACAAAACCTAGGCAGCATACAAGCGGCCGTAAGAGGCGTTATTCCGGTTGAAGACGGTGGTGGCGATCCTAATTTACGTTTTTCTAGTGATACTAATTCACGCATAACAAAAAGCAAAATATTTAGAATAGGGGGCGAATGGCAAGGCGATAGATTATTTGCAAGTGTTGAAGCCTCAACCTCTCGTTCTGATTCAACTACACCAAGCTTTAATACAACGCTTAATTTTATAAATCCAAATGTCGCTACTAATTCGTCAAATGAAAACGGGACTCCTTTTGAGTATGATCTTACAGGTGATGCACTTACATTTGGTATTGCAACGGGGGAGGCAAACGCGCCAACAATGGCTCAATTACTCGACCCTGCAAATGTTGTTCTACGTGACGTAAACCAAGGGCAAGATGAGTCAGAAAATACAGAAGATGCGTTTCGTACAGATTTTACATATTACTTAGATGATGTAATAACGTCAGTCGATTTTGGTTACCGCTACAGTAAAACGAGCAGTATGTCGGATCAAGTTCGCTCTAACGTTGGTTTAAGAAATATGGCTGATAGCCCAACGGGTGATTTATTTGCACAATTATTAACAGCGGGCCCAGATAACTTTAATGATGGTGATGGGCGAGCACTTTATATTCGTGATTTCTTACTTATAAACCCAGAGCTTGCATCCTCTGATCCACAAGCTGTATTAGCAGCACTTAACCAAGCGATTGAAGCTAATAATGCAATAACAGGTTCTGATCGTGGTCCAATAAGTTCACCAACGTCTCAAGTAAATGCGTTTTTTGATATTGAAGAAGAAACACATGCCTTATATGCACAAGCTAATTTTGAGTATGGCATGTTTCGCGGTAACTTTGGCTTACGTTATTTAGAGACTGAAGTTACATCGCTAGGTAACTCTGTTACTCAAGATGGAAGTGGCAACGAACTGGTGACTCAAGTAACGTCAAAAGGTGATTACGATTTCTTTTTACCACGATTTAATTTAGCCGCGAATGTAAGTGAAGATGTGATTGTTCGTCTAGGTTGGTCAAAAGATATCAGACGCCCAGATTTTGATGACCTATCTACATCCGTTACGTTTGGCACCAGCCCTAATAGTGCAGTTTCAATAGGTAACTCAGGCTTAGAGCCAGAAGAAGTAACCTCTTTCGATATATCCACTGATTGGTATTTTGCACCCGCTGCTTTATTAAGTGTGGGGTACTTTCATAAAACACGTAGCGATTTGCACGTTACACAGCAAGTTGACCCATTTGAAGACCCAAACACAGGCTTTCGCGATACAAATGGTCCTGAATGTGAAGGCGGCGGCATATTTAACCCAATTGCTGACATAAACGTATTTGGCCCAGATGCTGGTGTAGGGTTATGTGTACCAACACAAACTACTATTAATGATTCTGGCGAAACAACACAGCAAGGCATCGAGCTTGCAGCTCAATACGACTTATCAAATTTTGAAAAAGAGCTAGGCTGGGCATCAGGTTTTGGTGTTGTTGCTAACTACACCTATCAAGAATTTTCTGGTGGTGAATCATTTGACACCGCAACGAGTCGTGCAAATGCTGTTTTTGCATTAACAACCGGTAACCCGGATGCAGACATCAGTGCTAAGCAATCACTCATTGATTTGTCAGAAAACGCATATAACATCACATTTTATTATGAGAAATACGGTCTATCTGCTCGAGCGCGTTACACGTGGCGCGAAGGGTACCGTTCAACTGACTTTGGTAGCACTTCAAGCTTCCCATGGGGTTTCCCTGTTGTACAAGAAGACAGAGGGCAGCTTAATGCCAGCATAAGTTATGATGTGAACGATCAGCTAAATATCGGTATTGAAGCCGTTAACTTAACTGAGTCAGAAGTTAGCCAGTCTTGTGTAAACGAAGGTGCTTTACTTTGTTTCCAAGGTATTACAGACCGCCGTATTACATTTGGCGCAAGCTATAGATTTTAAAGGTTATAGTTAAATCGAGTCTATAAGTGTGTGTATTTAAAGACGCTAAAAGCAAGCCACCTGGCTTGCTTTTTTTTAACTATAATTAGTTAACATTTACAAAAATGATTTATTCCACTTTGTATTTTACTTATCAATACCGTTACAGCGGCAATGTCTTGCGACACTGCCACCAGTAATTATACCAACCTGCATAAATCTTTGATCAATTTAACGAATTAAATTGCACTATAACGTCGTTAAAAATTTTTTATTTAGAACAACTAGATACAAAAATTTTTGCCTAGTTCTAGTGTAATTTTCTTAACGTTAAATAGACCCCGTATATAAGCAGATTGGTATTATTATTGAGATAGTATTAAACCAATGCCTTTATTTTTTAACCTTACCCTTAAGAACATAAATTTCACCATCGAAACTGCCTTGAATAGTCAGTCCTTGGCTTGCCAACTCTTGCAAATATTCAACATGATCATCAGTAATATGCTGGCCTGGGACTAAAAGCGGAATACCCGGTGGGTATGGAGTAACTAAACCTGCACAAATACGATTGTTACTTTTGCTGATAGGCACAGATTCGCGGTCGCCATAAAAAGCATCGCTTGGAATACACGCCAAGTCTATAGCTGGTAAGTTTTCGGGTAAGCGAGCTCTACGCGTCGATTTCGATAGCTTTACCTTACCGCTGTCTAGCTTTTTCAATGCATTGTACAAACGAATTATTTTTGAGCGCGTGCCGCCAAGCGTCAGTAAAACCAAAATGGTGCTGTGTGTGTATTTTTCTATCTCTAGCCCAATTTCATCCAGTAGATATTTATGAATATCTTTTAATGAGTAAGGTAGCTCACTAATATCAATAAGGATCTTTAATGGATCGTGACCCATATTATCACCACTAAAATGCGGGAATATTTCCATAAAGTCTTGCTTAGCTAATACTTTAATTTGCTTAAGCGAGGCCATCTGTTGTTTAAACTCCTCAACATGATTTAGCAGCGCATTGAGCAGCTTATAGCCTTCCATCTCTAATTGCTTTTGGCATACGTCAAGCGATGCAATAAGCTGATATTTAGGCGATGTACTAGCGTAGATACTATAAATCTCTCGAAAGAAATCGGCATCAAAATCGGGATCGTTAATATGAATATAAGACGCTTGAGAAAACGCCGATACTACTTTATGCGCCGAATGCGTAATGTAGTCAGCCCCTGCATGTATCGCAGAATAATGACGAAAGCTAGGATGAAACAAAGAGTATGCAAACCAGGCTTCATCTATAAATACCTTAATACCATATTGATGAGCATAATCCACGACTTGTTTCAGGTCGCTAAGCAGGCCATCGTAAGTACAACCGGTAAGCACTAGTAATTTAGCATCAGTATTGTTTTCAATTGCTAACTTGATGTCGGCCAACGATGGTGGCGCGAAAATACCATATTTTGGATTTAAGATACTCGCCAAATAAATGGGGTAACTAGCTGATTGCAAGATGCCATAGTGTACTGATTTATGGCAATTACGGTCGACAATTACTTTATCTCCCTTGCGCAGCAGTGTCTGCAAGATGATTTTATTTGAGGTGGATGAACCATTTGTAACAAAGTAGGTGTGCTTAACTTCAAACGTCGCCGCTGCTGATTCTTGGGCGCGACCAATAGTATTAGTGCTGTCTGATAATGAACCTAGCGAGTCTACCGAAACCGACAGGTCGCCAACAAATACATTGCGGCCGTAAAACTGATAAAAATCTTTGATGTAAGGTGAGTTTCTAAAGCTAGAACCCCCACTATGACCCGGTGTGTGCCAAGAGTCGTTTGCTTCACCAACGTAACGACGGTACGCCGTCCAAAATGGGGTTTCAGAGCGGTCGTCAAAATCGTTGATCATATAACCTAAAATTGCTTCAGGGTCAGAAATCACTTCATCTTTAAAAAAGAAAGATTCAATTTCTTCTGATTCGTTTACGATCTCCAGCCCTTTAGTGTCGTCGCCGATAACATAAACCGGTAACTCAAGACGAATTGCCTTTAAATCCTCGATAAAGCGACTATACATTCGCTCACCCACTTTGTTGTGCATATCCCAGCTTAGAACTACGGCTTGAATATCACCATCTTCCTCTACACATTCCAGCGCGTGTTTAAGCTCGAGGCATTCAATAATATCGATATGAATATCGTCTCGCTCAAAGTTAGGAATGGTCTTTGACAGATTCGTTGAAAGCCCTTGTAAAGTGGCTGGGTCTTGCTCAATTATCAAGATACGAAGTAGAGGTAGCATAGAGGGTTTCGCAATATAATTTTATAATGCTCACTAGCATAACCAAAGGAGTGTAACTTGTGAAATTAATACTTTGATAATGTTCTAATAATTATTCTATTTCATTGGCTACTACAAATAAGAGGCGCAATGAAATTCATGTGTTTTCTGTTTGCATCGTAAGCATAAAGATTTTGATCATTATCAACGACAATATACTTCCCTTTAAGTTTTATACCACTGCAGTATAAAAATCATACTTATTTGATGGGCAGTTTTGTGCCAGTGCAGGTCGAATAAGCGAAGTGCCATCCGACACAGTAAAATACCTTACCAATTATTATCAGCATTTTATGTTGTCGAGTGGCTGGAGAGTGCCATGAGCGGACGGTGGTAACGCCCCAAGCAGGGGATTTCAAGAGCGTTTTTCAGCGAGTAAAATTCCCGCTGACTTGGCTTGTTAGGTTGCTGGTCTACAACAAACACTATTGAGCCTCGACGCTGTGATAATCAGCTGATGTTTCATAACAATTGACACACACAACTGACATTTTATTAAAGGCTCGAAACTTCTCAGTCATACCATCTTCTTCATCAAACAAGGCTTCACATTTGGAACACCACGCTTGAAGGTCATTAGGTTCGCTAGAGTTTTCAATAAAGCCTACAGGTACACCTTCTGGTTTCAACAAATGGCAACAGACGACGGCCGCAACTCGCTTACCATGTTCGCCACAATCAACATACATTGGTTCAATCTCAGTGCTCATATGCAACCTAACAACTTTATCAGAGGACACTTTTCCTTTTTTAGCGCGAAAACATCCTTATTTTATGAGTTTCTATTAATAGCAAATAGTGTAAGTTATTGCCATCTATAAATATTAAGCTTAGGAAAGGTTATTTTACTATGTGAAAAAGAGGGAGGTTTTCACTTATTCTTACTAAGTTAATGACGACTCACCTGAATGGTCGGTTATCGCTCTTTGCCGAAGTTCGGCTTAGTGCCATCAGCAGATATTGGTAACGCCTCATTATACGCCAAATGCACTTATCTAAAAGCTTTAATTGCCTCATTAAGCTGCACATCTTTTCCGCTTTCAATATTCTTCACATCAAGAAATACAAATTCATGATCTACAGGCAATCCAATGTTTTCATAATTATCCCCATGAGAATTGAGATATCTTTCATTTGATAATGTGATCCCCCAACCATTGGGCAAAGCTTTTGTTAACGCATCGCTAAAAGCTCCGTAGCTTCTTTCACCAATAAAAGTAACGTTGCCTCTTGCTTGTAAACCTAAAAGAAATACTTCAGCCGCACTAGGTGTTTTTTGACTAGTTAGAACAACAATGCTTCCTGTGTAATGATTAATTTTTGATGGGGCGACAACAATTTTTTGAAGTTCACTATAACCTGTCGATGTTTTAAATTGTTTCCCCCCCAAGGCTAATTCTGAATCTATTAAGTAAGATAAAATAGAAAATGCTACTAAGTCACTTCCACCCATACTAAAACGTAAATCAATAATTAAACCATTGCTTTGTTGGATGATAGGCGTAAATATCTCCATAACCTCTTTTGTTGCTTTTACGTCATTATTTGAGAAATCATCAAAGTTACTTATTTTTAAATAGGCAATATTTTGAGGCGTTTTTGCTAAGGTAAAATTATCGTGATATTGAAGAGTGGAATAGTTTTTATCAATGTAATTGATAATGTTTTCCTGAGACTTTTCAATTAATGCGGTATGTAATTCCCAGTAAGTTGAGTATTCAGGGTAGTTTTCTGAGTGCGCTTTTAATTCATCCCAAAATGACCACTTTCTTGGTGAGTAATGTGAAAGCCTATCAAGATCTTGATTGAGTAATATGGCATGACCGTCGCGTAATTCTTTAAGAAAGTCATCTATGATACTAAATAGCTCATCTTGCGTAGTTTTTGAGGTTATTCTTTTTTGCCAAAGTTTTCTCTGCTCAACCCAATTAATATTTTTATCTTTTGAAAATGCATAGTGCTCTTCAAAATTATTCATTAGAACGTCAAGAACAATATTGGCATTAAATTCATAGTTTTTGTCTTTAATACTAACAATTTTTTCGGATTGACATTGAGCGGGTAAACTATCTAATTTCGTTAGCTTTAACGGAAACAAACCACCAAAGTTAAGTAAGCGAGTATCTTTATTCACTTTTTTTGTTTCTTCAATGAACGAGATTTGTTCAAACTCATCGGTGATAAAGTGGTTTTCCAAACAATGCTTAGTTGTTAAATCAAAGGCTGTTGTTTTATTGTCCACAGTATGAAAAACGTAACCATAACCTTGGGTTTTCCAAGTTGTCTCAGTGGAGTTCGCAGAATTAATGGTACAAAGTACGGTGAGTAGAAATAACAAAATCCCTTTATTCAAAGTTTACTCCTAATAGTGAATCACAACCGAACTAGACTAAGCGTAGAATGCTGTCTTAAGCGGCAAATTGCTGTTGGCTAAAAGAACTGAGGTCCACCATTTTTAAAATTTGTAATTAATAGCTGATTTTACTGGTCGTCCACCTTAGGGCATGTTGTTAGGCAACGCTTTGCGCTATATTGCCCCGTAACCTTTTTATTTGGAATAGACTTACAAAAATAAAACTAATGCCTATGCCTAACAAAAGCAGACTTGGTAACCATAAGGACATAAACCCACTTATTACAGGAGCTTTAACATTACCACCGCTATAAAGAACGGTTACTTGCTCTTGTTCTTTATAGCAAGCGGGACTACAACCATAATTAGACTCAAAAGTATGTTGTTTTTCAGTTTCATCCATGAAGCTTACTACAGGATATAGCGAGTCGTCTTTTCGAATTAACTCAATTACAGTGCCTTTTGCTGATAACGCGTTGTCGATAAAATCTGACGTACTTTTAGTAATATACAAGCCACCCAAAAACATCAGAACACCAAGTACCAGATACATATATCCTATCTTAATGTTGTTGTTCATTTTGCTGACGATACTGAACATACTTGAGTTACCTAAAAATTTAATAGTGCGCTCATCGCGCATATTTCTGCCGACTTAACGCTCATTAATCTACTTTATATAGTTTTAACAAATTACCTAAGGTATTACTATTACTAAGGTTTCTAAAATTTTTAAGTGAAATTAAATGAACTAATATGTGCTCATCGCTCAAGGCAGCCTATAGTTACTCTGTTTTATCTTTAAACTCACACAAGTCTTCAATAATACAGCTGCCACACTTAGGTTTACGTGCTACGCATGTGTAACGTCCGTGAAGAATCAACCAGTGATGTACGTCTACTTTAAATTCTTTTGGTACAACCTTTTCAAGCTTTTGTTCTACAGCGACAACATCTTTACCCATGGCAAGCTTGGTACGGTTAGATACACGAAATATGTGTGTATCTACGGCTATTACAGGCCAGCCAAAGGCGGTATTGAGTACAACATTAGCGGTTTTACGGCCAACGCCTGGTAGGGCTTCTAGGGCTTCACGATTTTCTGGCACGATGCTGTTATGTTCATCCACCAAAATTTGGCACATTTTGTAAACGTTGGCAGCTTTAGAATTAAATAAGCCGATGGTTTTTATATAATCACGCAGTGTATCGTGACCTAAGTCTAAAATGGCTTGTGGCGTATTAGCAACAGGGAACAACTTTCGAGTGGCTTTATTAACGCCTACATCGGTTGCTTGCGCTGAGAGGGTTACTGCTACTAGTAACTCAAACGGGCTTGAATATTCAAGCTCAGTAACTGGGTGCGGATTATCGTCGCGCAGGCGCGACAGTATTTGGTGACGTTTTTCTTTATTCATGCAACTTAAAACGTATTAGTGCTAATTGTTGCTCTAATACGTTTTCCCCTTAAGTTAAGCTAGTAACACGTGCTCGAGGGCCTTTTTCAGCCTCTGGCGGTGCAACTTGTTTTGATTTTATTTGTGCGTCAATTACGTTTTTAGCCGCAATAAGCAGCCCCAGGCCTAAAAAGGCACCGGGTGGCAAAATGGCGAGTAAAAATTGGTTATCAAAATTAAATACTTCTATGCGCAAGCTCTGTGCCCATGGGCCAAGTAATAAGTCGGCACCGTCAAACAGCGTACCTTGGCCGATTAGTTCGCGCATAGTACCTAATACTAATAGTACAGCCATAAAGCCTAAGCCCATCATTAGGCCGTCAAATGCTGATAAATGAACAGGGTTTTTAGAGGCATATGCTTCGGCGCGGCCAATAATGGCGCAGTTAGTTACAATCAACGGGATAAAAATCCCTAATGATTGATATAAACCAAAGGTATAAGCGTTCATAAGTAATTGAACTATTGTTACAAAGCCCGCGATGATCATTACAAATACAGGTATACGAATATCTTTTGGCACCCAGTTACGCACAATTGATACGGTAACATTTGAGCCTATTAGTACGAGTAAAGTTGCTAAGCCCAAACCTAAGGCATTTGTTACAGTTGAGGTAACGGCAAGCAGTGGACATAAACCTAAAAGCTGCACAAGGGCAGGGTTATTTACCCATACACCTTCTTTGTATAATGTTTTTAACTCACTCATTTAGCTACCTCCATACATTCGGCATTAGGTGCTGCAAAAATATCATCAAAATTAGTTTGTGCGAACAATACGGCATTTTTAACAGAGCCCACAACAGCACGTGGCGTTATGGTCGCGCCTGTAAATTGATCAAACTGGCCGCCATCTTTTTTAACAGCCCAGCGAGCGTCTTCTTCACCTTCAACCGTTAAGCTTTTAAATGTTGTGATCCAAAGTGATTTTTTAACTTCTACTTTGTCGCCTAAACCAGGGGTTTCTTCGTGTTTAGTCGTACGAACGCCAGCAATAGTGCCATCGCTTAATACCGCTGTTAATAAGTTAATATCGCCACTGTAGCCGTTTGGCGTAACATGCCTAATAACAACAGCGACTGGTTTATTGTTTTTACGAGCACGGTAAATTACTTGATTTGCGTATGGGCCTAGTTTTTCGTCAGTAATAATCACGCAATCTTGTGATAATTGATTGTCGTACGATTTTGGGTCGAGCACTTCTTGTAGCTGCGCAGTAAGTTGCAGTTGTTCTTGCTCTGCAATTTTATCGGCAGTAAGCGCGTTGATAGAGGCAACTAAGCCCGTTGTTGCTAACGCAAACGCAGTTAAAATAGCACCATTTTTAGCCATTGACGAAATGATCATTTTACTGCTCCATGGCCATAAGTACGTGGCTGTGTGTAGTAGTCTATTAGCGGCACTGCAATATTAATCAATAATACGCTAAATGCGATGGCATCAGGAAAACCGCCAAAGGTACGAATTAAATAAATTAGTAAGCCAATTAGCGCGCCATAAATTAAGCGCCCTTTGTTAGTTGTTGCTGCAGATACCGGATCGGTTGCTATAAAAAAGGCTCCCATCATAGTGGCACCACTTAATAAGTGAAATAGGGTGCCCGGCTCTGTACCAGGTGATGCGATATAACCAATAGCACTACATACAGCTAAACTTGCGATAAAACTGACAGGAATATGCCAGTTAATTATTTTTGCTTTTAATAAGTATAAACCACCCACTAAAAAGCCTAAGTTAACCCACACCCAACCAAGGCCAGCCCATTCGTTAAATAATGGCTTTTGCATGCTTTCGGTAACGGTTAAACCGTGGGCTATATCTGTTTTAACAGTATCCAGCGGTGTTGCCATTGTTAGGCCATCAACCCCTGCACGTACTTGATCTAGGCTAAACCCAGAGGCCGTAAAATCGGTGAATATTAGCCTTAGCTGATCAGCAAAGCCTATTGGCGTATTTATTAAATCGGTAACAGGCAACCATGCAGTCATTTGTACCGGAAACGAAACTAAAAGCAGTACATAAGCCGCCATTGCTGGATTGAATAAATTAAACCCAAGGCCGCCATAAAGCTGTTTAACTATAACAATAGAAAATAAACAGCCAATAACGATTATCCACCAAGGCGCAAGTGGTGGAATACTCAGTGCCAATAACACGGCAGTAAGCCACGCACTGCCATCACTTAATGCAGGCCAAACAGGGCGCTTTCGTATTAGCATTATTGCAGCTTCAAATACGCTTACAGCAACAAGCGCGAGCACCAGTTGAATAAGTACACCTGTTCCAAAAAAGAAAACTTGAGCAATTAGCCCAGGAATACACGCAGCAATAACGCTAAGCATTAATCGCGTTAACGATTTATGGCTGTGATTATGCGGCGAACTGGTCATGGTTAATTTCATGACTGATTATTTCCTTCTTTTTGTAACTTTTTAGCTTTTGCTCTCGCAATTGCAGCAGCCACGGCGGCTTTTTTCTTATCGTCGGCTGATTTAGGTTTATCTGCGTTAATAAGAACTGATGAGTCATCGGTGTTACTTTCTGCACTCTTAGGTGCTGCGCTATCAACTTGTAGCTCTTGGGGCTGAGTTTGTTCGGTATCTTCTAGTGCTTTAGCTGCTTTTTTAGCTTTTGCACGAGCAATGGCCGCCGCTACGGCTGCTTTTTTAGCATCAGCAGGCGTATCGCTTTGTGGCGCTTCACTCACGGTTTGCTCAGCGTCTTCTAATGATTTAGCCGCTTTTTTAGCTTTTGCACGCACAATGGCCGCGGCTACCGCTGCCTTTTTGTCATCAACAGGGGCATCACTTTGTGGCACTTCACTTGCTGTTTGCTCAGCTTCTTCTAATGCTTTAGCCGCTTTTTTAGCTTTTGCACGCGCAATGGCCGCCGCTACGGCTGCTTTTTTATCATCAACAGGGGCATCACTTTGTGGCTCTTCACTTGTTGCTTGTTCAGCGTTATCTAATGCTTGTGCTGCTTTTTTAGCTTTAGCACGCGCAATGGCCGCCGCTACGGCTGCCTTTTTGTCATCAACAGGGGCATCACTTTGTGGCACTTCACTTGCTGTTTGTTCAGCGTTATCTAATGCTTGTGCTGCCTTTTTGGCTTTAGCGCGAGCAATGGCTGCAGCTACCGCTGATTTTTTGTCATCAACGGGGGCATCAGTTTGTGGCTCTTCACTCACTGTTTGCTCAGCGTTATCTAATACTTGTGCTGCTTTTTTAGCTTTAGCTCGAGCAATGGCTGCAGCTACTGCTGATTTTTTATCATCAACGGGTGTAGTCTCGGCCGATTCATCTGTTTGCGATTTTTGCTCTTTATATTTACGCGCTTGTTCTTTACGTAGTGCGCGCTCTTTTGCTACTTCGCTGTTATCTGGCTCTAGTTCTTCGCCTTGTTGCTTTTTAGCTTTAGCGCGTGCAATAGCGGCAGCAACAGCAGATTTTTCATCGCCGTTATCTGATTTATTTTTAACACGGGCTAGTGCCTCAGCTACTTTTTGCTTTTCGTCAGCAGACTTAGCAGCAGGTTTGCGTTTATGGCGGTTTTGGCGTTCTTCTTGCTCACGCTCTAAACGTTCTTTTCGGGCATCAAAACGCTCTTTTGCTCTGTCGGCTTTAATTTTGTCAGCTTGTTGTTCTTTAATTTCAACTTTGGCTATACGGTAGTACTGTACAAGAGGGATTTCGCTTGGGCACACGTATGCACAAGCACCACATTCAATACAATCAAATAAATTGTGCTCTTGTAGTTTGTCGTACTCTTTTGATTTAGCAAACCACTGCAATTGTTGTGGCAATAAAGAAGCAGGGCAGGCATCGGCACAGGCGCTACAACGTATACAGGCTTTTTCAGGGCCGGGTTCCGCTAGCTCTTTATGATCAGGCGCTAAAATACAGTTAGTGGTTTTAACTATGCCAATACGTACTGTGGGTAGCGTAAAGCCCATCATTGGGCCGCCCATCACAACACTTTGCTGCGGTACAGGAGAGAAACCTTGGCAATCTAGTAAATGCTTTATTTCAGTACCAAGCAGTGCCCATACATTTCCAGGTTTATGAATAGTGTTACCTGTTACCGTAACTATACGCTCAATTAGCGGTTTGCCTTCATAAACGGCTTGTTGTACGGCAAACAAAGTACCCGTGTTATGCACTAAAATACCAATATCGGCTGGAATACCAATGCTAGGAACTTCACGGTTAGTAAGTAATTTAATTAATTGCTTTTCACCGCCAGATGGATAAATAGTTGGCACCGTTTGAATAATAATTTTTGAGTTATGCTCAGCTGCTTGCTTCATTGCTGCAATAGCTTCAGGCTTGTTATCTTCTATACCCACAATGCACAGTGTTGGGTTTAAAAGTTGCTGCATTATTTCAATGCCTTGGATAACTTCTTTAGCGTGTTCGCGCATTAAAACGTCATCGGCAGTAATATAAGGTTCGCACTCAACAGCATTTACAATCAAAAATTCGATAGGTTGCTTGGTATCTGCTTTTACATAAGTAGGAAAACCAGCACCACCCATACCGCTAATACCGGCTTGGTGAATAATATTTATAAGCTCATCATGGCTAAGCTCAGCAGGATTTTTATTTTTATTTAGAGCTACCCATTCGTCTTTGCCGTCTGGTTCAATAATAACACTTAGTTCAGGCAGGGCCGATGGATGTGCTGATGGCATAGGTGCAATATCAGTAACTACACCAGAGCTTGGCGCATGTACAGGTACCGACCAGTTAGCAGCGGGTTCTGTTAGTGGTTGGCCTTTTAATACGTGTTGGCCTTTTTCTACAAGTAACTTACCATTTGCGCCTATGTGCTGCTTAAGCGCAACAATGAGTTTGTCGGGCAAGGGTAGGCGAGTGATACTCGCACTATTAGAGAGTGATTTTTGTTGTGGTGGGTGTATGCCGCCAGGAAATGCCCACACGGTGCCTTTTTTTATTTGTTCAAGTAACTTGTCCACTCAAACCTCTAATCTATTTGTGTAACAGGAATAGCGTCTAGCTGCCATTTCCAGTTTTGTTTAGTTTCGGCTACAGGTAGCATATCAATGCAATCTACAGGGCAAGGCTCAACACATAAATCACAGCCAGTACATTCATCAATTAACACGGTATGCATTTGACGAGTTGCGCCCAAAATAGCGTCAACTGGGCAGGCTTGAATACATTTGGTACAGCCAATACATTCATCTTCGCGAATATAAGCCACTGTTTTTATAGGTTCTGCTTGCTCGCCACCGGCAAGTGGTTTTTCATCAACCCCCATTAAGCCGGCAAGCTTTTTCATGGTAGATTCGCCGCCTGGTGGGCATTTATTTATTTCATCGCCATTAGCTATGGCTTCGGCGTAAGGGCGGCAGCCCGGGTAGCCACATTGTCCGCATTGAGTTTGCGGTAAAATCGTATCTATTTGCTCAACAATAGGGTTACCTTCAACGCGAAAGCGAATTGCTGCAAACCCTAAAATAAGTCCAAAAATGAGTGCTAGCGAACCAATCGCTATCAAGGCATAAAACAAGGTCATATTAAAACTTCACTAATCCAGTAAAACCCATAAACGCCATCGACATTAAGCCTGCAGTGATCATTGCAATAGAGGCGCCTTTAAAAGGCGTAGGAACGTCAGCAGCTGCTAAACGCTCTCGTAGTGCTGCAAACAATACAAGCACTAAAGAAAAACCAACCGCAGCACCAAAACCATATACCGCAGATTGTAAAAACGAATGATCTTCTTTGATATTTAATAAAGCCACACCTAATACCGCACAGTTAGTGGTGATCAGCGGTAAAAATATGCCTAATAAACGATATAGAGTAGGGCTGGTTTTACGCACAACCATTTCGGTAAATTGCACTACAACGGCAATCACTAAAATAAAGCTCATGGTGCGTAAAAAGGCGATATCCAGAGGGATTAAGATATATTGATTAACTAAATAGCTAGTTACAGAGGCAAGGGTAAGCACAAACGTGGTTGCCAAAGACATACCAATCGCCGTATCAAGCTTACCTGATACGCCCATAAACGGACATAAGCCTAAAAATTGTACTAATACAAAGTTATTAACTAGAACGGTTCCAATCAATAACAAGACATATTCTGTCATGTGTGCCTCACGCTATTAAAGTCCTGCTTATTATCCTTTTTTCTGCCCCGATAAACAACATTTGCGAGTCGTTATCAGTTAAATAAACGCAAGGACAAACATATTGATCACAAGGCTGTAAAATTAATGTGATTTTGATGTAAGGAATTAGTCAAATAGCAGAAACAAAAAAAGAGCAACGAATGCTCTTTTTTGTATTAATTGAAAACTAATTAAATGTCTTTAGGTTTTTCTATGTAATAACCTTGAACGCCATCTAAACACAACGTTTCTATAATGTGTTTCTCTTCTTGGCTCTCAACGCCTTCAGCAAATACGCTAACACCAATGCGGTGGGCTAAATCGACCATTAAGCGCATAAAGTACTGATTATTTTTATCATCTTCTAGGCCGCGAGTATAACTTGCATCCATTTTAATAAAATCAGGTTTTAAATCGCGGAAAAACTTAAATGAAGTTAAGCCAACACCAAAACGTTCAACAGTTACGCGTGCGCCAACACGGTGAACCATGTCGATAAAGCGCTTACTAGCTTTGATGTTTTGCTGTAAACCAAACTCGCTAACCTCAAATACTAGTTTAGATGCAATATGCGTATCTTTCAATAATCGGCGCTCTAGCCAAATTACAAACTGATCGTTGTGTGCACTTGAGGCTGTTACGTTTAAACCAAAAAATTTTTCAGATAAATTACGGCTTTTAACTTTTTCAAGAGAAGAGTCGATGATCAGGCGATCAATTTCTATTGCCATATCAAGTTTTTCGGCCATTGCTAAAAAAGAAGCGGTAGGCAGTACTTGATTGTCTTCTGTTTTAAATCGAACTTGTACTTCAGCGTAGGCTTTTATGCTTTTACCAAGCGGCATAATGTTTTGCATCACTAAATGCACACGCTTAGATTCTATAACTTCCTTAATAACCTTACGCCAGTTTTGATTACCAAACCCCGCACTTACGTTATTAACTAAATCGGTTTCGCGTTGTACGTGCCATGCATTAACTTGCTTTGACTGCGCCATGCTCATCGCGTTATCAACAACAGAAAGCAGTTCGCCTAACGGTTTACCTTTTTCGTAACCTACAATACCCGTATTAGCTACCGAGCTTAACTCTTGGTTTTGTTGGTACTGCGTGAAGCGCGATTGCAGGTTTTCACCAAAGCGCTCAGCTTCTTTTAAAGGAATGTGGGGGAGTACTACCGCAAAATCAGAGCTGTTTAATCTAAATACTTGGCTACCCGTGTAAGTGCCGCTTATGTGTTTAATAATATCGGCAACGCCTTTAACGTACTCGTCACCTTTTTGATAACCACGGCTTTGGTTTATAGCTTGTAGTTCGCTACAACGAACCATAGCTAAAGAGCCAAATGTACTTTGCTCAGTGTTTTCAATATTTTTTTCGTAGTACTCAACAAACATATTACGATTACCAAGCGAGGTAATTACATCTTTGTACGCTTCATGCTTGATAGTCATAGCAGCGCTTTGTATGTCTTCGTTCTTGTTTTTTAAAAAATGTGATAACCGATTAAAGCTAGGTACTAAATCTTTTCCCATTTTTTTCAATCGAGTGCCATCTAATGCTGTTTCTAAATCATTATCAACTTGGTTTTGATTGATATAAATATCGATAATGTCAGCAACTGTTGTACTTATATTTTTATTTAAATGATAAAAAATAGATTTCATTAGAATTATTGGAATAATAACTAAAATGGCAGAAATCAAAATAACAATAAAAAGGGAAGTTTGTAGCTGCGATGCTAAATGCTCAATGTTAAGTACAAATTCAACTTTTATATCTGCGGCATCGTTTACAGCAAACTGTGGGCGTACAGAGTTAAAGTTAGAGAGTACAAAATCAGCAAACATTGGTAATTGAGTAGGGGGGTTAATGCTAAATACTTCAGCACCTTGGTAATCTCTTAGGGTAAAGCTTGAAAACGTATTACCATCTGCAATTGATTGTTTTAAATTTTGAGCAGAAATATCGTCTAAAGAAAGGTCATTAATATACTTAGTAACAGTTGTTTGTGCATTTTTTTGTGCATCACTTACCGCAGTATCAAAGCTTATAGATATGAAGTAGCTTCCTGCTGCAACACACAATAACCAAGAGATAATTTGTATAAAAATAAGTTTTTTAAATCCAGCCATGTTTTCAGTCTTTTAATAATCAAAAGGGAAGGAATCAAGTCCTTGATTAATAAACTAAGTACAGCGCATTAAAGAATTAAACTAATGCTTTAGTTATATAAGGAAGAGTAGTGGAAATAGCTTGGAATGTCTATGAAATTCTTAGAATTGGCTCCCCCTCCCCGACTCGAACGGGGGACCTGCGGATTAACAGTCCGTCGCTCTAACCAACTGAGCTAAGGGGGAACTAAAGTACTGATATTATTATGATGATTTGGCTCCCCCTCCCCGACTCGAACGGGGGACCTGCGGATTAACAGTCCGTCGCTCTAACCAACTGAGCTAAGGGGGAACTACATCATAAACATAAACTTGGCTCCCCCTCCCCGACTCGAACGGGGGACCTGCGGATTAACAGTCCGTCGCTCTAACCAACTGAGCTAAGGGGGAATCGTTTATGGTTGAAAAACTTGGCTCCCCCTCCCCGACTCGAACGGGGGACCTGCGGATTAACAGTCCGTCGCTCTAACCAACTGAGCTAAGGGGGAAGCGTCTTGCCTTTCAACGGGGCGAAATATTAATGACCGAGCCGCAAAGTGTCAACATATAAAAGTCATAAATTGAAAAAAGAGGTTTATTCGTTGTTTTTGTGTTCGATCTGCGTGATTTATAGCTCTATTAAAGCTGTTTTTTTAAGAAATTAAGAATACTAATGCGAGTTTTATTATTGTTGAGTCTTTAAATTGGTTAAATTAAACACGCCATTAAAGCCACTTGTAATTAAAAAACAACTCAAAAACATAAAATTTCATTTTTTACTTTCGGGTATTCTTCGTATTTATTTACTTTTTTATTTTAATTTTCTAAAAATATACCTGCATGAATAGTCATAAAAGTATTTTCCCTCTTAATAGTGATCCAATTTTGATCTATAAATTGAGCAATTATTATCTTCGCTCAAAAATAGAACAATCAATAACTTAACTTTGTATTAAACGTTTTTTATTTACTAACGTATAACTATGTTAAGAAGAAAAATCGGCAAGCTTGCGTTTTCAGTGTGAGTTTATAAAAATGCCACAATTAGCAAATCAACAATTGGTTGGACCTCAGCGAAAATTGCGAGTCTCTCAAGGCCTTTATAAATGCGGCTTTGAATGAGTTATCCACGGTTTCTGTGGATAACTCTGTTTATGAAACTTTAAGAACATCATCGGCACCAATGTTTTAGGGTGCTACAACGATTTCAAGCTTTTAAATCACTATTTTTTATTCATTGTAAAACAGTGGGTTATGTTTTGGTGGCTAATAGATGTAACTCCATGAATGAATTTTTTCGTAACGATAAACCAAGTAGTTGCTTTGTGTAAAAAAGCATCAGATAACACAGGGTGTTTGTAATAAAAGTTATAAAAATGTGTTTTAATTGTTTTTTGGCGTGTTTAGGCTCTATTTTAACAAAAAGATGTAAAAACCAAGTTTTACTATTTTTTAGAATATTTACTTACGTAATTACATCAATTGTAGTGATAAATCCGTGGCTTGAACTGTCTTGATGCTTTAAAATGATTCGTTCAGTAAAAGAGGCCTATTTATTTCATGCGCGCAATTTCAAAATCTCAGACTCGCCCAGATTTACTAAACGATCCTATCTTGCCTACATTAAAGACGATGACCATACCGATGATATTCGGCATGATCACACTAATGATGTTCAATATTGTAGACACCTTTTTTATAAGTTTACTTGGCACCGAACCATTAGCTGCCGTGAGCTTTACATTTCCAGTTACTTTTACCGTTATCAGCTTAGCAATAGGGCTGGGGATCGGTACATCAGCAGTAATAGCGAAAGCGCTCGGCAGTAATAAAATTGATGAAGCACGTTTTGATGCCAGTATTTCTTTAATGGTTGGTGTGGTTTTGGTTATTGTGTTGTCATCTGTTGGATATTTACTGATTGACCCCATATTTACTTTACTAGGAGCGGGCGCGCAAGTATTGCCGTTAATACATGAATACATGAATGTATGGTTTATCGGTAGCGTATTTTTAATAACCCCAATGATTGGTAATTCGGTACTGCGTGCCAGCGGTGATACCAAAACGCCAAGTATAGTAATGGGCGGAGCCGGGCTGATAAACGCCGTACTTGACCCAATACTGATATTTGGCTTTGGGCCGGTACCCGCGTTAGGAATTCAAGGCGCTGCCATAGCAAGTGTTGTCGCATGGTCGGTCGCTGTGGTTATTATTTTATATATATTAGCGGTTAAAAAACGTTTGTTGAGTCTAAAAGCGGGCAAGCAAACTGTAACTGGCGCTATTCGTAAAATATTAAAAATTGGTTTACCTGCTGCAGGTGCAAACATGCTTACACCCGTTGCAATGGCTGTAATGACCGCCTTAGTAGCGCATCATGGGCCAGAAGCCGTGGCCGCATTTGGAGTAGGAAGCCGGATAGAATCTATTGCAAGTATTTTAGTGCTTGCGCTATCGATGACATTACCGCCATTTGTGAGTCAAAATTTTGGGGCTGGCAAATTATGCCGTGTTAAAGAAGCGTATACCGGCACACTAAAATTTGTGATGGTATGGCAATTTGCCATTTACGTATTACTAATTGCATTTTCAGGTGTAATAAGCCAATTATTTGGTAAAGAACAAGCCGTAATAGATGTAATTAAGCTCTTTATTTATACCATCCCACTAAGCTATGGCTTACAAGGGGTGATCATATTATCAAACTCATCGTTTAATGCTTTACACAAACCAATGAACGCATTGGTACTAAGCGTTATTCGTTTATTCATATTTTATGTACCATTTGCTTATATCGGCAACGAAATAGCCGGATTATTAGGGTTATTTATAGGCGCTGCCATAGGTAATTTATTTACAGCAATAGTGGCATATAAATGGTTTATGAAAAAACTAGAAGCGCTGAGCGGCGAATCGTTACAGGAGTGCAATAATTGAGCGACCATTTTCAGTTAAAATCACATTTCAAACCAGCTGGCGATCAGCCTACCGCCATTAAACAGCTATGCGAAGGGTTAGAAGCGGGGCTTGCACACCAAACGTTATTAGGTGCCACCGGTACAGGTAAAACCTTTACTATGGCCAATATTATTAGCGATTTAAATCGTCCAACAATAATAATGGCGCACAATAAAACATTGGCTGCGCAGCTATACGGCGAGATGAAAGAGTTTTTTCCTAAAAACGCGGTTGAATACTTTGTATCGTATTACGATTACTACCAGCCAGAAGCCTATGTTGTATCTAGCGACACATTTATTGAAAAAGATGCTTCGATAAATGAGCACATAGAGCAAATGCGTTTAAGCGCGACCAAAGCATTACTTGAGCGTCGCGACACCATTATTGTGGCATCGGTATCGGCTATTTATGGTTTGGGTGACCCTAAATCGTACATGAAAATGATGCTGCTTTTAAAAGTGGGCGAAAAAGTAGATCAACGCGACATGCTACGCCGCCTTGCTGAAATACAATATACCCGCAATGATATAGATTTTAGCCGAGGTACATACCGCGTACGTGGCGAAGTAGTTGATATATTCCCAGCAGAATCAGACACTTTTGCTGTTCGAGTAGAAATGTTTGATGATGAAATAGAACGCTTAAGTATTTTTGACCCGCTTACCGGTGCAATTGAAAAGCACATAGTGCGCGCTACTATTTATCCTAAAACGCACTATGTTACCCCGCGTGAAAAAATACTTGGCGCTATCGAGAAAATAAAAGAAGAACTAAAAGAGCGACGCGCCCAGTTACTCAGTGCAAACAAATTAGTAGAAGAGCAACGTGTAGCTCAGCGAACGCAATACGATATAGAAATGATGACCGAGCTTGGTTATTGCTCGGGTATAGAAAACTACAGCCGTTATTTATCTGGGCGTACGCCAGGCGATCCGCCGCCAACATTGCTTGATTACCTACCTGATGACGCATTAATGATTATTGATGAATCGCACGTAACCGTATCGCAAATTGGCGCCATGTATAAAGGCGACAGAAGCCGTAAAGAAAACCTTGTTGAGTATGGTTTTAGAATGCCATCCGCAATGGATAATAGGCCACTGCGTTTTGAAGAATTTGAAGCCATAGCACCACAAACTATTTATGTATCGGCAACGCCTGGCGACTTTGAGTTAGAGCGCTGCGCGGGCGAAATAGCAGAGCAAGTAATTCGCCCAACAGGGCTGCTCGACCCACTTATAGAAGTACGTCCTGTGGGCGATCAGGTTGATGATTTACTCTCAGAAATATACAAAAGTGTGGAGAAGGGCGAACGCGTACTGGTAACTACACTTACTAAACGTATGTCTGAGGATTTAACAGACTACCTAAGCGAGCATAATGTAAAAGTACGTTACTTACATTCAGACATTGATACCGTTGAGCGCGTAGAAATAATTCGTGACTTACGAGCAGGCGTGTTTGATGTGTTAGTGGGCATTAACTTACTGCGAGAAGGCCTTGATATGCCAGAAGTGGCACTTGTTGCCATACTTGATGCTGACAAAGAGGGCTTTTTACGCTCAGCTCGCTCGCTGATACAAACTATTGGCCGTGCTGCTCGTCACTTAGATGGCCGCGCTATTTTATATGGCGACAGAATTACAAAATCAATGGCAAAAGCCATGGACGAAACAGCACGCAGGCGAGAAATTCAGCATGCATACAACGTTGAGCACGGTATAGAGCCTCATGCTCTGGCTAAAAAAATACTTGATGTAATGGATGTAGGCGAGGAAGCTGCTCCTAAAGACAACCTTAAACTTATACGTAAAGAGTCTAAAAAGGTTCTTAGTGCGAAAGAAATTGCCGTGCAAATTAAGCAGCTTGAAACCAAAATGCATGCATACGCAAGCGACCTAGAATTTGAAAAAGCGGGCTCTGTTCGCGATGAAATACATGAACTACAACAACAGTTGATTAATTAAAAATGACAGCAAACTTTACACCTCTTATTACTGCGCTTGAAGACGCGCCAATTTTAAAAAATGAACTGTGTCGTGTTTTTCATGGCCGAGGCCACAGCGTCGAAGCATTAAGCCATATTAATTTAGACTTTTACCCGCCAAGTTTATTTTTGGTTTCGTACGATGAAATTGATGAGCAAACACTAAGCGAGCTCACCAATGTTGTGTGGCAGTGGGCGCAAGAAAACCAGCCTGAGCTTATTACGTCACTTGTGTACCAGCAACGTGCTGGCGTACAAAGCCAAAACACCGTGGTTTATGGACAATTACCTAATCCACATGTTGTAACCGAAAATGGCATTAGCTTTTTGGTTGATTTACAGAGTCGCCAAAATACCGGAATATTTCCCGATATGCGCAGCGGCCGTGAATTTGTAATGGCTAACAGCAAGCATGGCAAAGTGCTTAATTTGTTTTCGTATACATGTGGGTTTTCGCTTGCCGCCATGCAAGGCGGGGCAGATCATGTGATGAACATGGATATGAGCAAAGGCGTGCTTAAAGTCGGCAAGCAAAACCATCAACTAAATGGTTTTGAGCGCGGCGTAAGTTTTTTACCCCACGATATTTTAAAATCTTTTGGAAAACTAAAAAAAGCAGCCCCGTTTGATTTAATAATAGTTGATCCGCCAAGCTTTCAAAAAGGCAGCTTTATATTAACTAAAGACTATCAAAAAGTGCTGCGCAGGTTGCCAGAGCTACTTTGCGATACCACACAATTACTATTGTGTGCTAATAGCCCAGAGCTTAGCGAAGATGCATTTAAAGCATTAATAAACGAGAACACCCAAGGCGCAATTGAATTTGTTGAGCGCCTAGCCCCCACCGAGCGTTTTATTGAAGTAGACAGCGACAAAAGTTTAAAAGCGCTTGTCTATAAAACGTCACAAACACCTGCTTAAATGAAGCTCAGTAAACGCCTAACTGCCATTGATAAATTAATTTCGCAGCATCACGATATTATTTGGGATTGTTGCTGCGACCATGGTTATTTAGGCATGGCGCTATTAAAACGCGCAGCTGCAAACCACGTTATTTTTGTAGATATAGTCGCCACTTTAATGAACGACCTAGAAGCGCAATTATCATCTATTAATAAATTACAAAAAACCTGTGATAAAAATCCGCAGTGGCAGGTCTTATGTCAGGATGTAGGCAAAATAGAAATTACTCAAAGTAAAAGCCAAGTAGTTGTAATAGCAGGTGTTGGCGGTGAGCTGTTGTTAAGTTTAGTACAACAAATTATTGCTAATAACGCAGTGGAGCATTTAAATAATGTTCGGTTTATTTTATGCCCAGTGCATCACACTTATAAGTTGCGAGTGGGTTTAAAACAACTCGGTTTAGGGCTTATAAGTGAACAAATAGTCTACGACAACAAACGTTTTTATGAAGTGATTGAAGTGAGCTTTAGTACCAATAATGAGATTAGCCATACCGGCAACAAAATGTGGGACTTTGCTAGTACAGAGCACGCTATGTACCAACGACAACTCATAAATCATTATAATAAAATGCTCAATAAAGATAAGCCATACTATCAAAAAGTTATAACAGACTATCAAGAACTCACCGATAGTTAAAAAAGCCCAAAAGTAGGGCGTACATGTGATCTAATTACGACATTGACGACGTAATGTGTTCATAGTTTATATCGCACTACGCGAGTTTATTTGGTTTATTTATGTCAGATAACAAGAGTCACATTAATCATTTGCTTAGCAATGAGCAAAAATGGCAACACAGTTACGAGCAACCTATTTCTTATGCACCCCTGGTGCAATTGGCTAATAGTAATTGGGTGGTGCCACAGCATTTTTTACGTTACAAGCACACGCTTCAAAGCGTAAACGAAGTACTTGAGAGTATTGAGTTTTCGGCTCACTTTAGAGTGCTCGCTGCACAAAAAGGTGAAGAGATTTATCTGCAAGTAGCAGTGCTGAGCCCTGATAACTACCAAAAAAGCGCATCTACTAATGAAGCCAAAGCTAAAAAACTATTATTTGGCAGACGCTGGATTGTAGAGGAAAACCTACCTACTTCAGAACTTATCCAAACTGCATTTTTAGCGTTAAAAGTAGCGCGAGAACATGAAGTAAGAGAGCTTTTTCAGTTAATGCAAAGCGGCGCAACAAGCACGCCATTTAACAATCACCACGACTTACCTGTAATGGCGCAAAACCCTGAACTTGTTAAAAGCGAAGCGGTTACAAGTAACGTTGATGAAGTGCTTAAACGTATTGTATTTGCAGGAAAAAGTATTGAGCTGAAAAGTCAGCAGCAAGTAGCCGAGCAACATTTATATACTGTTGAACTGTTGTGTGAGGATTGCCAGCTTAGCGAGTTTAATAAAAAAACAATTGCGTTTTTAACAGCAGACTCATCCGCTAATAGTTTTTTACACGGCTTAATTGCGGCATTGGTGGCCATAAGTAATGACTACGTAAACGAGCAGTTTAAATACAAAGGTTTTGCCCGTTTTAGCAAGCACGTAGTGGTTGAACAAATAGGTAACCTAAGTATCGCTATGCGCTCGCCAAGTACCGTAGGGCTTTGCTCTATGGGTAAGCAACATGCTAATCAGTTAAATTTTGAGATAGACAGTGGGCGAGCACCACAGGGCTGCGGGCAAGCTATTGGTGGGTTTTTAGCTGCTCACGGCATTGAGCAGCCAGAAAATGCGCATTTATATCCAAATTACTTATAAAAACTTAAAGTTTATTAATTTCATCTTTAACGTTAAAGCTTGAATCAGTAACAATAGCCTCAAGTGTTTGTACACGCTCTTTTAATGCAAGCACTTGTGCGTTTGTTTCAGCTAGTTGTTTATGGGCATCGCTGTTGTTGTTTTGCATTTTATGCTTAAATTCAAGATGCTTTTTATACATATCGTAAACTACTCCTGAGCCAACCGAAATTAGCACAATAAGTACAATCATCGTAGTTCCAGACATAACCTCATTCCTTATCATTTTATTATTCGTTTATGGTTAAAGTATAACCTTTAAGCGCTTTTGATAAAGCTGACAATTGTAACTTAATTTGTATACTTTATTTAATTCAGCTTTGAGCGTGTTCATCATTTATACACTTTAGATATTGTTTAATGGCTAGGGCGTGTTAATCTTTGTTGATTGAAATTTGTTCAATCTAGGGGCGATTAAATCGCGGCGCGAGGTTTGTAACCTATTGGGCTAAGTAAAAACCGAGCAACAAAGAGTTAATTGTCCCTAGAAAGAACCCAAAGGGCAGCGCATGTTTGGTCTTTATGCTGCGTTATCGCCTATTTATGGGGGATAGCCACACTACATAGGATCTGCCTTGCCTAATAACCAAACATACTGCTGCAAATTCAATCACCAAAGAACAACACGCCCTAATCACCATATAATAAACATACTTTAGCCAATACAGTGAGTTGCCATGTTAAATAATAAAATTCCACCGGTTATCGTTGTGCTGTTTTTTGCAGGCATAATGGCGCTTATTGCGCATTACAGTGTTATTGATTTCACCGCATTTATTACCTACCTAGCAGCAAGTTTGGTCATTATTGGGTGTGTTTTTTGTATTGCAGGGGTAGCGAGCTTTAAAATAGCAAACACCACAGTAAACCCAAATAAACCTGAGCAAGCGTCAAAACTTATTACGAGCGGCATTTATAAAATTTCGCGTAACCCAATGTACGTGGGTTTTGCATTTATTTTAGCAGGGTGGGGTGTTTGGTTAAGTTCCTTGTGGGCGCTTTTATGTATTATCGGGTTTATTGCGTATTTAACGTTTTTTCAAATAATACCCGAGGAGCGTGCGCTCACTAAATTATTTGGTGAAGAGTTTACCGCCTATAAAGCGCGCGTAAAACGCTGGCTGTAATCAATACCATTGACTTAAAACCTGACAAACAAAAAAGGCTATCGATGATAGCCTTTTTTTGTTTGCAGCAATTGTATTACTAATTAATTGCGGCTTATTCGTATTCTAACGGGTCTGTAATGTTATTTAGTGCAAATGCTTCAAGGCGTTCTTGGCACGCGCCACATTTACCACAGGCCTTTTCACGGCCGTTATAACAGGTCCACGTTTGGCTGTAATCTAAACCCATTTCAATACCGTCGGTTAAAATACCAATTTTAGTATTATTTAAATACGGGCTAAAAATTTCTACCGCGTCGTAGTTAGCAATACGACACACATCATCCATTTTTTGCACAAATTCAGGACGGCAGTCAGGGTAAATAGCATGATCCCCAGAATGAGCGCCGTAATAAACTTGGCTAGCTTTAAGTGATACCGCGTAACCAACAGCAAGCGAGAGCAAAATCATATTACGATTAGGTACAATCGTACTTTTCATGCTTTCTTCTTCGTAATGGCCTTCAGGTACGTCAATATCATCAGTAAGTGATGAGCCACCAATAAGTTGGTTAATCGCCGAAATATCAACAATTTTATGTGGAACGTTTAATTTTTCACACACACTTGCCGCTACTTTAAGCTCTTTTACATGACGCTGACCATAGTCAAATGAAAGGGCATATACATCATGGCCTTGTTGCAGGGCTTTATTTAATACGGTAAATGAGTCCATACCGCCGGAATAAATAACAACTACTTTTTGCGTCATATCTGTTTTGCTCTTAGTTTTAATAGAGGTTTATATCAGGGCGCGATATACTACACGGCCGCAGCTTAAATAACAATTTTTGCACAGCGCTTTTTGGTTTTTTAATAGTAGCAATTTGGCTGCTAGGTAGTAAGTGAGATCTCTTTTGTACAAAATTAATGAAGTGTTTGAAACCATTCAAGGTGAAGCTAGCTTTACTGGCACACCCTCAATATTTTTACGTCTGCAAGGTTGCCCTGTAGGCTGCTCTTGGTGCGACACCAAGCAAACGTGGGATGTTGATAATGTATATAAAGTATCGCTGGATGAAACCGTAGAAAAAAAAGCCGACTCAGATCATTGGGCTAACGCCAGTGCAGAGCAAATTTTAGCTTTGTTTCAATCACGTGGTTACACCGCAAAGCATGTTGTAATTACTGGCGGCGAGCCATGCATGTTTGATTTAAATCCAGTATGTAACTTATTACATGAACACGGTTTTAGCACACAAATAGAAACCAGCGGCACGTTTGAAATACTCGCCCCAGAGCAAACATGGGTAACGGTATCGCCAAAAATCAATATGCGCGGCGGTTATGAAGTACTCACCAGCGCTATGAAGCGTGCCAATGAAATTAAACACCCCGTTGCCATGCAAAAGCATGTAGAAGAGTTAGAAGAATTATTTGCTAAAACAGGCGTTAACCCTAAGCTTGTTTATTTGCAGCCAATTAGCCAAAAAGTATCAGCAACAAAATTAGCAATCGACACCTGTATTGCCAAAAACTGGCGCCTATCAATACAAGTACATAAGTATTTAGGAATTAGTTAAAGCCAGCTTAAAGTTATATTACGTATGTTGGGTAGAGCGAAGCTAAACCCAACAAATCTCCACTTCCGCACCATTTTCTAATAACGTTTTATAATATTTAAATACGTAGGTCGGATAAGCGAAGTACCATCCGACAACCCTAAAACTCATATCTTCTTCGCTAATAGCCATAACTAGTTTACTATGCGCGACTTAAAAATATTCTACTACTTACCACTAGGCTTATATGTCCGCAAACGCGCTTTACACCGACCTTTCTGATTACTACGACTTAATGTGTGCAGATATTAATTATCAAGCCCAAAGCAATTCTATTCACAGGCTGCACCAAATTTTTGGTAATGGCGCAAACACCCATCTCGATTTAGCATGTGGCACCGGCCCGCATGTACGCCACTTTATTGATAACGGTTATAAAAGTAGTGGGCTTGATTTAAACCAGCCAATGCTAGATAAAGCAAAAACTCGCTGCCCAGAAGCGCAATTTTCGTTGCAAAACATGAGTGAATTTAAGGTAACCGAGCACTTGGATTTAATTACCTGCTTTTTGTATTCAATCCATTACTGCGACGGCATTAATAAGTTAAAAGAATGCCTTGCCAGCGTACACAGCGCATTAAACGTAGGTGGAATATTTTGTTTTAACACGGTTGATAAAAACAAAATCGACAGCGATTCATTTGTAGAGCACACAGCAACAAGCGAAAATAGCTTCTTCACATTTCGTTCTGGCTGGCACTATAGTGGCAGCGGCAGTAAACAGTTATTAAAACTCAGCATAGAAAA
>NZ_JACJDR010000009.1:0-34456 GCF_014163655.1 Pseudoalteromonas sp. SR45-1 | reverse complement strand
CACGTACGTTGGGTAGAGCGTAGCGAAACCCAACGAGCTCCATACCCACGGCCAATACCCACACCCAATAACCCCGCATTATATATTTGAAAACGTAGGTCGGATAAGCGAAGCGCCATCCGACATAGTAGCTTGTTTAAGTTTCGGCGAATATAAACAGCTAATTAATTATGATGTATGAAGTCAAGATTTGACCCCTATGGCTGTTATAAGTTTCGGCGAATATAAACAGCTAATTAATTATGATGTATGAAGTCAAGATTTGACCCCTATGGCTGTTATTGACTGCCTATTTATCCCTCCCTCGATCATGCTTTCACTTAACAAAAATTCTTAATAACTAGCATAAAAAAAGCGTTGCCCTTGAACAACGCTTTTCTGTATTTGTCTAATAGCTGGTAGCTAACTTACTCAGCCGCTAGCTTACTCTGCAGCAAGATTATTCCGCCGCTAAGTAATCCAAAACCACTTGATGGTGATCTTTAGTTTTAAACTTATCAAACAAGTGTTTAATTTTACCGTCTTGGCCTACTAAAAATGTTAGGCGGTGAATACCATCGTACTCTTTACCCATAAACTTTTTGTAGCCCCATATACCAAATGCTTCAGCAATGGCGTGATCTTCATCGGCTAATAAATCAAAGTTAAGCTCTTTTTTAGTTTCAAAGTTTTTAAGGCGCTTAATTGGATCTGGGCTAATACCGACAACGCGGGTGTTAAATTTAGCAAGCTGTGCTTGCTCATCGCGTAGGTTTTCGGCTTGTACAGTACAGCCTGGCGTTGACGCTTTAGGGTAAAAGTACACAAGCACTTGTTGCTCTTTTAACAGCTCGCTTAATGTTACTGTTTCGTCGTTTTGGTTTTGTAGGCTAAAAGCGGGTGCAGTATCGCCAGCTTGTAATGGACTAATTGTGTTCATGTTTAGCATCCTTAACGAATTCGTTTAAAAATATAATCTACGTTTAGTGTGTGAGAAAGGCTCTCAAAACTAATTTTAAATTGATCTATATCTACATCAACAGGTATGTTGAATTCAAGTTCACAACGCATTTTAATGTTGTCTTCTTGGGAATAAGTGTCTGACTTAAGTGAGCAAATACTAATATTATTGTCGGCAAAAAAGCGCGTTACTTTGCTCAATGTACCAGGGGTGTCTATGCCTGTATATTCTAGTGTGTAACCTGCACAAAACTCGCTAGGAGTATGACTTGCTGTGCGCTTCATCATGGTTAGCAGGCCAAGTTCCATGGCTTTAGTGGGCAGTACGTGTTCTATGCGGCTTATTGCCGACATGTCCCCGCTAAGTAGCATTATAAAGGTAAATTCGCAGCCTAAAATAGCAATACGGCTGTCAATAATGTTGCAGTGGCAATCGCTAACCAGTTGGGTTAGTTCACTTACTATACCGGGTCTGTCTTCGCCAATCGCTGTTAAAACAATTTGATGATTTGAAAATGCAGTCATGAGTTCAAATACCTTGTTACTTGGATTATATCAACCGAGTTGGCAACACCAAAAATACACACGAGAAGTTGCACGGCGGCGAAGTTTAACACAAAAAGGGCTCTAAACTACAGCACACGCTAATTAAGCGCTTTTAAAGTGCGGTGTTTCTTGTTTTTACTGGCACGGGAAAGTACCATAGCTAAAATTTGCTTATTTGCGCTTAGTTGCTTACTAAGTTGAAGTGCTGAACTTTATTGCATTTAGGCAGCCAAATAATAAATGTAAAGTTAATATTGATTTTACACTGAACCAAATCGGTATTACCCACTCATATATTTGTTAAAACAATTAAAGGGTATGCTAAGGAGAAATATCTGTGCAGTATTGGATCCCAAAAGCACTTGCAGTAAGTGTATTGGTAAGTTTATCAGGGTGTAGTGTATTTATTAATAAGGCACATGACGAGCGTAACTATCGTACGCATGAGCCTGTAAAAGCACCAGCGTCGTTATCTCAACCAGCTCAAGACCCAGTTTATAAAATGGATGTAGGTCAATACGACAACAATCCTGAAGCTACAAATTACCGCCCACCGGCACAAGTATTAACAATTGCTAAAGGCAGTTGGGTAGAAGAGACAGATAAACAAGCGCGTATTTATTTTGATAAAAACGATGGCATTGCTGATTTAGATGAATTTCTTTGGGACACGATTAAATCTGTCCTAGCTGATAATAATGCAGGAACTACTAAAGAAGATAAGCTACTTGGTATTATTGAAACTGATTGGTACTCAATTATTAAAACCGAAGAAGGTTTTTGGTGGTGGGGCGATGAAGTTAACGATGATTTAGAAAAGTTTAGATTCACTATTGAAGAAAAGTCACATCAACGTACTGCGTCTTTACGTGTAGAGCTGATTGATTTTAAAGGTGATAAAACGCTAACAGACTTACTCAAGCAGCAGCTAGAAGTACGTGCGCTTAACCAAGTAGTGAGCGAGTTTGATTACCGTTACCGTCAACTTGAAGTTGATATGCGTAAACGCCAAGGTATTATTTCTCTTGAAATGGGCTTTGATAATAAAGGTAATGCAGCGCTTGTAACTGAGCAATCTTACGACGCTGTGTTTGACCGTTTCTCTGGGTTTTTAGAGCGCTTGTCGTTCTCTATTGTTGAAATTAACCCAGATACGGGCTTAATTACTGCAGATTATACTAAACCAGAAACAAGCGTTTGGGATTCAATTTGGGGTGATGACGTAGCTCAACTACCTATTGATGAAGGCCAATACCAAATTTTAGTAAGCAAAACTAAAGAAGGCGGTACTAGCTTAACGTGGATGGATGATAAAGGCGAAACGCTTGAGCCAGGTACTATGAATGGTTTACAACAAGCATTAGAAGCAGCACTCATTCAGCGCGGCATTAAAATTTAAATAATAATAAGTTTTACCACAAAAAGAGCGCTATGCTCTTTTTGTGGTTTTTATAGGTTAAACAATATGTCTCAGCTACCTGAACGTTCACACTATACGTGGCGCACTTGGTTTACTTTTTTGGTTCCTTCGTTAATTGGTGTGTTTTTATTTATGACACCCATTAGTACTTCGCAAGGGATGACCATTCCTATTGCAGTTATGGCAAAAGCGGTTCAAGCAATGATGCTTGGCTCTGCTCAAGCAATTATTACCCTCATTATTTGTATTACAGGGGTTATTTCTGTAATTACTAAAGTGTTTAAACCCGCCGCTATATGTAACTCACCTTTGTTAAAGCATTTATTTGATGTGAGCTGGACATGGCTGGTGGTACGCTTATTTGGTATGGCGTTTGGTTTAATGACGTACTTAAGCCTAGGCAGCGAGATGATTACCTCGGCCAATACTGGCGCGCTGGTATTAAATGACTTATTGCCTGTGTTGTTTTCGGTATTTATTTTAGCGGGCTTATTACTGCCGCTATTAATTAACTTTGGTCTATTAGAGCTTGCTGGTACGTTAATGACCAAAGTAATGCGCCCTGTATTTGGTGTACCAGGCAGAAGCGCGGTAGACTGTACTGCGTCGTGGTTAGGTGATGGCAGTGTGGGTATTTTGATGACTGCAAGGCAGTACGATCAAAAGCATTATACACAACGCGAAGCGGCTATTATTGGTACTACGTTTTCAGCGGTTTCAATTACATTTAGTTTAGTGGTGCTTGGGCAAGTTAAACTTGAATACCTATTTGCACCGTTTTACGCAACGGTATGTTTAGCCGGTATTGTTGCCGCTATTATTGTGCCGCGATTACCGCCACTGCGCTTTAAAAAAGACTTACTCATTGATGGCACTGAGCCAGATAGAGACGCTGAAACAATTCCGGGTCATAAAACTTTATTTGGCCATTCGTTAGATGTTGCACTAGCTAAAGCAGATAACTCAACGGGTGTTAAAGGCACTATAAAAGAGGGCGTACATAATGCGCTTGATATGGTGTTTGGTGTGTTACCTGTAGTAATGGCGGTAGGCACATTTGCACTGATCATTGCTGAGCATACGCCTATATTTCAGTATTTAGGTATGCCGTTTGTGCCATTTTTAGAGCTATTGCAAGTACCCGAAGCAGCCGCTGCGTCGCAAACTATTATGGTTGGTTTTGCTGATATGTTTATTCCGTCAATATTAGCAGCAGGGACTATTGAAAGTGATGTAACGCGCTTTATTATTGCCGCTATGAGTGTAACTCAGCTTATTTATATGTCTGAGGTAGGTGCACTTTTACTTGGCAGTAAAATACCGGTAAATATTTTAGAGCTATTTATTATATTTATTTTGCGAACGCTAATTACTTTACCTGTTATTGCGCTAATGGCGCATTGGCTAGTAGGCTAAATTAGCAAAAATATATTTAGCGAGTTGGTATTATTGAAAAAGCCCTGATTGATCAGGGCTTTTTTGTGTCTGTTGTATTTTTTATATTGGCGTTGGGCTTTATAAACTCCTGTTTTGCAGAGAGTCTAATCAGCGCAATATTACCAATGATAATGGCAAGAACAACAGCGACAATAATTACAATATGCCAAGTTTGCATCGCAGTATCACCTAAACTTTAGTACGTTTAAGTGTGACCGCTTTGCACTATAACAGCAATTGATTTACTCAAAAATACAATCAATAACGTTAAAAACGTCTCGCTACCGAAAGCGTTAAAAAGTTAAGCCCAGGGTTTGGCTCTTTAAAGCCTGCGTTTGAATAGTGAATAACGCGAAGGGCAACATTGGTGTGGCCAAAATCGGCTACAAGGCCTATGCGGTCTTCAAACTGGTAGTGAGTACTTATGTTTTTACCGGCAAACTGCGTTTCATCAATCAGTGATACACCAATGCCTGCTTCTACATAAAATGGGGTGTTGTTAAAACTAAAAGCAGGAAATTGTAGTACAGGTGACATAGCAAGTACTAGGTTTGATTGTGTTTCATCGCCGTGGCGGTATTCCCACATGTTTACGCTGGTTTCAAAGTAAAAGCGTGCATCACCAATAATGTTTTGCATACCAGGTGCATGATACTGATACGCAAGTTTAACGCCGTTTACGTTACCTTCGCCTTTGAGAAAGTCAACGGCATAACCGTGGTCCGATTGAGCAAAAGCAAGCTTGCCAAAAAGTGAAACTACTAATACAAAAGAGATAATAAGTGTTTTAAGTGACGTTTTCATAGGTGCCAAATGTTTGTTTGATTTAATTTGATAACTAAATGATAAGGGCGGCCTGTAAACAATTACAATGAGGACAAAATGCCGGTTGTATATGAGCTGTTAATGGAGTTTTCTAACTGCTTGAATTTATTTTATTTATTTGATTGGTGCTAATTGGGCATTAATAAGTTGCTTATTTGTGCCTTTTTTATTGCGTATAGTTCGCGTAAATTACAGCCATCTTAATCACACAGACATATACAATTATGAAACTCTTTAAACTATTCGTTTTAGCCACTGCTTTTTTTAGCAGTTCGTTATTTGCACAAGCTCAGCAATCACCAGATCAGTTACTTGAATCGGTAGCTGACAAGTTATTTGCGGATATTGGTCAAGTAAACTCAAAAGGTACAGCCAGCAAAGACGCGATGGCTGCCATTGTTGAAAAACGTTTAATGCCACATATTGACGTTAAGTTTGTGTCGTTTAAATTATTAGGTAAACACATTAAAGGTATTGAGCGCGAGCAAGCTGTTCAATTTATAGATGCAGTAGAGCATTACTTAACAGGTACATACGCCGGTGCACTAATGAAGTACACGGGTCAAAAAGTAGTATTTGAGCGTAATAACGCAAAAAGTGACTCTGAGTACGCAACAGTTAATACGCAAATTATTGAACCAAATGGGCCTACTATCGACTTAAGCTTTAAGCTTCGTTTAGGCAAAAACAATGAGTGGAAAGTATACGATATTGTTGCTGAAGGCATTTCACTATTAAGTGCTAAACAAAAAGAGATTATTCAACGCATTTCTGATGTGGGTTTAGAGCAAGTTATTAGCGAGTTAAAAAGTAAATAGACTATTTGTCTGGCTCTGATTAAGCCCAACTCCAACCTCAAAAACGGCCAATTACTTATGTACTTGGCCGTTTTTATATTTTTGCTAAGGACAATACCAATCCATAGTAATACTTAATCATTTAGAGCAAGTAAACAACAAAATTTTTGCCTTGCTATCACACGGTTTTCTACCTCAAAATAAATCACTTAATTAAGCGAATTGGTATAATCCTAAAGGATTGTTGTTATTGCGTAATTTTGCGCTAGCAGCAAAACAAAGGTGTGCTAGAATATCGGCACTTTGATTAAGCGTGGTGTCAGCTTAAAACTGATATAACTTACCACCCCCAAGCCACACTGGAGTTGTGTTGTTTTAATGGAAAATGTACTGATTTGGCCAAAGGAATACCCATTACTTATTAAAGGACTGGTAGAACAAAACGGTGCCTTTATTTTAGATGCTTTGGAAGCTTGGCCTGCTTGTCGTTCTACAAATGAAGACGATGGTGTATGCACCACCGTGCTGCCACCTATTTATTATTTGGCATGGCTAACCCCGCTGGAGCCATTTGAAGAATGTTACTTTCAACATATCTCTGAATATGACGAAGACGCACAAGCGTATATTAGTGCGGTTAAAAGCCATTACTACGATAATGAATACACCCCTGAAAGCCTAGTACTTATGCTGTGCCAGCGCCTTGAAAAATACGCAAGCGTGGCTGCACAAAATACCATAGATACGCCACTGTCTTTAGTTGATTTATTTTTTAGTAAACGCTATTTCACCTTAATTGAGCATGCGTTAAATAATAAAAGTAAACTCTCGGCAAAGGACACATTAGCTCTATGGAAAGAAGTTGATTTTAGAGAGCGCCTAAGTGCGTTTATTCCAGAGTCTATTGCTGACTTGGATACCCTTTGTGAACTTGCCAGCGAAAAAGTAGCAGCGGGTAAAGACTACTTTACGTTGCTTACGCAGGTTTCTCCTGATGTTGACTCTGTTGTACTGCTAGAAAAAGCTTTGCTTACTCATTTACGTAAAAAAACAGCTAAGCAAACAATGGCTATGCGCTTTATTGAGCAAGGCGCTACTGGTGTGCTTGCTGATGAAAATAATAAAACAGCCTTTATGTGGGCCGCCGAAAAAGGCTTTGTAAATGTGATCGAAACACTACTTGCAAAGCAAGACAAAAAAGCGACAGATAACTTAGGTAATACTGCGCTTCATTATGCTGTGTTTGCTAAAAATGAGTCGTTAATGGTGCTGCTTATTAAAGCCGGATACGATTTTAGGGCACGTAATAAAGAAGGTTTAAGCTGTTACCGTTTAGCGGTGAGTATTAAAGCTAATAACTTAGTTAAATGTTTAGAGCGTGACTTTGGTATTAAAGAACTTTCGCCAGAAGGGCAGTTCGATCGCATTAAAAAAGTGCATGTGCTACATGCTATTGTGACTATATTGCTGCCTTTACAGTTGTTTTTCTTTTTTGATGAAACCCTCTCAATTAAAAGTGAGCTGACGCTGGGTTTAACTATGACTGCAGTCATTTGTTTTTTCTTTGCGACCACATTAAAACGCTGTGCGCTATATCCACATATTAAACACCCTTGGGGTTTATTTGTGCTTAGAGGCTTTTCGTTTATTAGCTTAATTGCTCAAATAGGGTTGGCGAGTATTGTGGTGCTAGCTGCCTTGAGCGATTTAGTTTAGCTAGTTTTAAACAGTTAATAAAAAACGCGCTTAAATTACTTTAAGCGCGTTTTTTTGTATATAGCGTTTATGGTTAAGCCTTATTTACCGTGCTCATTTGCTGCTTTTTCTTCAGCTAATTCTTCTTTAAGCTTACGGATTTTTAAACCTTGTTCTTGTCCGCGATGTCTTGCGTAGTAAGTACAACCAATAAACATTGAAGAGGCAAACACCAGCTCTAACAACACCCAAATTAATTCATCAGGAGCGGCCCACAGCATAGTAAGCCCGTGGATAAAATAAAGCATTACAACAAAGTTAGCCCACGCATAGGTGTATGTGTTGTCTTGAATTATGCCTCTTAGCGGCAGCAGTAAAGGAATGATAGGAAAAAACAATGACACCCAACTAGTATTACCGTCTAGAGGGGGTACAAAATACATCCACAAAGGAATCAGAATAAGTAAACCTACATAGCCAAATAGTGCGGCACGTTGAAATTTTACCGTAATCGGCTTTTTAGCTGGACTGTCAGCTGTAGTCATTTAAGTTTTCTCGCAATGTGAGTAAGGCGTTTACCAACGCTTTGGCATATTTTAATTTCGTCTTTGCTTAGCTGTGCACTATTAGCGCTGCCAGCGACGTGTGTTGCACCGTATGGTGTCCCACCGGTTTGTGTTGCAAGTAGTTCGGGCACATCATATGGCACACCCAGAAGCATCATGCCGTGGTGTAATAGTGGCAAAGATAAGTTAAGTAAGGTTGCTTCATTTCCACCATGCATACTACTTGATGACGAAAATACACACGCTGGCTTATCGATTAATTGGCCTTTTAGCCACAAATCGCTGGTGGTTTCCCAAAAGCTTTTTGCTTGAGAGGCCATCATGCCAAATCGGGTTGGTGTACCAAATGCTAAACCATCGCAATTTATTAAATCATCTTTGGTGATCACAATATCGTGCGCATTTTTAGCCACAAAGGTGCGAAGTAGTGCACTAGCACCTTGTTGCTCTATCGACTCTGCTATCTCGTGAGCCATTGCTTCAACTGAGCCATGGCTTGAGTGATAAAGCACCACTATGGTTGCACTCATTATAAAACGCTTAGTACGTTTTCTGGTGGACGACCAATCGCTGCTTTATTGTTATTAACTACGATAGGGCGTTCAATCAATTTTGGGTATTTAACCATAGCGTTAATAAGTGCATCCTCATTTGTTTCATCTTTCAAGTTAAGCGCTTTGTAGTCATCTTCTTTTGTGCGCATCATTTCACGTACGGATGAAAAACCAAGTTGGATTACAAGCGTTGAAATTTGCTCGTGAGTAAGAGGGTTTTTTAAATACTCTACAACACTTGGCTCTATCGCTTTACTTTGCAGTAGCGCTAGCGTTTCGCGTGATTTAGAACAACGTGGGTTGTGGTAAATAGTAACAGACATAAAATGATTCCAAAGTGTGAATTGCGTCTATTTTAGGGTAAGCGCTTGCAGACTTAAAGTCTTGCAAGCTCTTTTTGTAAAAGTCGATACTGGGTAAGTAGTGCTTTTAAACGTTGTTGCTTTACAAGTTCGGTTGGCTCTACGAAGTTAAGTGCTTTTTGTACTTCGTCTGCGGCTTTTAAATAAGCACCGTATTGAGCCAATACATCGGCGTTCGCTTCGTGATATGAGGCTAATTTATCTTGTTTTTTATACGCATCAGCCAGAAGTTGCTTACCTAGGTTATGATCTGGCTTTTCGAGTAAAAAACTTTTCAAAATATTTTCGGCTAGTTCATATTGCTCAGCTTCAAGTGCTGCGTTGGCATAGTTGAGCGTAATTACCTGATTATTAGGGCGATACTGATTTAAATCGGCTAAAAATTTTACGGCTTCATCTGCCTTTTTTTGCGCGATGAGTAAATCGGTATGGGTATCTATATAAAATAGGTTTTTAGGATCGTTTTTTAAAAGCTCGTCTAGTATTGGGGCTGCTTCATCAAGCTTTTTTTGATCAAGTAAGCTAATAGCTAAACCGTACTTTAAAGCGGTGTTATCGTAGCTATTTTCGCGTAGTCGTTTTCTAAATAGGTCTTCGGCGTTTTCTGGTTTGTTGTCGTAGCGCGCAAGCACGCGGCTTTTAGCTAAATTAAACTCAAGACTGGCACTCATATGACGCACAGGAAATTGCTCTGCACGCAAACGTACATCAGATACTCGACTCTCTGGTAATGGGTGAGTAAGTAAAAACGCAGGTGGTTTATATTTATAACGAATTTGCGCGGCAAGTTTAGTTAAAAATTCGCTTGATGCACGAGCATCAAAGCCTGCATTGTTAAGCGTTTGCATGCCTATGCGGTCAGCTTCTTGCTCGGCTGAGCGACTATGCGTTAACTGACTAAAAGCAGATTGTGTTTGGCTGGCAGATATAATCGCAATACCCGCATCTGGTGCAACAACGGTTGCTAATATGCCGGCTATCATACCGGCAATAGTCAGCGCGCTGTTATCTTGTTGTTGTTGTATTCTTCGTGCTAAGTGGCGCTGTGTTACGTGAGCAATTTCGTGACCAAGCACTGAGGCAAACTGACTCTCGTTATCGGCTTGAGCTATTAACCCTGTATGCACGCCTACATGGCCGCCATAAAAGGCGAAGGCATTTATTTCTGAGTTGTTTATCCAAAAAAACGAAAACGGAAAGCGCACGTCATTAGCATTAGCAACGAGTTTACGGCCAATAGTTGTAAGGTATTCATCAAGCACTGGGTCATTTATTACTGGTGATGAGCCTCGTATTTGCATCATCATTACTTCGCCAATGGCTTGTTCTTTTTCGAGTGGCAGTGCTTGTAATGCAGATGTTCCTAAATCAGGAAGCGTAAAGTTGGTTTGCGCTTTTAAAGGTTCGCTTATTAATAAGCTAAACGTAAGCGCAGCACTGCATAAAGTGATAAATGCTGATTTTAGCTGCATTTTATTCCTTGTTAATTTGTTCGCCAATTGCAATTTTGGCTATGTCTATTTCGTCACTGCTTGCACGGCTGTCTTTTTCGCACAATTGGTATAGTTCTTTTATTGTGACTCCATCAAGCTTTACAACGTTCAATTCTCGCTGCAAAAAAGTAATAATTTTATGTACTACTTTGTGTGCATGTAAAATAATGGCTTTATCTGCTTTGTCGCCCCGTTCAAAATAAAAGCCAATAAACTTATGTAACTGACTTATTCTGATCAAGTTTTTCATTGAATGTGGGTCCCACACTCTAAATTCCATAAAGCGATTGTTTTTTATGTATTGATCAACAATAACATCTTTAGCATAGGGCTGTGCCCATAGCTCAAAGCCTCTGTCGGTAAACACTTGGTGCAGCGCAATACGTGGCTTATGTTTGGTATGTATTTCACCTAAGTTATCTTCATAGCCTTCTAATAAATCTAAGTTCCAATTACGTTTATCTAAAAGTTGTTTAACTGCATTGTCGAACCCATGATCTAAAATTCCTTCTGATTCGCTTATTGATGAGGCAACAAGGTGATAAAAAGGAGGTAGTTCGCCCCAATTAATCTGCTTTTTAAACCAATTAATCTCTTTGAGTGTTGGATTACTTGGTAGTTGCGCTTTATTATGCGTGCCAGGCATTAACTTATCCTTACTACTAGTTATGTTATAAGGATAAACTATTGCAGGAATTGTTTTAACAAAAAGTTACAACAGTTTGAGTATATAAATACGTAGACCGTAAATATGCGACTTATTATTCATTTACTATACGGATAAAGTAGTTATGGTAGAGCGCGATTTAAAAGAGTTTAAGTGTCCTCAGCAGTTTGTGCAGTTTAAGCTTGCGCTTCGAAGTGCACAGTCATCAAAACAACGCATCACTTTTAGTCTTAATGAAGGTGAAAGTGCGAACGACATTGAACGTTTTTTGCAAAAAAATGCTTATAGTTACAATTTTGATAAACAACGTGGGTTGTTATTAGTGGAGCCATTACATGTTTGAATACGTAAAAACATGGTACGAAAGGAAGTTCTCGGATCCTCATTCGTCTACCTTATTATTTTTATTATTGGTATCAGTTGCCTTACTTTACTTTTTTGGCGCGTTAATTGTTCCTGTGCTTGTTGCACTGGTTATCGCTTATTTACTAGATTGGCCGGTTGTTCATTTAGAGCGTGTTGGCTTAAAACGTTTTACTGCAACAATTATTGTAATGTTGATATTTATTAGCATTATGCTCACCCTTATTTTAGTTATTGGCCCAGTGCTTTGGAAGCAAACCAGTAACTTAGTGCAAGAAACACCGCATATGCTAGAGCAGGGGAAGTCTTATTTAATGGCTTTACCTGAACAATACCCAAGTTTAATTAATATAGAACAAGTACAAGCAATTGTTGCAACCGTAGAAGCTAAAATTATTGAGTTTGGTCAAGCGGTATTATCGTTTTCACTTACGTCTTTAAAAGATGTTGTTGCTTGGCTTATATATTTGGTACTTGTGCCATTACTGGTGTTTTTTATGCTTAAAGATAAGCTGGAGCTGACAGGGAGTATAGCTAAACTGATCCCGCAGCAACGGCGCTTGATTTTACAAGTGTGGAACGAAATGAACCAACAAATTATGAATTACATTCGCGGTAAAGTATTCGAAATTTTAATTGTTGGTGGTGTGTCTTTCATTGCATTTACTGTTTTAGATTTGCGCTATGCAGCTTTACTTGGTGTACTTGTTGGCTTTTCGGTATTAATTCCATTTATTGGCGCGGCACTCGTCACTATTCCGGTAGCGGCAGTTGCACTGTTTCAGTTTGGATTAGAAACGCAGTTTTGGACCATTTTAATTATTTATGGAATTATTCAAGCGCTTGATGGCAATGTACTTGTACCGCTGTTGTTTTCTGAGGCAGTTGATTTAAATCCGGTATTTATAATTGTCGCGGTATTATTTTTTGGTGGCTTATGGGGATTTTGGGGTGTATTTTTTGCCATCCCACTGGCCTCATTAGTAAAAGCGCTAATAACAGCTTGGTCGTCAACGCACGAAGAGATCAGCAAAGAGCTCAGTGAATAGTTAAGCAAACAGACTTTTAGTTTAAAAAAGCATAGTAAACGCACCTCTAGTGCTAATTGATTATTACTCATTACCTGTAAATTTATGTACTATTGGTAATAAGATATATTTTTTAGTAATAAGGTGCGTTTTTTAATGTCTGAGTTTTTATTGCACGATGAGCCAGTAAAACAAGTTTACCTTGATGCAAATGCAACGACCCCTGTGTTGCCTTGTATTGCTGATGTTGTTTCTCATACCATGCAAATATGTTTTGGTAATCCTTCAAGCCCGCATATCACAGGTATTCAAGCCAAGCATTTATTAGAACAAACACGTCAAAAGGCACGCACGGTTATTGGCGCAACTAATGGCGATATCCTATTTACCTCTGGTGCAACGGAGGGTATTCAAACTGCGGTGGTTTCTACATTAATTAATGCTAAAAAGCAGTCTATTAAAAACCCTTTATTATTATATGGCGCAACTGAGCATAAAGCGGTGCCAAATACACTCAAGCATTGGAATAGCGTACTTGATGTTAATGCTCAGGTGCTTGCTATTCCGGTTGATAGTAACGGTATTTTAGATTTAGATTTTATCGCAGAGCATATTAATAACGCTTTGATGATTTGCACCATGGCCGTTAATAACGAAACCGGTGTATATCAAGATTTACACGCTATAGAGCAGGTAATTCGTAGCCGTAACAAAAATGTATCGTGGATGGTGGATTGCGTACAAGCACTCGGTAAACAAGCGCTCGCACTGAGTAATACAACTATTGATTACGCTCCTTTTTCGGGGCATAAGCTTTACGCACCTAAAGGTATTGGCTTTTTATATATTCGTAGTGGCAGTGCGTATACACCTTTTATAGCGGGTGGCGGTCAAGAAAGTGGAATGCGTTCAGGCACCGAAAATCTACCCGGTATTGCAGGGTTAAACAAACTATTTAGTATGTTGCTTGATAAATCAGACGATACATTTAAACCAATTAGCACACTAAACTCTTATCGAAGCCAGTTACAAAGCGCGATAAAAGACACCTTTGGCGATATTACATTCAATCATGATTTTGCTTATAGCGTGCCTACCACACTTAACTTTGCGGTAAACGATTTAACGAGCAAAGAAGTGATTGATTTATTTGATGCTGCGGGCATTCGCGTAAGTGGTGGCTCGGCTTGTAGTACGGGCGCATCAACAAGTTTTGTTTTAGATGCAATGGGTGCAAGTAAGTGGCAAAGTGAAAATGCGATTAGGCTATCGTTTGGACCTGCGGCAACACAACACGATATTGATGATGCTTGTGTGCGGATTCGCGCTCTTAAAGCAATACTACAGGCTAACTGTTTAATTGTATCTGATAGCACTACACCACAACAAGAGGTGTGCGCACTTGGCCTTACTCAGTTTAGGCACCAAGGAGCATGTAGTTGGCTTTATGTAAGCGATGATAAGCGCGCAGTTATAATAGACCCGATTGTTGAGCTTATTCCGCGTTTTGAAAAAATAGCCAATACACAAAACTTAACTATATCAGCGGTGCTTAATACTCATCTGCATCAAGAGCGAGAGTCAGCGACTAATTTATTAACCAGCGTTCTTGCATCAAGAGTTGTAAAAGGTGAGGTTGATGCTTTAGGTTGGCCACTAAATGCAGAAAGTATTAGCTTAGCAAATGACGTACTTGAAAAAATAGCGACACCTGGGCACAGCAAAGATAGCGTAAGTTATTTATTAAAAAATAGTAATGGCGAAACGCGTTATTGTTTTTGTGGTGATTTAATTTTGCCTGCAGGGCTTGGCAATACATCGCTTATAGGTGGGGATGCAAAAGCAATGGCACGCTCTATTTTAGCAATAAGCAAGCAACTTAATAGCACCAGCATTATTTGCTCAGGGCACGACTACCAACAATGTTTTGCCATGAACTGGGCTGTACAACAAAACCAAACGCCATTACTCAATGCGTTAGTAAGCGGCAGTATTTCAGTTGATGAATTTACAATACAAAAGCAGCAGTACGACGCTTCAAAGCAAGTAAATAACACGCAATTGTGTGGTTATGTAAATGCATTGCCTGAGATTGATACACAGCAATTAAATTTTGATGACGCTAAAGCAATGTTAAACACCAGCGATGTGTATTTAATAGATACTCGGGAGCCGTATGAACATGGAGCAAATAATGTTGCTCAGTTATTTAATACACTAGATGAAAAAACATTAAATATACCGCTTAGCAGAATGGCAAATGCGGTATTTGAAGGGCAGTTAAGTAAAAATAACAACTATATTTTATTATGCCGCAGTGGTAACCGCTCAAAGATTGCTGCGAGCAATTTAATGCAGCTAGGGTACAAAACTGTTTATAACCTAAGTGGTGGGCTAGCGCTTAGTAATTAAGCAAAGATTTTAATTTATACAAAATCGGCTTTAGAGCCGATTTTTTGTTTTTAAGGTTTATTTGTTTGCAAGGCAAACAATTACAGTAATTAGTGAATAACTATGAAAAGTAATTAGCAGCGCTTATAAAAATTCATTAATATTTCATTTTGATTGATTAAGCTATGCCGTTGCCTTTAAAATTACAGGTAAATTAATTTATAAAATTTTTATGATACCGGTGTCAAAAGCTAAAAATTGCGTTATCATCTGCACATAAAATTATAAAAACAGCACTTTTTTTGCATTTTTAGTTATACTATTTGCGCTTTAATTTAGTGTGAATAAGTAGTATTAAGAGTTTTGCTTTTATAAAAAAACATTTTTAAATCAATTGATTGAAAAAAATAGAGGATATTTCCATGTCTAACCGAACGCAACTAGCAAGTTGGCAAGCACTAGAACAAAGTGCAGCTAAGATGAAACAAACACATCTAAAAACGTTATTTGCACAAGATGACACGCGCTTTTCTCAGTTTTCTACTCAAGTACCAGGCGTATTATTCGACTATTCTAAGCAACTTGTTGATAATGATGTTTTTGCTAACTTAATGTCGCTTGCTAAAGAATGCGATATTGCATCGTGGCGCGATAAAATGTTTAGCGGTGAAAAAATAAATATCACTGAGGATCGCTCAGTTTTGCATACGGCACTTCGTAACCGTGCTCACACTCCATTAATTGTTGATGGCGAAAACGTGACACAAGCCGTAGACAACGAATTAGCTAAAATTAAAGTGTTTGTAGAAAAAGTTCGTAGCGGTAAATGGTTAGGCTATACCGGCAAAGCGGTAAAAGATGTTGTAAGTATTGGTGTTGGTGGCTCTAACCTTGGTCCACAAATGGCAACTGAGGCATTAAAAGCACTTGCTGATGATACGTTAAATGTTCACTACGTATCTAATGCTGACGGTGTACAAATTTCGTCTATATTAAAAGCCATTGACCCTGAAACAACATTATTTGTTATTTCGTCAAAAACATTTACTACGTCAGAAACCATGACAAACGCAAAGACGGCGGTTGACTGGTTTTTACAAACAACAAAAGATGAAAGTACAATTGCAAAGCATTTTGTTGCAGTAAGTACAAATTTAGAAAAAACGGCAGCCTTTGGTATCAGCGACGAAAACGTATTCACTATGTGGGATTGGGTTGGTGGTCGCTTTTCACTTTGGAGTGCGATAGGCTTACCAATTGCTTTATATTTAGGCTACGACGCCTTTGAAGCAATTTTAGAAGGTGCGTTTGAAATAGACGAGCACTTTAAATCTGCGCCGTTTGAGCAAAATATACCATTAATTATGGCATTGCTTAGTGTATGGAATACGAGCTTTTTAGGTTATACAGCGCAAGCTATATTACCGTACGATCAAGCACTGCATATGTTGCCTGCGTATTTACAGCAAGGCGAAATGGAAAGTAACGGTAAACACGTTAACTTTGCAGGCGAAACGGTACCTTATACTACGGTTCCAATTATTTGGGGCATGACGGGTATTAATGGCCAGCACGCATTTTATCAGTGTTTACACCAAGGTAATGTAATTGTACCTGCAGATTTTATTGCATCAGTTAAGCCACAAGTGAATGTTGATAAGCATCACGATATTTTATTATCGAACTTCTTTGCTCAAACAGAAGCGATGATGAGTGGTGTAGATGCAGCGCAAGTTACAGCTGATTTAACCGCTAAGGGTAAATCGCAAGCAGAGATTGATGAGTTATTAAATCATAAAATTCATCAAGGCAATCGTCCTACAACGTCTATGCTATTAGATACAGTAGATGCTAAAACAGTGGGCCGTTTAATTGCACTGTATGAGCATAAGATATTTTGCCAAGGCATTATTTTAGAAATATGCTCGTTTGACCAATGGGGTGTAGAGCTGGGTAAAGGTTTAGCATCTAAAATTGAGAGTGAACTCACTGATGATAGCGTGAAACACGCTCATGATAGTTCTACAAACGGCTTAATGGCGTACTACAAACAAAACCGTACGCAGTAAAAAATTCGCTTACGCAAGTAAGTAAACCGAGTACCTTTGAACGGGTAGCGCTGGAGTGCTTAGGGTCTGTATTTTTGTGAGAGGAGATACAGGGCCCCTAAGGCTCATTTAATAAGCGCAATGATAAACAATAATAATAAATCATCGATACAGAACAATTCAGCAGGCTTTTATTTAAATACAGCTATAAAAGCCATCTAATCTAGCAATAAATAGGCATACCCGCGCATTTACAAAATGTACTGGGTATCACAACGTAGAGAGTAACTATGCTTAATCCTTTTGATATTATAATTTTTGGGGGCGGTGGTGATCTTGCGTTACGCAAATTGCTACCTGCAATGTACAGAGCATATCAAGAAGGTAACTTACCTGAAGGCTCACGTATCCTACCAACAGTGCGCGAAGAATCGAAACGTGCTGAATACATAGAAACAGCGCATAAAGCATTACAAGAATTTTTAAGCAAAGGTGAGTTTAACGCTAAAGATTGGAAAGCGTTTTCTACTTTTTTAGTGCCAGTGGTAAGTAATGTTACAGAAGCAGACGACAACTGGGATGTGCTAAAAGGCATTTTAGATGAGCACGAAAGCACTAAGTCTCGCGTGTTTTACTTATCGCTTCCGCCTGCTGTTTACGGCACATGTTGTGAAATATTATCGACTAAAGGTTTAATTACCCCTACATCACGCGTTGTTGTGGAAAAGCCAATTGGTTATTGCGGTGATTCTGCTGAAGCAATTAATGGAAAAATTGCAGAGTTTTTTAATGAAGAACAAATTTTCCGTATTGACCATTACTTAGGTAAAGAAACAGTACAAAACTTAATGGCGCTGCGTTTTTCAAACTCATTGTTTGAAAATATGTGGGATGCTAAATCTATTGATAATATTCAAATTAGCTTGTCAGAAACGGTTGGTCTTGAAAGCCGCGCTGGTTTTTATGATAAAGCCGGTGCACTTCGTGACATGGTTCAAAACCACTTATTACAACTACTTTGCTTAGTTGCAATGGAGTCGCCTAATAAGCTAAACGCTAACAGCATTCGTAACGAAAAACTAAAAGTATTAGAAGCACTTCGCCCGCTTGTAGATGGTGATGTTGATGAAAATATTGTTCGTGGTCAATACGTACCAGGTGACTTAAACGGTAAAATTGTACCGGGTTACTTAGAAGAGCTAAATGAAGGTTCTAGTAAAACAGAAACGTTTGTAGCTATTCGCGCGCATATTGATAACTGGCGCTGGGCAGGTGTTCCATTTTACCTTCGTACGGGTAAACGTATGGCTAAGCGCTGTGCAGAAATTGTGGTTGAATACAAAAAAGTATCTCACAATATCTACGAAGATAACGTGGGTAATATCGAGCCGAATCGCCTTGTTATTCGTTTGCAGCCAGAGGAAACAATTCAACTAACGCTTATGTCTAAGCGCCTTGATAATCTTCAAATGCAACTTGAGCCAGTAACAATGAATATTGAGCTTTCACAAGCTTACAGCAATGGTTTCCATTCAGATGCGTACAAGCGTTTAATGCTTGATGCTGCTGCTGATAACCCGTCGTTATTTATTCACCGTGATGAAGTTCGTCAAGCGTGGAAGTGGATTGATCCAATTATTGATAGATGGCAAGGCAAAGGCAAACCTGCGCTTTACCGTTCTGGTAGTTGGGGACCTGATGATGCTGATGAATTATTAGCAGAAAACAACCACGTATGGTTTAACACAGGCGATAAGGTATAAGCATGGCAACACTAGTTGAAAAGTTTTTTGACGATAAAGACGCGTTAACAGCTGAGCTTTCTGCAACGCTTGAGCAATCATTACGTGATGGCATTAAAAACGATGGCCGTGCTGTACTCATGGTATCAGGTGGCTCGTCGCCAGCACCTGCGTATAAGCATTTATCAACGCTTGATTTAGACTGGCAACATGTTGATGTTGCTATGGTTGATGAACGTTGGGTAGATCCAAGCCATGAAAAAAGTAACGAAGCTTTTATTAAAAGTACGTTATTACAAAACTACGGTAGCGCAGCTAACTTTATTACCATGAAAAACGAAGCGGCAACCGCACAGCAAGGCTGGCGAGTATGTGACGCAGCATACAGTGCGTTAAAAACGCCATATGATGTGACCATTTTAGGAATGGGTCCAGATGGCCATACAGCGTCGTTATTCCCAAATGCAGACGGTTTAGAGCATGGTTTAACAACTGAGCAAACAGTATGTGCGATTAATGCGATACAAAGTGATGTGACGGGTAGTATTACTGAGCGAATGACATTAACTTTAAATGCCATTGCGCAATCTAAAGTGGTTAAGCTTTTAATTAGTGGTGAAGAGAAACTGGCTGTTTATAAGCAAGCAAAAGCGGGAGGCGATGTTAATGACATGCCACTGCGCGCTGTGCTTAATCACCCAAGTATCAATATTGAAGTATATTGGGCGCCTTAATTTAGATGCCAATTTAACTTTTAAAGGCCGCTTATATAAGCGGCCTTTTTTATTTGCTTAAATTTAAGCCTAAACACTGCAAAAAAATAGCTTTGAACTGTTAACCAATGTTAATGAATAACTTTGGTTTGTATTAAAATTAACCACGAAGTGTGTTGTTTTTGAACAAAATTTATGAGTTTGAGCTGTATGTTTTTTAGCAACGTTCAGATTTAGTTAAATTTTATTTTTTCATGGTTGTTGTCATAAAAGTTTCCCTTCCTTTTTTAGCTCAAAAGCATTAGCCTAAAGGCATTAACAATGAAACATATAAATTAAAATAAACGGAGCAGTAACATGGCGGAGCAACAAGTACAGCCTTTACACAACGAAAAACATGCCAACACTAAAATTCAAAACGGCATCAATGTAGAATTCATGAAAACTCAACACTTAGTGCCAGTAGTTGCACATGAGTTTGCACGTGTAGCAAACGAGTTTCCAATGTCATTCGTTAAAAATAACGAAACCGGCACTTTTCAAGCAGTTGCTATGTTTGGCTTAGAGCCAGGCGAAAACCTTTTTGTAGAAGATGGTAAATGGACTGCAGCATTTGCACCTATGGCATCTACTCGTTACCCACTGGGTTTAGTTAAACACCCAGATCAAGATCAATACGGTATCGTAATTGACGAAGCAAGTGCGCTTGTTGGTGAAGACGAAGGTAATGCATTATTTGAAAACGGCGAAGAAACAGATTACCTAAAACGTCGTAAAGAAGCGCTAGTATCATTTATTGAGTTTTCTCAAGTAACTGAAGCGTTCACTAAATTCCTTGCTGATAAAGAGCTACTAATTGCGCAAACGCTAACAGTAGATATTAAAGGCGAGAAAAAAGACATCAACGGTATTTACCTTATCGATGAGAAAAAGCTAAACGAATTAAGCGATGCTGATTTCTTAGAGCTTCGTAAACGTGGTTACTTAGCACCAATTTATTCTTTCTTAACGTCTACTCATCAAGTAGCACGTTTAGCGCGTTTAAAAGCAAAACAAGCTTAATTACAAACACGTTAAATTTAAAAAGCGCCTTAAGGCGCTTTTTTTATGCCATTAAACTCACTTTAGTTGAAATTAAGCTCTCAACCATTCACATTAGTTTATAACTTCCCCATAAAAGAACTTATTATGAAAACACCATTATTAGCAATTTTTGCGAGCAGCCTTTTTGCTTTAAGTAATAGCGTATTAGCAGCAGAGACTCCATTTGCCATTGCGATTCATGGTGGGGCAGGGACCATCGAAAAAGCACGGTTTACACCCACTCAAGAAAAACAGTACCGCGCTAAATTAAGTGAAGCAGTAGAGACAGGCTATAAAGTATTGCACCAAGGCGGTGAAAGTTTAGATGCGGTGATAGCGGCCATTACAGTATTAGAGCAATCGCCTTATTTTAATGCAGGACGCGGAGCGGTATACACTTACGATGGCGGGCATGAACTTGATGCATCTATAATGGATGGTCGAAACCGTGAAGCCGGCGCTGTTGCAGGTGTAAAACATATTGAGAGCCCGATTAAATTAGCACGTTTGGTAATGGATAACTCCGTGCATGTAATGCTTAGCGGCCAAGGCGCTGAAGAGTTTGCTAAAGAGCAAGGTGTTGAGCTTGTCGAAAATAACTTATTTGATACCGAGCCTCGTTACAAAGCGCTTTTAAAAGCAAAACAAAAATTAGATAAAGCCAAAGCAACCAGTAAAGAGTACCAAGCCGCGCACAAAGCATTACCTAACTCTTACAAAATGGGCACGGTTGGCGCAGTGGCGCTTGATAAAAATGGTAATTTAGCGGCAGGTACATCAACAGGTGGTATGACCGCAAAACGTTATGGTCGTGTGGGGGATGCGCCGGTAATTGGGGCCGGAACATTTGCTGAAAATGAATCGTGCGCGGTATCGGCAACAGGGCATGGTGAATACTTTATTCGCTATAATGTAGCGAGCGATATATGTGCGCGAGTTAAGTACCAAGGTAAAACCATAGCCGAAGCTGGGGATGAAGTTATAAACGGTGTGCTTAAGCCTATTGGCGGCACTGGCGGCGTAATTATTATTGATGCAAAGGGTAATATTAGCTTACCGTTTAATACCTCTGGCATGTATCGGGCAAGTAAATCGAATACGCAAGCGACCTACGTGGGCATTTTTAGTGACGAATAAGTCAACGTCATTTAATTTATTCAATGTAGTTAGCCCTGAAAATAATTGTTTAAAATAAATTTATTATTCACAGTTTAGTTCAATAGCAGCGTTTATATAACAAACAACCCCGCGTTATGCATTTTGTAGGATTAACCCCAGCCGTTTAATTTGATACAATTACGGCTCTTTAACTAATTTTATAAGGTATGCGGGTGGTAAACCTAGGTCAGTTGTTTGGCGAGCTAAAAATGTGCTTAAAAAAAGATCAATTCATTTTCAAAAAACGCTTACATGGCGTAAAAAAAATAACGGATGAAAACAAGCATGCCAACGCGCTTGAAAAAATAGCGGCTGATATAACCCGTAGCCAAAAATTACGCGATAAACGCTTAGCTGGCCTCCCTAAAGTGACTTACCCTGAGCAATTGCCGGTAAGTCAAAAAAAGGAATTAATTAAAGACGCCATTGCAAATAACCAAGTGGTTATTATTGCCGGTGAGACGGGCTCAGGTAAAACAACGCAAATACCTAAAATGTGTTTAGAGCTTGGTCGCGGTGTTGATGGTTTAATTGGTCATACGCAACCACGTCGATTAGCAGCGCGTACTGTGGCTAATCGTATTGCTGAAGAAATGAAGTGTGAACTTGGCCAGCAAGTTGGCTTTAAAATTCGTTTTAGCGATCAGGTATCTAATAATACGTATATTAAATTAATGACTGACGGTATTTTGCTGGCTGAAATTCAGCAAGACCGTTTTTTAAATCAATACGACACGATTATTATTGATGAAGCGCATGAGCGTAGTTTAAATATTGATTTTATTTTAGGTTACTTAAAAAACCTGCTTCCAAAACGCCCTGATTTAAAAATAATAATTACCTCAGCGACTATCGATCCTGAGCGTTTTTCAAAGCACTTTGATGATGCGCCCATTATAGAAGTATCGGGTCGTACTTTCCCTGTTGATGTGCGCTACAACCCTATTACTGATATTAATAAAGATGATATGGAAGCGGAAGGCGATCAGCTACAAGGTATTTTTGATGCCGTTGATGAGCTGTGTGCTGAAGGCCCTGGCGATATTCTCATATTTTTAAATGGTGAGCGTGAAATACGCGATACCGCAGATGCACTTAGCAAGCGTAATTTAAAACACACCGATGTATTGCCACTTTACTCGCGTTTATCCAACGCAGAGCAAAACCGTATATTTGCGCCGCATTCTCGTCGTCATATTATTTTATCGACTAACGTTGCCGAAACGTCACTCACCGTGCCAGGTATTCGTTATGTAATAGACCCAGGTACTGCGCGTATAAGTCGCTACAGCTATCGTACAAAAGTACAGCGCTTACCAATAGAGCCTATATCACAAGCAAGTGCTAATCAGCGTATGGGTCGTTGTGGACGTGTTGAAGCGGGTATTTGTATTAGGTTGTACTCTGAGGATGATTTTTTATCACGCCCAGAGTTTACCGACCCTGAAATACTACGTACTAATCTTGCATCTGTTATTTTACAAATGTTGGCGCTAGGGCTTGGTGATATGGCGCAATTTCCGTTTGTACAAGCGCCAGATAGCCGCAATATTAATGATGGCCTAACATTGCTTGAAGAGCTACAAGCGGTAAAACCAGCTAAACGCGATAGTAAAACCAGCCTAACGCAATCGGGCAGAGAGCTTAGTCGATTACCCGTTGACCCACGTTTAGCAAAAATGGTGCTAACAGCCCATAAACTTGGCGCATTGCGTGAAGTGATTATCATTGTAGCGGCGTTGTCTATTCAAGACCCACGTGAACGCCCACAAGAAAAACGTGCTGCTGCCAATGAAAAACACGGTCGTTTTGACGATCCAGATTCTGATTTTATCGCTTTTTTAAACTTATGGAATTACTTAGAAGAGCAGCAAAGCGAGCTGACTAATAGCCAATTTAGAAAGCTGTGTCAAAAAGACTTCTTAGCCTATATGCGCCTGCGTGAATGGCAAGATATTGTTTATCAAATAAGTACTGTGTGTAACGAAATGGGCATGAAAGCCACCAGCCAAGCGGCTGATGGCGAACTTGTTCACAAAGCGTTGTTAAGCGGGATGCTAAGCCATATTGGCTTTAAAGATGAAAAACAAATATACAAAGGGGCACGTAATAGTCAGTTTCATATTTTTCCAGGTTCAGGTTTATTTAAAAAGAGCCCCAAATGGATCATGTCGGCGGAGTTGGTAGAGACAAGTAAGTTATATGCCCGCACAAATGCAAAAATAGACATTAACTGGGTAGAGCCATTAGCACAGCACTTAGTAAAACGTAGTTACACAGAACCACATTGGGAGAAAAAACCAGGTGCGGTAATCGCGTTTGAGCAGCAAACTTTATATGGCTTACTTATTGTAAATAAACGCCGCTGTGTTTATAGCAACATAGACCCTAAAGTGAGTCGAGAGCTTTTTGTGCGCACTGCATTAGTTGAGCAAGAACTGGGCTTAAACGAGGGCTTTTTAGCGTTTAACCGTGAGCTAATAGAAGATATTCAAGTTCTGGAAAATAAGTCACGTCGTCGTGATATTTTAGTTGATGAGCAAACGTTATTTGAGTTTTACGATAAAAAAATACCCAAAGAAATTAATAACCGCGCTGCATTTTTAAAATGGTATAAAACACAAAAACAACAAAATAAGCATTACCTACACATGACTCGTGAAGAGCTAATGCAGCATGGTGCAAGTAATATCACTGAGTTTGACTACCCTGACACATGGCAGCAAGACAATATTATATTGCCGCTTGCTTATCATTTCGATCCAGGCCAAGCAGTTGATGGCGTTGCGGTACAAATACCGGTCGCGCTGTTGAATCAAGTGCAAGAAAGTGGTTTTGACTGGCACATACCAGCATTTAGGCATGAGCTAATAAGTGGGCTTATAAAGTCATTGCCTAAATCGCTTCGTCGTAATTTTGTGCCAGCACCAAACTATGCTGATGCAGTGCTGGCAGCTATTGAGCCAATGCAAGGGAGCTTAATTGATGCATTAACGACGCGTTTATTAAGAATGACAGGTGTGAGGGTTGATCCCGAGGCATGGGATTTAAGTGCATTAGCACCGCATTTACGATTACAGTTTGAAGTACGTGATGAACACGATAAGTTACTTGCACGAGGGCTTGATTTAGCCAAGCTCAAAGCAGAGCTGCAAGGTGAAGTAACCGAAACACTGTCTAAAGTAGCCGATAAAGGCATTGAAAAGTCAGACCTAACACAATGGGATTTTGGTGAGTTACCCGCTTCATACGTTAAAAAGCAAGGTCAATATGAGATAAAAGCATACCCTGCGCTGGTGGATAAAAAATCAGCCGCTGCAGTGGAGCTTTTTGATAGCGAAGCAAAAGCGCAGCAAGCACATCAACAAGGTTTGCGCCGTTTAGTACTATTAAATGTGCCATCGCCAATTAAGTACTTACAACAAAACTTACCGAATAAGGCAAAGCTGGGTTTGTACTTTAACCCATTTGGTAAAATAGCTGATTTAATTGATGACTGTATTGCCGCAGGTGTTGATAGCTTATTAGTAAAACACGGTGATATACGCGACGAAAAAGCATTTGAAACAGTAAAAGAGCAAATACGCGGTGAGCTGGGCGATGCCGTTGTATCGATTGCAACGCAAGTTGAGCAAGTATTAAGTATTGCTCATGCCCTGCATAAAAAAATGAAAGGGCGCGTTGATTTAACCATGATAACTGCGCACGGCGATATTAAGTCACAGCTTGAGTCACTTATATTTAAAGGTTTTGTGAGCGCGCATGGCGCAGATAAAATAGCGGATTTAATTCGTTATTTAAAAGCGATTCAAAAACGTTTAGAAAAGCTGCCTGTGGATCCAAATCGTGATAGGTTATGCGTACTAGAGCTAGATAAAGTAGCGCAAGAGTATAAAAAAGTAGTTAATAAAACGCCTAAAGGGTTACCTATACCACAAGAGGTAACCGCTATTTTCTGGATGCAACAGGAGCTTAGAGTGTCGCTATTTGCTCAAACACTAGGAACGCCTTACCCAATTTCAGCCAAGCGGGTACTTAATGCGATAAAAGAGATAGAATAAAACTTGCATTTTCTATTAAGCTTAGTACCTTAATAGAAGGATTTATTTTTGTTTTGAAAAGGAAGCGACATAGTTATGTCCTCATCGATTGAACATAAAACAAAGCGACTTTTAGTGGTAGATGACGAGTATTTTAATTTTGAAATGCTCAAAGCCGCACTAGCGTCGAAATTTGATGTTAGTTACGCAGATTCAGGGCAAAGCTGCCTTGCGTCAGCAATTGCGAGTCCGCCAGATATAATTTTGCTTGATGTTTGTATGCCTGGTCTTGATGGTTATGATACATGCCGAATGCTAAAGCACACACCTGAAACAAAAAATATTCCTGTTGTTATGGTATCGGGCCTAGAGTCCCCATCTGAAAAACAAGCAGGGTTTGATGCTGGTTGTAACGCGTATGTTGTAAAGCCATTTTCAGTGGGTGCTTTGTTGGAAGAAATTAACACGGTTGTTTAGAGGTAACATATGTTTACTGATGATAAGCGAAATTTTAGACGCATGCAGATTAACACTCCTGCAAATTTAACAACGATAGAACCAATAGCGGGTTTAAGTTTTGCCGCAGAGTGCGTGGATTTAAGTGCAACAGGTTTATCAATTCATTTAGATGAATTGCTTGAACCTAATACCTTACTGACGGTGAACATTGATTCGACTCATCCAAGTATTGCGCCTTTAAATGCAACTGCAAAAGTAATACGTGCCAGCAAAGAAGATGATGGCACGGTAACAGCAGGTCTTGAAATCATTCAGTTTAACTAAATCGAATTCAGTTAAACTCAATAGTAGATATTAAAAAACCTTACAGATTAAGCCTTTTAAGTAAAAGCCTTCAGGGTAGCTGCCAGCAATTGGATGATCGGCTGCCTGGTTTAATCGCTCCATTATCAGTAGGTCTTTACCTGCATCAAGTGCTGCATCGGCTACTACTTTTTGAAACAGGTTTTGTTCCATTAAACCAGAGCATGAGAATGTTAATAGTGTTCCGCCTGGTTTTAGTATTTGCATGGCAATCATGTTGATATCTTTATAGCCACGACACGCGCCCGTTAGCTGCGCTTTATTATCAGCAAATTTTGGTGGGTCCATTACGATGGTATCAAACTGTCTACCTTCGTCGCGGTATTGGCGTAATAATTTAAATACATCCTGCTTAACAAAGCTCACTTTGTTTAAATCTAAGTTATTATGCTCAACATTACGTTTTGCTGTATCTAAAGCGGGTTGCGATACATCTACGTTAGTTACATGCTCACATCCACCACGCAGGGCATACAACGAGAATGTACCTGTGTAACTAAAGCAGTTAAGGACAGTTTTACCTTTTGAGAAGCGCTCAAGTGCAGCACGGCTGTCACGCTGATCTAAGTAAAATCCTGTTTTGTGACCTTCAATTATATCAACTTCGATTTTTAAGCCGTTTTCTTCAATAAGCACAGGCTCTTTTGGTTCATTCCCCCAAAGTGCGCCTTTAATTGGTTCTAAGCCTTCTTTAGTACGTACATCTACGTCAGAACGCTCATATATGCTAGAGCCGGGGAAAATAGACATCAATGCGCCTACAATCTCGCCTTTATGGCGCTCGGCACCGGCGCTTAATAGCTGGCACACTAATACGTTGTCAAACTTATCTATTGTAACGCCTGGTAAGTAATCAGACTCAGCAGCACATAAGCGAAACCCTGTTAATCCGCCTTCTTCAATAACTTGGCTACGGGCTTCTAATGAGCGACGTAAACGGCGTTCAAAAAAGTGTTGATCGATGACTTCTTTTTCGTCAAAGCTCCAAACACGTGCACGAATTTGTGAGTGAGGGCTATACGCAGCAGTTGCTAAAAACTTACCTTCGCTGTCGTGAATCGTTACTGTGTCGCCTAATCCAGGTTTACCTTTAATTTTTTTGATGGCTTTTGAAAATAACCAAGGGTGTTTTCTTTTTAATGATTTATCGCGACCAGCTTGTAGGTAAACGGCAGATGACATAAGGCTTCTCAGTAGTAATAAATAAGCGCTGTATTTTAGTCAAGCAAGGAGCAACATACAATGAATGTTTTGCAAGGGGGGCATAAAGCACGGTAAAGTACGGATAATTCATTGATTAATTAGCTTTTTGGAACCTAACTTTGTCTGACGTCGCTTTAAGCCCTGATTTAGAAATACTTAACTCACAATGTAGAGGGTTTATCGCCTCTTTAGTGCATGCTGATGTTGCTCATGACATTACTCATATAGAGCGAGTGGTGCGTGTTGCAATACAGTTATGTAATGCGGAGCAGGCAAACATGTCAGTAGTATTACCTGCAGCGTGGATGCACGACTGTGTGGCGGTGGCTAAAAACCACCCTGATCGTGCAAAAGCCTCTACTATGGCAGCTGATAAGGCATTGGAGTTTTTAAAATCGATTAATTATGACGAGTCACTTTTTGATGAGATTCATCATGCAATTGCAGCGCATAGCTTCAGCGCAAATATAAAAATTAAAACAGTTGAAGCGCAAATAGTACAAGATGCCGACAGAATGGATGCGTTGGGCGCTATTGGCGTTAGCCGATGCATGAAAGTTGGTGGCTCAATTTCTCGGTTATTATATAACCCAAATGACCCTTTTTGTGTTGAACGCGAGGCTGATGATAAAACATACACGCTTGATCATTTTTTCATAAAGTTATTACATATTGCCGATAGTATGAATACCCCATCAGCTAAAGCAGAGGCGAATAGACGAACAAGGTATATGCATGAGTTTTTAGAGCAATTAAAGTCAGAAATTGGTGAGTAATGTGAATAATACAAGCATACCGAAATTATCTGGCATTGATCATTGCCATTTAAATGTTGATAACTTAGCTAATGCCGTTAAGTGGTATGAACGGGTTTTAGGTTTTAGCGTAGTGCCAGAGCTTGCCTTTTGGAATGAGCATGGGCGAGGCCCTTTAACGCTTGAGGATGCTTGTTCAACCTCTCGTTTAGCATTGTTTGAAGGAGAGGGGCGCAGTAAAGGGATTGCATTTTTGGCCTCAGGGGATCAATTTATTCAATGGCGTATTCATCTTGAGAGTTTAAATATAAAAGTAGTTTTAGCAGATCATGGTGTAACGTTTTCTATGTACTTTAAAGATGAAAGTGGCAATAGCCATGAAATTACGTCACATGACTATCGTTATATAAAATCTTGTTACCCAAATGTTGAGCTTGGCTCTCACAGTGCTAAAAAGAATTAGCTTTCTTGATTTGCATTTTTTATAGCAATAATATCGTCTAAGTTTTTTACTAATAGCTCGATTAGAGCGGGATCGAAATGAGTTCCTGCTTGCTCTTGCATATGCAAAACTGTTTTCTCTACGCTCCAAGCCTCTTTGTAAGGGCGTTTTGAGGTAAGTGCATCAAATACGTCAGCTATAGCAACAATTCTACCTTCAACTGATATTTCTTCGCCTTTGATCCCGTTAGGATAGCCTGAGCCATCCCATTTTTCGTGGTGTTCAATTGCAAGTGTATGCGCAAGTTGTAGTAAAGGAGATGATGAGTTTGCTAAAATTTGCGCGCCAATGGTGGCGTGTTCTTTCATATGATCAAACTCTTCAGAGGTTAACTTTCCAGGTTTGAGTAGGATAGCGTCAGGAATACCTATTTTTCCTACATCGTGCATTGGGGCAGCTTGACGTAAAAGTTCTGCTCGTTGTTCATCCATACCTAGTGCTAACGCTAATACTTTACTGTATTGGCTCATGCGCACTATATGTTCACCCGTGTCGGTGTCTTTATATTCCGCTGCACGGCCTAGACGTTCTACTAAATCTACATGAGCTTGCTTTAATTGCTCTGCTTGTACTAGCGACAAGTGAGTATTAACCCTTGCTCTTACAATGGCAGGGCTTATTGGTTTAGTAATATAATCTACTGCGCCTAACTCAAAACCTTTGTATTCATCGCTTTCATCGCCAAGCGCAGTTACAAAAATAATTGGGATGTGTGATGTTTTAGGATTTCTCTTAACTATTTGGCACACTTCAAAGCCATTCATATCTGGCATCATTATGTCGAGCAAAATTAGCTTTGGTAGTTCTTTTTCAAGTAGTGCTAGTGCGGCATCACCAGATTTAGCAAACGACATACGATATTTATTACCTAACACTTCGCGCATTACTTTTAGATTTGCAGGCTCATCGTCAACAATTAATACCCGTGGCCTATCTGTCGTAAAATCCATTAATTAATACTCATTGTTTGTTAGTTTTTCAATTAAGGTTTCTAGTATTACGTGTGCTTTATCAAAATCAAATTCATCAAAGGCTTCGGCTATATCATCAACTTCATTTTGAAAGGTAGAAGGTGCGCCGCGTTGCAACTTTGCGAGTAGTTCATCATTTAATTCTGCGTTTTGCGCATCTTGATGAAGTGTTTCACACAGTGACTTAATTTCATCTATTGATAGAGTGTCTGAGCTATCATCTTCAGGCTTGCTATTTGGCTCATCGCAAGTATTTGATGACAGCAGTTGCGTTATAATAAGTAGTTCGTTTTTGATATCGTCTAAAAGACTAATAACTTTAGCATCACTTTGCTTGTGCTCTAAATCGGTTAATAACTTCATTAACGTTGTTAGCCCTAAGTTACCAGCAACACCTTTGAGTGTGTGAATGAGGCTATCGACATCTTTTATGTTTGATAATTTATCATTAAATAATCTCTCAAACCGCTTATCACTATCACTAACAAACTTAGTAATCTCTGTAAGTTGCTTACACTTAGAACCCCAAAGTGCTAATCCTTTTTCAAAATCTATATGCTGCGCTTTAGGATCGCTTTGCGATATAACCATTTCTTTTGCAATACCAAGCCCCAGCACTTGCGCTATTTCTTGGTTAAGCTGATTTATATCGACGGGTTTATTGGCAAAGCCATTCATGCCTGCTTTTTTAGCCGTAAGCTTATCTTGCTGTAATACGCTTGCTGTGAGTGCGATAATTGGCGTGTACTTAAGCTGCCTTTGGTTTTCTATTGCTCTTATTTTTTGTGCTGCTTGTATGCCATCACACAATGGCATATGTATATCCATTAATATGACATCAAAGTCTTGCTCTTCAAATACTTTAATCGCTTCAAGTCCGTTTGACGCTTTGGTAACTGAATGCTGATCTCGTGATAGAAGCAAAGACAGTAGTTCTGTATTTTGCTCTATATCATCAACTACTAGTACTCTAAGTGCAGGCAGTTGGGTGTGTAGACCATCAAAATAATCTATTTTAGATTCGTCACCTAAAGTAAGCGGCAATGAAAAGTAAAAACAGGTGCCTTTACCTAGCTCACTTACTAAGTTTATTGTTCCGCCCATAAGCTCTACAAGTTGTTTACTTATGGTTGTACCAAGGCCTGTACCACCAAAGCGGCGGGTAGTAGTGCCATCGGCTTGTTCAAAAGGTTGAAATACAGCTTGAATACGATCTTTTGCAATACCAATTCCGGTATCTTGCACTTCAAAAAACAGATGCTGATTTTGTGTCATGCCAACGGTGACCGTAACAGAGCCTTTTTCGGTGAACTTAATCGCGTTACCAATTAGATTAGTGAGTACTTGTCTGAGTCGATCTGGGTCGCCGTAGTACGTAGAACTTACTGATTCTTTAATATGGAGTTTAAGTTCTAAATCTTTCTTTTTAGCTTCTAGCCAAAAAGTAGAAATAATACTGTCTATCACTGGTTTTAAGCTAAAGTGGACTGGCTCAATGGTGAGCTTACCGCGTTCTAGTTTTGCAGAATCAAGAATTTCATTTAACAATCTTAGCAATGAACGCGCTGCATTATTTACGGTAACCAAGTGCTTTTGTTGTTCTTGATCAAGTGGGGTGTCCATTAATAGATCGCTAAAACCTATTATAGAATTCATTGGGGTGCGTATTTCATGGCTCATATTAGCCATAAAAGATTGCTTTGCATGAGCAGCTTCTTCAGCTTTAAATTTAGCTTGCTCTAGTTTTTCTTCATATTCTTTGCGTTCAGTAATATCGACTAAAACACCATCAATCCACTTTGGGTTGCCTTGAGCATCAAAGTCGATACTCCCTTTATCTAACAACCACAAAATTTTGCCATTTCTATGTCTAATTCGGTATTCAATAGAATATTGAGACTTTGCATCAACAGCTTTAGTGACTTCATCAACTATTTGTTTTTGGTCTGATTTCAAGACCAAGTCATTAAACTCGATACAATGCTCTGTAAACTCATTTGGGTTATACCCTGTAAGCTCAATTATATTTGGACTAATAAATAACATAGTCCAGTTGTCATCAAACTTACATCTAAACGCTACTCCGGGCATGTTATCGATAAGAGAGCGGTATTTTTGTTCTTTCTCTTCTAAACTTTGTTGCAAAGCGCGTTGTTCGGTCAAGTCGGTAATAAAGCCAACATATAAAGGGTTATGGCCCGGCTGATTTACTTCGCCTATACCTAAGCGAATAGGAAAAACATGTCCGTTCATGTGTTTTGCATATACATCACGGTTTATGCCTATTATTTTACCTAGATCAACATTGTGAGCATTTAAGAGGTATTCGTCGTGGTGCTTGGCAATGTTATCGTCCATTAGCATTTTTACGTTTTTGCCTTGAACTTGGTTTTCTTGCCAGCCAAAAATTTTACTAGCGGCTTCATTAAAACTTAAAATAATACCAGCATGGTCAATGGTAACAATGCCATCTATAGCGGTACCTAAAATAGCATTTAGACGGGATTCTTTTGCCGACTTCTCCTCAAGTAGCATGCGATAGCGAACCATACCATTTATTACACCAACCACGCTTGTAATCGCGATAGTTGCTGTGGCGACTGCAATGGCGATAAAAGTTAGTCCTGCGGTTGCATTAGCATCATCATAGATTAGTGGCGATGTAGCTACAAAACGTGTAGCGGCCATACCCATGTAGTGCATACCAGCAACAGCACACCCTAAAATAACAGCGCTAATTGAGTTATTTTGAAGAGGTGATAAAGAGGGTAAAAAACGCTCAAGATTAAAGCGACTGTAAAGGGCTATAAAGGAGAGGGCTACAGCAACAATGATTGATAACGCAAAAATCAATGGATCATATCTAAGTAAAGGAGCAAGATCCATTGCAGCCATGCCGCTATAATGCATAGTGCCAATGCCAGCTCCTAGTAACACGGAGCAAATCGACAATACTTTTAGATTCCCTTTACTATTTACTAGCATTGATACAGCGTACTGACATGCTATAAATGCTGGTATAAAAGAAAGGAGAGTGATTGATGGATCATAATCAATATTAGTACACAGTGAAAAGGCAAGCATACCAATAAAGTGCATACTCCAAATACCAGCCGAAAAAACAGTAGCAGCGGTCACATTTGCTAAACGTTGGTAGCTAGGAAATTGAGTTTCTTTTGCGAGCTCTATAAGCCGAATGGTGAAAAAGGCTGCAAAAATAGCAATTAGCAATGACATTGAAACTAATAGAGGATCGTAAACGCCATTAATGATTAAGCTAGGATCTTGGTCTGTGATAAAAAAAGCTGATAACATAATGGCTCAAAATATAATCTTTATTTATCAAGTTTAATCTAATTAATTAATAAATAAACTGTTAATTCAATGAAGTGATTAAAATAACGAATTTATTACTTTTAGTTTTCTTTTATTTATCAGGCATTAGTTTTTTAGTTGGTGTTTTTTATTCTAATGTATTGCCTGTCACAGGACTAAGTTAGATTTATATGGTCATATTTAAGTTTCTATCGAGTAACCTTAATAAAACTAATGAATTGGCTTAACTAAGCGAAAATTACACTTTATTTGGTTTTATTAATTGCTGGTGAATTTTCTCGTAGCAATATCATTAATGAGTATGAAAGTGTTTGAATATCAGTTAAAGAAAAGTATAAAACGTAAAACGGTTGCCATTAAAGTACATAACAAGAAGGTGACTGTATATGCCCCTCAGTTTGTTAGTAATAAACACATTCAAGAATGGCTTTTTGATAAGCAGGTGTGGGTAAATGCTCAATTAACTAAACAGCACAATATTGCTGATAACAGACAGAACCCGCTCAAAGACAAACAAATTTTAATCTTTGATAGCATTGAAAACATAGAATTTAAGCAAGGTACTAAGTCCGAAGTAATAAACAGTAACGACAGCTTGCTTATTACGCACTCTTCGCGCGTTAAAAATACTTCGCAAAAATATCAGCAACTTCTTGAAGAATATTTAAAAGAGCAACTAACTGCATATATAGAAATGCGTTTAGCGTACTTCTGCGCACAAATGGGTGAAGAGTTACCTACGAGTCTAAAAGTAGCTATTTATAAGCGAAAGTGGGGAAGTTGTAACAGTAAGCGAGAGCTAACATTTAATTTGCATTTAATTGGAGCGCCTTATCATGCTATTGATTATGTGATTGTCCACGAGTTAGCGCATTTAAGTCACTTAAACCACAGTAAAGCTTTTTGGCAACACGTTGAGCGTTTTTTTCCTAATTATAAAGCATCATCAACATGGCTAAAGAAAAACAGCATGAGTTTACAATGGGTATTTTGAAGTTAA
>NZ_JACJDR010000008.1:26752-219769 GCF_014163655.1 Pseudoalteromonas sp. SR45-1 | reverse complement strand
GGTGACAATAGCGTTTTGGACCCACCTGACTCCATGCCGAACTCAGTAGTGAAACGAAACAGCGCCGATGATAGTGTAGCATTTGCTATGTGAAAGTAGGACATTACCAGGCTTCAAATTGTAGAGAGCCCGACTAGAAATAGTCGGGCTTTTTTACGTCTGCAGAAAAGTGATTTAGGTATTCCTCTAAGCGAAGCGCTTCTTGGCGAATAATTTGTATCAATCAGCAATAATATTTAATCAATTTGAGGGATTAAATCTGACCCTAACTGCGTTAAAAACCTCAAATATGAAACAACTGGATAACGAATTTTTGTCCTTCTTTTATCGACTCCGCTTAGTTATTGCTCTAATCTCAATTTATGATCTGTTCAATTATGTAGTTTATAAAATGTGACAGAGTTCGTTTAGGTAAAATTAGAATAATAAGGGCTTAATCATGAGTAAAGTTGAAAACCACCCGCATGGTGTTTTTTGTTGGTCAGAGCTTTGTACGCACAATTGGAAAGACGGTAAGGCGTTTTATACATCATTATTTGATTGGGGGCATGACGATCAACCTATTGGAGAGAACATATACTACACCATGCTACAAAAGCAAGGTGATGATATCGCTGCAATGTACGAAATGCCTAAAGAGCAAATTAGTGCAGGTATCCCAAGTCATTGGTTGGCTTACATTGCCGTCGATAATATTGATGATTGTGCGCTAAAAGCAAAAGAACTAGGTGCTGAGGTTATTGCCGGTCCTCATGATGTTATGAATGCAGGACGAATGTTGATGCTAAAAGATCCAGTAGGCGCAACTGTTGCACTGTGGCAGGGGAATGAGCATAAAGGTTGTAAGCATTTAGGTGAATTAAATACGCCTTATTGGCATGAGTTAGCAACAAGAGATAGTAAAGTAAGTCGAGACTTTTACTGTGCTTTACTAGGCTGGGAAAGCGAAATAAAGCCTATGGAAGGGATGGACTACATTTTATTTTTAGTCGATGGACAACCAATTGCCGGTATGCTTGAAATGACAAGTGAATGGCCTGATGATACCCCTGCTCATTGGATGATTTATTTTGCAGTAGAGAGTTGCGATGTAATTGTTAGTAAAGCCGCTAGCTTAGGTGGACAAGTATGTGTTCCTGCAACAGATATCCCCGATGTTGGTCGTTTTAGTGTTATATGCGACCCTCAAGGTGCTGTATTTTCGGTGATCGAATCTGTTATGGATAACGTTTAAACACAGTTAAATTAACTTTAGCGTTAATTTGCTAGCTAGTTTGATATAATACTCGTCAATTAAATCGTCAGAAAGTGCAGAGAACGCAATGGAATTTGAACAAGATAGTAATTTAACCCTCCCTTTATTTCTATTAGATGAATCATTAAGTAATAGAGACTTAGAGCAGCCTGATTTTGAAATATCAATTGGACTTGATGATGAGTTACTTGCTCAAATTTGCCAGAACCCAAGTGAAGATAGCAGTGTCGCTATTACTGTTAGCGGTTATGAGTTGCTTATAACTAATCCTCTGTACTTAGCTATATTAGATCAAGAGCACGATGCGCAGATAACATTAACGCATGGCCCTCTTTTAAGTATTGTTTTGAATACTGAAGGTCAGAATACATTCGTTTCTCCTCAAATGGATATGATGCCCACCTTTGATTTAGGTGATGAGGACGACGAATGAGAAAAATACTAATAAGTACGATAGTACTCATTATTTTAAGTGGTTGTGCATATTTGGGAAATGCTCACTACGATGATCTTTTTGGACCTGAACAAACACAAGAGAGAATGGTGCCTCATACAACAGGTGCTGGTGCTGATTTCTTACAAAATGTAAAACCTGTACTCGATACCCGCTGCGTCGTTTGTCATGGTTGTTACGACGCACCATGTCAACTGAAGCTCTCATCCCCTGAAGGTATTGACCGAGGTTTGAGTAAAGAGCTCGTTTACGATGGAACTCGTTTATTGGCAACGACCCCAAGCCGTTTATTATTTGATGCAACTAACACTCAGCAATGGCGAGAGAAAAACTTTACCCCAGTGCTAAATGAGCGCGTACAAAGTGAAGAAGCTAACTTAGCAGGCAGTGTGTTATTTAATAGCTTAGTGTTAAAGCAAAGCCATGAATTGCCAGTTAATGAAGTGTTAGGTGATGAGTTTGACTTTTCGTTAGCGCGTTCGCAAACCTGCGCAACAATGGGTGAGTTCGATCGATTGGCAAGTGAACAACCTCATGGCGGCATGCCTTATGGTTTACCTGGTGTTTCGCGTGAAGAGTTTAATCACTTACAGAGCTGGCTTAAAGGTGGTGGTAAAATGTCACATATTCAGCCACCAAGTAAATATGATCAGAATAAAATAGCGGGCTGGGAAGCATTTTTAAATCAAGATAGCTTAAAGTATCAGTTATCAGCACGGTATATTTATGAGCATTGGTTTTTAGCACATATTTATTTTACTTCAGAAAACCCACAAAGCTTTTTCAAACTAGTTCGCTCAAGTACGCCTCCTGGTGAGGAAATAAAGTTAATTAACACGCGTCGCCCATACGATGACCCTAAAGTTAGCCGTGTTTATTATCGTTTTATGCAAGAGCGTACAACCATACTTTCTAAAACACATTTACCTCTTGAGCTTAATGAAGCTAAATTACTGCGTTTATATGAGCAGTTTATTGCGCCAGATTATACTGTTACGAAAATGCCTAGTTATGAGGCTAAGGCAGCATCTAACCCTTTTAAAACTTTCGAAGTTATTCCAATTAATTCTAAGTATCAATTTATGCTTGATGAGGCAGAGTTAATTATTATGGGCTTTATAAAAGGGCCTGTTTGTCGTGGTCAGATTGCTTTAAATGTTATAAACGATCATTTTTGGGTGGCTTTTGCTGATCCTAATAAAGTAGCGACTCCGGCTGTAGGGGAAATGCTAATGCAACATGAAGAGGCATTAGAACTTCCTGCCGCTGAGGAAAGTAATGCCTTACCCATTTCTAGCTGGGTTAAATATTCAGTTCGCGAGAAAAAGTATTTACAGGCGAAAGTTGAGCTGGCTAACAAAATGTTCAAAGGTGGTGAGCACCTTACAACAGACTTACTTTGGAAAGGTGATGGGCATAATAAAAATGCGGCACTAACTATTTTCCGCCATTTTGATAGTGCCACTGTAGTTAAAGGTTTTATTGGTCAAGAGCCTAAAACCACCTGGATATTAGATTATGCTTTGTTTGAGCGTATTCACTATTTGCTTGTAGCAGGCTTTGATGTGTACGGAAATATAGGCCATCAATTAGTAACACGCCTATATATGGATTTTTTACGTTTAGAGGGAGAGCAAAACTTTTTAGCATTGTTACCTGAGGCTAAACGTAATCAAATCAAAAAGCAGTGGTATCGTAATTCACCACCTGACTTATCTAAGTTCTTTAAAAATAACCGAGAATTTAGTCAGCCAAGTGGTATTAACTATAAAACTGATGATCCACAGCATGAGCTATATACTTTGATGAAAGAAGCCTTAGCGCCAGTTTTAAGTGAAAGATACAACTACACTGAAGTACCAAAGCCGTTAAATGTAGTAAGTAATATGCCAGCAAAAGCGGTAAACTTGTTACCCCAGCTTTCTTTTGTACTTGTAAAGCAAAAAGATAATAGTCATAAGGGCTACACTATTATTCATCATAATGCGCACTACAATATATCTAGTTTATTAAACGAAGATGGCCAACGTGCTTATGATGAAGATACCGCGACTATTGTTCCTGGCTTTATCGGTGATTACCCAGCAGCTATTTGGTATTTAAATAACGAGCAGCAAGTAAATGCTTTTGCCGAGCAATTGCCTATGATGCAAATAGAAGCCGATTATGGTGCTTTGAAATCTAAGTTTGGTATTCGACGTACTCATCCACAGTTTTGGCAATACAGCGATATATTGCACGAAACGGCTAAACAATATCGAGGTATAGAATATGGAATGTTTGACTATAATCGATTAGAGAACCGTTAACGCCTACCTTAATATGCCCAGTTTTTGCTGGGCTTTTTATTGCTTATTAACTTAAAAACATAATTACTCTGACTGATTTTTTGTTTTATAAAATTAGTCTACACTTAAATAAAAAACAGGCTGTTGCATGTTCGATATTATTAAAAGTGTTAGAAAGCGATATCGATGGGCGTTATTGACTATTGCTCTTCTAATCAGTGGTTCTGCTCTATTGTTACAATATAGCTTCTCCGTTCAAAAGTACGATGCAAAAGTTATTAATATTGCTGGTAAGCAAAGAATGCTGTCGCAAAAAATAGCGTGGCATAGCAATGCCATACTCAACATTAGTAATTACTCACCACTTCATACTGAATCGCTTGAGAAATCTCTCAATACATTTAAAAAATCCCACCAAACATTATTAACAAAAAATTCTGATGGTGAATACATTTATTTAGATTCAGCATTAGTGGATTTATATTTTGGTGCAACTACTGGCTTGGATAAGACCGTATTAGAATATGTAGAACAAACTGAAAGGCTTTTGTATCAAAAAGGTGAGGTAAACCAGTCTCTATTTTCAATAGAGCATGTTGAAACGTTATTAACAAAGCTTGATAAGGCAGTGAGCTTATTTGAATCTCAAGCTGTTAAAAAAGTAAATTGGGTCGCCAACCTAGAGATACTATGCTGGTTATTGGCAATGACATTATTACTTATTGAGTTAAGATTTGTTTTTATACCAATGGAAAAAGAGGTTTCAGACACGCTTTTAGAGCTACAAAAACAAAAAGATTTTGTTTATCAAACAAGTCAAAATAAAGAGCATTTTATTGCCAGAGCTAGTCACGAATTTAGAACACCTTTGCAGGGACTTATTACGTCTATTGAGGAGCTAGAGGTTTCTGATAAACAGCAAAGCGTTAAAACCCAAGCTAACTATTGCGCGCTTAGGTTAATAGCCATATTAGATGAATTACAAGACTTGCAGGCTTTAAGTGCAGGTAAATGGGTACCGCATTTAAATGATGAAAACCTTTTTGAGTCGTGTAATAAAGTAGTAATAGCTTACAAGCATGCGTGTAAGCAAAAAGGCCTAAAACTAGTTAGCTCTTTAGATGAATCGTTAAATTGTGTATGTAAATTGGATCATCAACGTTTGCAGCACACACTTACAGAGTTAATTAGTAACGCTATTAAGTTTACACAAAAAGGTGAAATTACTGTTTCAGCTAAGCTTTTAAATGATGAATTTCATTTAACGGTGAGTGACACTGGCAGTGGCTTTTCGAAGAAGATTACCAGTCTTGAATTTGACTCATTTAAACAAACCAATCACTTTCAAGGGTTAAGAACTGGCCTAACCCGGGTTCAATACGTTGTAAAAGCACTGCATGGTGAAATTACTTTTACAAATAAAAAAACTCATGGTGCTTTGGTGTCTTTGTATTTACCAGTGACTATAAGTAAAGCCCTCCCAACACCTCTTAAAGTAAACGACAAGCTAACGTGTTTAGTCGTTGAAGATAACCCATTAAACACTATGTTATTAACCCGCATACTTAGTTTATTAGGTTTAAGCTATGATTGCGCAGAAAATGGTAAAGTCGCGTGTGATATGGTGAGTGAAAATCAGTACGATATTGTTTTTATGGACCTAAATATGCCTGTAATGGATGGGTTTGAGGCTATTAAAAAAATACGTTCCGATCTTAATAAAGTAATGCCAATTATTGTTATAACAGCAAATACCTCACAAAATGATATAGAGCGAGTTTATGAATACGGAGCTAACCTCCATATTCATAAGCCAATAAGCCAGCAAGCAATTAAAGACGCATTAAATAGTATTAGCGTTGTTAGGGCGTGTTGATCTTTGGTAGTTAAATTTGCAGCAGTATGTTTGGTTTTTAGGCAAGGCAGAGCCTATGTAGTGTGGTTATTCCCCATAAATAGGCGATAACGCAGCATAAATACCAAACATGCGCTGCCCATTGGGTTCTTTCTAGGGACGATTAACTCTTTGTTGCCTACATGGATGTAGGTAAGGGGCGTGAGCAGGACGCGGAAGCTTTACTCGGTTTTGACTTATTCTTACATGGATGTAAGCCATTAGAATAACGCAGGAGCAGTTATCGAGCCCACTAGGTTACAAACCTCGCGCCGCGATTTAATCTTCCTTGGATTGAACAAATTTCAATCCACAAAGATCAATACGCCCTAGTGAAATAAATTAATTTTGCGGATAACAAGCTTGCTAAGCACTTTTAATATACGTTAACTTGCTGTTTTAAGGTTTATTAGGAAAAGTTAGTGCAGTCAATTACGCTTGAGCAATTTAATGGTTACTTACAAGGGCAAGGTAAAAGCCGTTACGATATATGCAACCTAGATTGGCAAGTAAACCTAGGAGAACATTGGTTACTTTTAGGTGCTAATGGAGCTGGTAAATCTGCACTGACAGCTGCGTTAATCGGTGAGGCTAAGTGCGAAAGTGGTAAGCGTATAAGTAGTATTAATAAGCTTATGCTCGTGTCTTCAGATTCGCATAAACAGTTACTAGCTCAAGAATTAGAGCATGAAAAGCACACTCTCGTTAAAGACCTTATTTTTACAGGGCATAGTAATAATGATGAATTATTAGCGCAGCTAATAGAATTATTTAAATTTAGCTCATTACTAAATAGGCATTTTAGAGACCTTTCAACGGGTGAAACTCGTAAACTCCTACTTATAAAAGGACTCAGCTCCCATAGTGAGTTAGTCGTGCTTGATGAGCCATTTCATGGACTCGACGTACAATCTTGCCAGCAGCTTAATAAAATACTCATAGAACTTAGCCAAATTATTACTTTTGTTTTTGTACTAAACCGCCTAGACGAAATCCCTTCATTCATTACTCACTATGGCTATGTAAACCAAGGTTGCTTGTTACATACTTTGGCAAAGCCAGGCAGTGAGCAATTGAGTGATTTACTAAAACTACTTCATTTAGAACATACCTCATTGGATGTGCCATCTCCGGATACTGAACAAGAGCAAAAGGCATTCACCGGTAATACCTTAGTTAAATTGAGTAATGCTAAAGTTAGTTACAGTGATGTAAGCATATTCAAAAATCTCAATTGGACTATAAAAAAGCATCAGCATTGGCAGCTTAGTGGAGCGAACGGTTCAGGCAAAACATGCCTATTAAATTTAATAACAGGTGATAACCCACAATGTTATAGCAATGACATTGAAGTGTTCGGTTTTAAACGCGGAACCGGGGAGAGTATTTGGGATATAAAACAGCATATTGGTTTTATATCTAACGCGCTACATATGGATTACCGCGTAAGTATATCGGCTTTAAATACTGTTATTTCAGGATTTTACGACAGCATAGGTTTATATCAAAAACCGAGCGACGCACAAATTAATATTGCTCAACAGTGGCTGGCATTTATTGGTTTAAGTGATAAACAAAATACCTCATTCATCCAGCTTTCGTACGGCGATCAACGTATGCTTTTAATTGTGCGAGCTATGGTAAAACATCCAACGTTACTTGTTTTAGATGAGCCTTGCTTAGGCTTGGATGAAGCAAACAGGCAACGTGTACTGCTACTAATAGAGAAAGTTTGTGTTGCTAATACAAGTACTGTGATTTATGTAAATCATCATGCGGCAGACAAAATTAAAGGAATAGAGAATTACTTAAAAATGGAAGACTTTAGTTGTTAGTTCGTTTTTTTATATTTTTTATTCATGCTTTCTATTAAGTAAATAACAATTTCAATCGCAATAAAAATAGAGGCAAGGATTAACCCACCACTTGGTTTAAAATACCCCTCTTGGTAGTAATATACTCCATTGATAAAAAGCATCGTGAGAAAAAATAAAATCTCAAATTGAAAACGTTTCATAATTTACCTAAACATTATGAGCTTACTTAGCGAGTTTGTTTACGTAAGCTCTATTGGGGTCATTTTTATTTTAAAGACGAGTAACGCTAAAGCCTTTATCTCGAAGTTGTTTAAGTAACCCGTGTTTTTCAGGTAAATGCAGAGCGCCTACAGCAATAAATAGCTGCTCGTTTGCTAAACGCGGTGTGAGTTGTTTAACCCAATTATTATTGCGGTTAGTTAGCATTACTTGCTCGCTAATTTCACCGTAATTACTGTCATCAAAACTCATGTTGTAGTAATCGGTTAGTGTGTCCATGTCACCGCTTTTCCACGCATTAACTAACTTGATAAAGTAAGTATTAATATCGGCTAGTTGCTCAAAGGTTTCTTCAATCATTTCATTGCTTAATAGCACCATACCATCAAACATTTGTAGTTGTTGTTCTAGGGTTTCAAGCTCGCCAATTTTAATATTATGCTCTTTAGCATAACTAAGCACTTGCTTGTCTATGCCGGTTTTATCTGAATAACCTGCATTTTGAAATTCAATTTGCATCATAGTCACCATAACAGCCCAAGGCTTTAAGCCATTAAACATAGCAATATCAATCGACTTTTTAGCAAAGTAATCTTTTAGCTTGGTATAATTTTGCTTTGAAAGCTCAGTTTGTAATGTTTTACCGTCACTTAGCATCATAAATGGCATTGAGCGCTGCTGCATTTCAAGTGGAGTAAGTTTGCTTATATCAACTTCAACAATGACTTCTTTGCTTGCACTAATTGCATCGGTTACATTTTTAGGTAAGCCTTTCATGCTGGCATCACCAACGTGTACAGTGCCAAATAGGTATGAGCTGACGCCATTTTTTTCTATTTTATATAAGGCAGGTGCTGCATAGCTGTTAAAGCTAAATGTTATAAGTAATGCCACAATAAAAAAGTGGCTAACACGGGTAAGAGTATTCATGGTTTGTCCTTAAAATCTCAAAATTAGTAGTGTAAATACTAACCTAAATTTACTTCAGAGGTAACGTTAATATAAACGTTAACGTATTGTTTTCGGTATTACTGGCCGTAATAGTAAAGCCATTTAAGTTACATAAGCTCTGTACAATTGATAATCCTAAACCATGGCGCTGATTATTAGTTCTAGATGAATCTAGCTGATAGAGCGGGTCAAAAATAGCAATTAGCTGTTCACCACTTAGTGGTTTATTTACTTTGTTACTAACAGAGATGCTCATGTTTGTGCTGTTATTTACGGCAGTTAATTTAATTGGCGCCTCAGGAAGTTCATAAAATAGTGCGTTATCGATTAAGTTACACAAAATGGTATTTAAACTAAATTCGTCAACATTAAGTGTAATCTCGTCACTTATTTCGTTATTTAAACGCGTTTTAATAGTTGGGTGTTTAAAGGTCAGCTCATCAATAATTTGATTTACTAGGTTATTTAGAATGATATTTTGTGCATTTAATTGCATTGCACTGCTACTTGAGCGCTGCAACAGTAATAGATTGCTAACAATTGTTTTCATGCGCTGTGAAATATTAAGTACATCACTGGTATAGGTGTCGCTAATACGTTTATCGTCAGGGTAGCGAATAGCCACTTCTGAAAGGCTTATGAGTTCAGCTATAGGGGTTTTAAGCTCGTGTGCAATGTCGCTTGTTAGGCGTTTTTCATTACTATAGAGTTGCTGATTAACGGTAATAAACTTATTTAGCTCGTTACGTATAGGTTCTATTTCTTCCACTTTAAAGTCGCTTTCTATTGTTTGCGCAACACCGGTAATATCGAGTAACTTAATTTGATCGTTTAAGTTGTGTAGTGGGTGCAGGCCTTTATTTACAATACGTGTCACTAAATAGCGCACACCAAACACACCAAGTACACAGGTTAAAATAAAGACCACATCAATAATAATCAGTACTTTATTAAGTTCGGCTGTCGGCGCTGCGATTGCAAGCGTCATGGTATTAAAAACAGCAGAGTGAGTGGGGTTTCTATCATCTTTTTGGGCTACAAAGTGACTTATAAGTGCGCGACCATCACGTCCGTTAGGAAGCTCGTAATCTATAATTTTAGATTCGTTAATCGGCATTTCTAAAAAAGGCAGGTTAGCATTTTCATAAAGCGCTAATGAGTCCGAGCGCTCAAACACATCACGGCCATGCCATAATTGGTAAAACTCCGTGGCATCGGCTGCTTCATACTCCGACATAAACTCACCAGCAAAATCAAATTCAACCACGTTGTTGTCATCTTCAACTAAGGTTTTTAAGTAGTTAGCTTTGTTAGTTAAAGACTGATTGAACTGATCTTCCACCCAAGTATCAACACTTAAATCAACGGTTAAAAATATGGTGAATAAAATAACTGAGATCACAGCGCTAATATTATTAACGAGTTTACGTTTTATTGAGTGATTTTTATTTTGTTGTTGCGACATAACCAAATCCACGTTTATTTTTTATCGGGAGCTCGCCATCAAACTGTCTTACTTTTTTACGTATGGTTGAGATGTGTGCTTCAAGCGCATTTTTAGAGAGCATATCAAACTGACCTACCACCGCTTCACTTATAAGCTCGAGCCCTAATACTCGCTCTGGGGCGTTAAATAAGCATTCTATTATTTTGTATTCATTGCGCGTGAGCTCAATGGCATGTTGCTCGTAATGAAGAGTTTTAAGGGAGAGATCTAATACGCAATCACCTACGGTTAGGGTATTTTGTTGGTTTTGCAGTGAACCGCGACGAAGTAATGCAAGGACACGAGCATGGAGTTCTTCAAACGAAAATGGCTTAGTTAAATAATCGTCAGCGCCTTTCATAAGGCCGCTAATTTTATCTTGAGGCTCACTTCGTGCCGATAAAATTAGCACACGGCTTTGGCTATTACTGCTGCGCAGTGCTTGTAAAATACTCATGCCATCAACACTTGGTAGCATTAAATCAAGTACGAGGAGGTCGTAGTTTCCACTCAGTGCCATACTCAACCCTTCTGAGCCATCACCAGTTTCATCTACGGTAAAACCAAGGTTGCTAAGGCCAACTTGCAAGCTGCGTCTTAGTGCTTCAGAGTCTTCAATAACGAGGATTTTCATGTTTACTCGGTTTATAAAAATAGCCTTGTTACTTTAACAAGGCTTTATTATCAAGTCACTTGGTTAATGATACCAACCATTTGTGTAGGCTAAATTACCCAAGTTCGCGTGGGCTAGGGCTTTTTTAACTAGTTGCTCATCGTTTTCACGTGGTACAAGCTGGTTATTGCTATACGTATAGGTGGTTGCTGGTTTTTGTGGTTGTAACACCACCACTTTATTATCGTGCATGTAGGCAAAGTTTTTGTCGTATTGCATCATTGCGCGTTGTTTGTTGTCGCTAATTGGCTTTGATAAATCATGACCTATCATTGGGTGCTTACCACTTGCGCCAATTAAAGACAGTAGAGTAACAGGAATATCGAGCTGACTGGCTAGTTGGCTATCTCGTTTATGGGTAATACCTTTTCCAAAAATAACGGCCGGAATTTTAAAGTGATCAACCGGTACTAAATTTGAACCCGATACGCGCGAGTCGTGATCGGCAATAACTATAAATACAGTATCATCCCAGTAGCTCGATTTTTTAGCTTTTTCGATAAAGGTGCCTAGTGCGTAATCGGCATACTTGGCAGCATTATTACGGGTTTGTTTTTGTTTATCGTACAGCGTTATTTTATCGTCAGGAAAGTCATACGGGCTATGATTAGAGCTTGAAAATATAAGGCTAAAAAAGGGTTTGTTTTGATTTTTAAGCTTAGTAAGTTCTATGTCGGCCTGGTCGTACAAGTCTTCGTCTGATGCGCCCCACGAGCCATTAAAGTCTATTTTTTTAAAGTTATTTGTATCTACGATACTTTTAAAACCGTTGCCTAAAAAGAAGCTGCGCATGTTATCAAAATGGCTTTCGCCACCATAAATGAACTGCGTGTTGTAATTTTGCTTCGCTAAAAAATCAGCAATGGTAAAAAAGTCACGTTGTGATTTATCAAGCTTAACAACTGCACGCGAAGGCGTTGGTGTAAACCCTGTAATTACAGCCTCAATTCCACGTACTGAACGTGTACCCGTGGCGTATAAATTATCAAACCCCCAGCCTTGTTTATAAAGGGCGTCTATATTAGGTGTAAGCGGTAAACCGCCAAGTGTGCCTACATAACGAGCACCTAAACTTTCTTGTAAAATAATGACTAAATTTTTGGGTTTACCTGTATTACTTGCGCCATGAAACGTTTTTGTAGGGGCGGTTACATCACTAAATGTGCCTTGCGTATTTTGCATGTTACTACGCACAATACTAAGTAATTCATCGGTGGGCATTTTACCGTAATAGTCTTGGCTCGATTGCTCATTAGAAAGTTGCTTAACTGCAAACGCGACGCTATAAAGTGAGTTAAGGGTTAAGTCGTTAAGTAAATGATCGGTAGAAAACGAGACCATGGCGGGGTTAAGTGGTCTGTGTCCTAATGAGTTGCGGGCGCCAAAAATAGTTAAGCATACTAAAACAAGCGCTAAAATTGATTGATTTAAACCTGTTAGTGATGACTTGCTTTGCCATTGATTGCTAAATATTTTACTTGCAAATTTACAGCTTAAAATAAGTGCTATAACAGCAATAAATACTTCTACCTTATAGCCTGAAAAAATCATTTTTGTGACTTCTTTAGGATAAATTAAATATTCTATAAATAAGCGGTTTGGGCGTAAATCGTACTCGTTTATAAACGTAGGCGTAATCACTTCAAAAAAAACAAGTAAAGCAGACATCGTCACTAAATAAATTTTAATGAGGCCGCGTACTTTATTTTGCCAACCTACGCTTTGCATCAGTAAAGTAAGTAGTAATGCGGGCATAATAATGTAGCTTAGAGTGGCTATATCAACTCTTAAACCACCTATAAATATAGATAACCACGCATGCAATCCAAATACACGCTCCCCTTGCCATACACTTAATCCAAAGCGAGCAAGTGTTAAAAAGCTAAGTGCCAAAACAGCAAATACAACAAAAATCCATACAGGGCCAAGTGCATTTTGTATTTTAGGTATAAAAGTTAGCTTTATGCCCATAACACAGCCCACCAAATAAGAGCGGCAATTAGCATAGCTATAAACACGCTTGCAGAGGCTATATCTTTAGCTAGCCCCGAAAGCTCATGGTATTCACTGCCAATTCTATCAACTACAACCTCTACTGCCGTATTTACCAGCTCAGCAAACAATACAAAAAGCAGGCTAGCTATAAGCAGTAATTTATCCCTTAGTGCAATTTCTTGTAGCCACACAAACACACCGAGTAATGAAAACAGTGCTAGCTCTTGTTGAAACGCCGCTTCAAATCGACTCATCCATTTTAAGCCGTTAAAAGAATGGCTTAAGGTAAAAATAAGGCGCATTAAGCCTTGGCGTTTTATAACGGTTTTATTACTCATAGTTTTATTTCGCTTGGTGTTGTTTGGCAGTTAGCAAGTAAATCAAGTGATGCCTGATACGTTTTGCTTTTAATGCCAATTAAATTTAAAAGGGTGTGAAAAATATTGTTGTGTGAGCGTGCAGCGCGGGTGTCTAAATTAGCTAAACAGGTATTAGTAATGCGCTGATTATGCTCATCAGCCCACATATAAAGAGGAACGTGCGTTTGTGTGCTAGGTGCAAAGCTATACGGAAAACCATGTAAATAAGCACCGGCTTCGCCAAGTGATTCACCATGATCAGAGACATATAAAAACTGCTTATCTATGTTGTTTGGCAGCGCTTTTAATTGCTCAATTACCTGGGCGTTAACAAAGTCGCTGTACGCAATTGTGTTGTCGTAGGTATTAACTAATTCATCGAGTGAGCAGTTTTGAATGTCGCTTCTGTCGCACGTGGGCGTAAATTGCTTAAATTTTTCTGGGTAGCGTTTAAAGTAGGTTGGTCCGTGTGAGCCCATCATGTGTAGGACGATAACGGTATTAGCTTGGTTTAAATTAGCGAGTTTGCGCTTAAGTGGAGCAAGCAGTGCTTCATCAAAACAATATTTTCCATCGCAAAGCGCTGATGGGGTGGTTGGGATATCAATGTTAACAACACGGGTGCATACGTTTTTACAGCCGCTGTTGTTATCAACCCACAGTACGTCGCTGCCAGCTTGTTGTGCTAAGTCAACCAGGTTTTGTTGGTTGTCGGCTGCTAATCGATCAAAGTTATCTTGTGTTTGCAGTGAAAACATACACGGCACAGACACTGCAGTAGCGGTGCCACAAGACGCCACATTATTAAAATACGTCACATTATGCTTTTGTGTATAAGGGTTGGTGTTGCGCTTATAACCTTGATAAGCAAAGTTTTCTGCTCGTGCGGTTTCGCCAACAACCATAACAGTTACGCTGGTGGTGTTAGGCGTAATGAGAGTGGGTGTTGTATCTATATTTTTAAATTCCATATTGGTATACAGCAGCTGATCGCGCATATATTTATAACCGCTAGAGAGATACTGAAATGGGATGAGTTCTTTTTTCAAAATGCGGTTATTGCGGCCAGTGGCTGCGTAGTCGGCGTAAAAGTTTACGACCACTAAAGCAATTAATGAGCAGCACGCTACAATAAGTTTTATACGACTAATCGCTTCTTGGTGAGGACGGGTAAAGTGTATTTTTACTTTGCTTAATATAAAAACAGGTAGCGCACAAAACAGTAGTAGAAAGCCTATGAGCTGCGGATTTAAATAGCTCAGCGCTTCGCTTGAATCAGTTTCGAACGTGTTTTGAATCATTGAATAGTCAAACACGACGCCGTAATTTAATGAGCCGTAAAGTACGGCACTCGAAATTATCAGTAAAAGGTAGTTAATTGGTTTTAGTAACCACCTGACCGACACTATTGAAAAGAAAATAATTAAAAGGCATAACAAAAGCAGTGGCACTGAAAGTAAAAATAGCCATGAAAAAGATGCAAGGGAGGTGATGGCGCTAAACGAACCTTGAATAAAAGGAATGTTTATAACTAAACAGTAATAACAGGCAATCATCACTACAAAGGTATTTGCACTACAGTGAATGTAAAACCGCTTACTACGATTTGGCTTTTTTTGTGCTGGTGTTTGGCTAGTTATGTTCATATTTAGGCTCGTTTAAAATAACAACGCCATGCTATGCAACAACACTTAAGAGTCGCTTAAGAGAACCTACGCATTACCTGAAGGAGATAAATAATTTTATTTATAAAAATATTCTCAAAAATTAATCAAACCTTAAATAAGGGATATAAGAATAGTGAATTTCTGAGATTAAAATTAGAGCATAAAAAAACCACTACCAGCTTGTATAATGAATTTTAAAACCTGATAAATTGCCTTTTAGTCTTTTTGTTAGATTAACTTTGGTGTTGACTTAAAGGGCCTAGCGCGGTACTAATATAAAAAGAGAGCGAAGGAATAACCTTCGCGATAATTGAACAAAATTTGGTATTAATTACATGCTTGCAAACGCACTTAACCTAGTCCTGATTATTATCGTGGTGATTATTCCCGCGAGGGCTTCGTAGTGCTTTAAAAACTTAAGCATTAAAAAAGCCCTCCGCACTTAACCGTTCGGAGGGCTTTTTAGTTTTAAGGGTAAAATTTGTAATTGGGTTGTCACTGAGGAATGAGGGTTTATTAATGACAGGCGCAGAACTAACAATCGACTTATTGGCCAAACACGGCGTAAATGAAGTATTTGGCTACCCAGGCGGAGCTATTATGCCAATTTACGATGCGCTGTATGGCGCGCCAGTCAAACACTACCTAACTCGCCATGAGCAAGGTGCAGGGTTTGCAGCAGTTGGTTATGCTCGCAGCACACGTAAATTAGGCGTATGTTTTGCAACATCTGGCCCAGGTGCAACTAATTTAATAACCGCTCTTGCTGATGCGATGATGGACTCAGTGCCATTATTGGCGATCACCGGCCAAGTGCCTACTGCAGCGATTGGTTCAGATGCGTTTCAAGAAATAGATGTACTAGGTATGTCGCTTTCGTGTACTAAGCACAGCTACATGGTAGAACGAGCTGAAGACTTAGCAGAGATATTACAAGAAGCAATTCATTTAGCGCAAAGCGGCCGCCCAGGTCCTGTACTTGTCGATATCCCAAAAGATATTCAAATGGCTCAAGTCCCTTTTAAACCTTGGCTAGCAGCTGATGAATACTTACCAGAGTTAGATTTAAAGCAAGTTGCTATTGCTAATCAATTGTTGAGTGAGGCTAAACAGCCTGTAGCGTATGTTGGTGGTGGTGTACAAGCCGCTGATGCGCAAGACGAACTAATGCAATTTTTAAATAAAACTCAGATGCCAGCTGTATCAACACTTAAAGCGCTGGGCAGTGTATTACCAGATTACGAACATTACTTAGGTATGTTGGGTATGCATGGTGGTCAAGCTGCTAATATCGCAGTGCAAGAATGTGATGTACTTGTATGTATAGGGGCACGCTTTGATGACCGCGTAACAGGCAACTTAGCTAAATTTGCAGCTAAAGCTAAAGTAATCCATTTAGATATAGATGCTGCTGAAGTTGGTAAGCGAAAACCTGCTAAAGCTTCATTAATTGCCGATTTAAAAACGTCGTTACCCGCACTTGAGTGCTTTGTAACACCTAAAGCTTGGTGTGACACAAATAAAGAAATAAATATTAAGCATGCGTGGCGTTACGACTACCCAGGTGAGAAGGTTTTTGCACCGTACTTATTAAACCAACTAAGCCAACGCATGCCAAAAACAGGGGTTGTGTGCTGCGATGTTGGTCAGCACCAAATGTGGGTAGCACAACACATGAAGTTTACTCATCCGAGTAATCATTTAAGCAGTGGTGGTGCAGGCACAATGGGCTTTGGTCTACCTGCGGCTATTGGTGCACAAGTAGCACGCCCTGATGACTTTGTTATCACTGTATCGGGTGATGGTTCTATAATGATGAATATTCAAGAGCTGGCCACTATTCGTCGTAACAATTTACCTGTAAAAATATTAATTTTAGATAACCAGCGTTTAGGGATGGTTCGCCAATGGCAGGAACTATTTTTTGAAGGGCGTTATTCTGAAACTAACCTGTCGGATAACCCAGACTTTGTGCAATTAGCTGCTGTATTTGGTATCCCAGGGCAAACAATTACTCACGCTAACCAAGTTGATGATGCGATAACTGCATTAGTTAACAGTAAAGGTCCGTACATAGTACATGCCTGTATTGATGATAAAGAAAATGTTTGGCCACTTGTACCACCTGGGGCTGCTAACGACGAAATGATGACGGAGAAAGCAAAATGAAACATAGCCTAACTATTGCATTAAAAAGCCAAAGTATAGCGGTAGAGCGCTTTTTACGAGTGGTGCGTCATCGTGGTTTTGACCTTACGCATTTTCAGCTCAATATGGACGATGGTTTTTATAATGTAGACATGACGGTAGATAGTGATAAACCAATTCACCTTTTAACCAGCCAGTTAAATAAGCTGGTGGATGTCAAAGAAGTCACTTTACAAAATTTACAGCAACAACAGGCTGTGTAATTACGAACTGAAAAACAATTTACGAGTAACTGAATCACTCGGTTACTCACCAATTTTAGAATGAGGAATGCCCGCTTATTTTGCGGCAAAAACTGAGGTAACTATGGCTAAATTAAGAAGTGCAACAACAACTGAAGGGCGTAAACGCGCAGGCGCTCGTGCATTATGGCGCGCAACAGGTATGACCGACACCGATTTTGGTAAGCCGATTATTGCCGTAGTTAACTCGTTTACACAATTTGTACCAGGGCATGTTCACCTTAATCAGTTAAGTGAACTTATGGCTGAAACCATTACACAAGCCGGTGGCGTCCCTAAAGAATTTAATACTATTGCGATTGATGATGGTATTGCAATGGGTCACGGCGGCATGCTTTATTCGCTGCCTTCACGCGACTTAATTGCTGACTCAGTTGAGTATATGGTAAATGGTCATTGTGCTGATGCGATGATTTGTATTTCAAACTGCGACAAAATTACTCCAGGAATGATGCTTGCAGCACTACGCTTAAATATTCCGGTAATATTTGTATCAGGCGGCCCAATGGAAGCAGGTAAAACTAAGCTTGCTAACATCGATATTAAACTTGATTTAGTAGATGCCATGGTTAAAGGCGCTGATGAATCGGTAAGTGATGCAGATTCAGAGCAAGTAGAGCGCTCTGCGTGTCCAACATGTGGCTCGTGTTCAGGCATGTTTACTGCAAACTCAATGAACTGTCTGCTAGAAGCGATTGGTTTAGCATTGCCAGGTAACGGTACGACGCTTGCGACTCATAAAGACCGTAAACAACTTTATGTTGAAGCGGGGGCTCGTATTGTTGATTTATGTCGTGAGTATTATCAAAAAGATAATCAAGATGTATTGCCACGTGCTATTGCTAACAAAACAGCCTTTATGAATGCAATGGTTGTTGATATTGCAATGGGTGGCTCGTCAAATACGGTATTGCATTTACTTGCTGCAGCGCAAGAAGCGGGCGTTGATTTTGATATGTCGCACATTGATGCGCTCTCTCGTAAAACACCATTTTTATGTAAAGTTGCACCAGCGACACCTGAATATCACATTGAAGATGTGCACCGCGCAGGCGGCATGATGGCAATCGTACGTGAACTTGGCAAAGCAGGCTTAGTTGATATGTCAGTTAATCATGTTGCAGGGTCAACTATGGCTGAGCTCGTTAAAAAATGGGATGCAACAGATCCTACTAACGAAGCAGCGCGCAAATTTTACCGTGCTGGCCCTGCGGGCATTCGTACCACTAAAGCAATGAGCCAAGAGTGTCGTTGGGACGAGGGCGATAATGACCGTGTTAATGGGTGTATCCGAAGTGTCGAACACGCTTTTCGCCAAGACGGTGGCTTAGCTGTACTTTCGGGTAATTTAGCAGTTGATGGCTGTATTGTTAAAAGCGCTGGCGTTGTTGATGAAATGCTACATTTTGAAGGTACTGCAGTCGTGTACGAGTCACAAGATGATTCTGTAGAAGGTATTTTAAACGATGAAGTAAAAGCCGGTGATATCGTGGTTATTCGTTACGAAGGCCCTAGAGGAGGCCCTGGTATGCAAGAAATGCTATACCCAACTAGCTACTTGAAATCAAAAGGCCTAGCTGAAAAATGTGCACTTATTACTGATGGTCGCTTTTCGGGTGGTACTTCGGGTTTATCAATTGGTCATGTGTCGCCAGAGGCGGCAAGTGGTGGTGCAATTGCTTATGTTGAAAATGGCGACAAAATCATTATTGATATCGCAACACGTGAAATCACATTAGCGTTAAGTGATGAAGAGCTTGATGCACGTAAACAAAAACAATTAGCACGCGGAAAACTGGCGTACAAACCAGTTGATCGTGAGCGCTATGTATCGTCTGCTTTAAAGGCTTATGCATTACTTGCAACAAGTGCTGATAAAGGCGCAGTGCGTGACTTAGCTAAATTGGAGGCGCTTAGTTAATTATGGTCTCTCAAGAGCTCGATTATTTTCGCGCTATTATTCAAGCAAACATGGAGCCTTTGGCTAAAGTTACCGAGGTCAGCGAAATGGCTGAGCTCGGTGCTAAATTAGGTAACCATGTTTGGTTAAAGCGTGAAGACCAACAGCCCGTGTATTCATTTAAATTACGCGGTGCGTATAACAAATTAAATAAATTACCTAAAGGCTCAGTGGTTATCACTGCTTCAGCGGGTAATCACGCTCAAGGGGTTGCACTAAGTGCTTCTCACTTAGGGCATCAAGCTACAATTGTAATGCCAGTAACAACGCCTGAAATAAAAGTCAGTGCGGTACGTGCGCTTGGCGGTGAAGTTGTGCTACATGGACATCATTTTGATGCCGCAAAAGCACATGCGCTTGAGCTTACAGAGCAACGAAACGGTATATTTGTTCCACCATTTGATGACCCAGACGTCATTGTTGGTCAAGGTACTGTAGCACGTGAGCTTATGCAGCAATTAAACGAGCTCGATGCGGTGTTTATTCCTGTTGGCGGCGGCGGTTTACTTGCTGGGATGGCGGTTTATATTAAATCGCTGCGTCCAGATATAAAAGTAATTGGTGTAGAAGCCGACGAAAGTGCATGTTTACAAGCGGCACTTAAAGCAGGCAAACCGGTAGAGCTTGAACGCGTTGGTAGTTTTGCTGATGGCGTAGCGGTTAAAATTATTGGCACTGAAACATTTCGCTTAGCGCAAAAGTTTTGTGATGAAGTTATAACCGTCACCAGCGACGAAATATGTGCTGCCATGCAGGATATTTTTGTATCTACCCGTGCAATAGCAGAGCCTTCAGGTGCACTTGCAACGGCAGGGCTTAAAAAGTGGAGCCAGCAGTCGGGTTTAAAAGGGTTACATTTAGCGGCTGTTTTATCCGGTGCTAATTTAAACTTTGATCGCCTGCGTTATGTTGCAGAGCGCACTGCGCTGGGTGAAAAAAACGAAGCGTTATTAGCGGTTACTATTAAAGAAGAAAAAGGCAGCTTTAAACAGTTTTGTGCTTCTTTAGGTGGCCGTGCTATTACTGAGTTTAACTACCGTTATGCAGAACCTGGTGAAGCACAAATATTTGTAGGTATTGCCCTGCGCCAAGGCGAGCAAGAGCTTAATGAGCTAAAGCAAGACTTAACAAATAATGACTACCAATTTTGCGATCTGTCGGATAACGAACTCGCTAAATTACATGTGCGCTACATGGTTGGCGGAAAAGCACCCGAGCAATTACATGAGCGCTTACTTCGCTTTGAATTTCCAGAGTATCCAGGTGCTCTTGCACGCTTTTTAGATACTTTAGGTAGTAATTGGAACATTACCTTATTTCATTATCGTAATCACGGTGGTTCGATGGGGAATGTACTGGCAGGTTTTGCTATTGAGCCGAGTCAGTATGAGATGTTTAACGAGCACTTAAATCGTTTAGGTTACAGTGTACAAGATGAAACACAAAATCCGTGCTTTAGCCAATTTTTAACATCAAAGCCCCAAGCAGAAAAAGCCGAAAAACTCGCCTCAGTATAATCCTTCTTTAAAGGCAGGCACCTAACTAGGGTGCTTGCTTTATTACACGTTTTACATATAGTTACAGGTAATCGTCATACTTTTTGAGGACACCTAGTTGCTATTTAAAGGATTAATCATTGGATTGTGCTTTTTTTGTAGCCATATCGCGGCGCAAGAATCAGTCACATTACAGCTAAAATGGACACATCAGTTTCAGTTTGCTGGCTACTATATGGCAAAGCAAAAAGGCTTTTATAATGAAGCGGGCCTTGATGTAACCATTAAACAAGCTAATCCAATGAAACCTGATACCTTTGCTCCTGTCGCCAGTGGCGAAGCGCAATTTGGAGTAGGGCACTCTGGTATTTTACAGCAACGTATTAATGGACAACCTCTTGTTGCTATGGCTGCCTTATTGCAATTTTCACCTTACTGCTGGATGGTTAAAGACACGTCTGATATTTTTCATCCACGTGACTTTGTTAATAAACGTATCACTGCGGTAAGCAAAAATGATGGTGCCGAACTACTTATTGTGCTTAAACGCAGTGGCGTTGATGTGGATAAACTCAAAGTTTACGATGGCGAAAATCCAGGCCAGGCTTGGATTGAAAACAAGCTAGATGCTATGCAAGTATATGTTACTACAGAGCCTTATTATATGACTCAACAAGGCGTAGCTCATCGACTTGTTTGCCCACAGCGTTATGGTATGGACGTATATAGCGACATTTTATTTACCAGCGAAAACATGCTTAAGAAAAATCCTCAAACGGTCGAAAAATTCTACCAAGCGAGCCTAAAAGGGTGGCGTTATGCAATGATGAACATGGATGAAGCCATTGCAGTCACCCAGCAAAACTATGCACCGGGTAAAAGCTTTTATCAGCTCGCTTTTGAGGCTGAAGTACTAAAAAGTTATATAACCCCACCCACCACCAGTTTAGGACATATGTCGATAGCAAAGTGGCGCTTAATTGCGGACTTATATGGCATACCGCAAAACGAATTTGACGAAGTAAAATCTCACTTTATTTATAAATACCAAGAACCTGAAAAGATGCAGTTATCGTGGATGCTCATGGCAGCTATTTTGGTAAGTATTATTTCAATACCTTTGTATTTACGGCTGATTTTTAGTAAAAATTAACTGCTTAGGTAATTCACGAAACTGATATAATTAATTGTCTTTTTTATTTTTTAAGCTGTTATGACTTTAGCTGAGCAATTTTTAGCACTTGATTCACTTTTAATGCGTCATCGTCAGTATTGGCAGTGCACTGCATTTGATTTTGACACTATACCTTGGCCAGAGCTACAAGGCATACTTAGCGAACTAACTGATGATCAGGTAAGCGTTCTTGATAACGATCAAAACCAGCTATACCAATTTTTTAGCCAGCACATAAGCCAACTTGATGAACTTGCAAAGTTATGCGAGTTACCTAGCTCATCCCACTCTCAAGCTGATTATCCATTTTGGATAAGTAACGGCATTAAAGGTCGTAAGTTTGCACAGTTACAAGATTTTGTATCTGCACTACCTAATACCAAACAACCTGTTTTAGAGTGGTGCGCGGGTAAAGGACACTTAGGTCGAATGCTTGCGTTTAATGGCGCAAGTAATGTACATAGTATTGAACTGCAACAAAGCTTATGCGAGCAAGGACAAAAAAGTGCACAGCAACAAGGCTTAGCAATGCACTTTAGCCAAGCAGATGTATTAAAAGACGATATCACTCAATTTTTTAATCCAGACATGCATGCTGTAGCACTTCACGCATGCGGTGGCTTACACCAAGCATTTATGCGCCAAGCAAGTTTAACGAAAGTACAGCAAATTAGCTTTTCACCTTGTTGCTACCATTTATTCACGACTAATGAGTACCGTGCAATGAGTGAGGATGCAAATAAAAGTGAGCTTAATCTAACGCATCGTGATTTAAAGCTCGCATTACAAGAAACTGTGACAGCGCCTTCTCGTCTGGAAAAAGTACGTAAAACAGAACTTGAGTGGCGACTTGGTTTTGATGCACTAAGAAAGTCAATCACTGGCGAGCAATATTACGTAAGCGTACCTTCGGTCAACAAAGCTATATTCTCAGATTCGTTTAAATCGTTTTGTGCATGGGCTGCAGATAAAAAGGCATTAAAATTACCTCAAGACACTGATTATATTGAGTATTTAGAGGTTGGGGTGGCTCGAAAAAAAATAACTGACCGAGTTGAACTGGTTCGACATGTGTTCAGAAGGGCAATTGAAGTTTGGCTTGTGCTCGATCGTGCTTTATATTTGCAACAGCAAGGTTATCAAGTAAGCGTTAAAACGTTTTGTAAAAAGCAGTTAACGCCTCGTAATATTTTGATTCTTGCTAATGTCCATTAAATTTCCGTCCTCGACTTAATAAGAGATGCAATGAGAAAGTTAAAAAATTTATTCGATAACAACAAACGTTGGGCTGCTCGTACAAGTGAAGCAGACCCTGAGTTTTTTAAAATTTTATCTATGCAACAAAATCCAGAGTATTTATGGATTGGTTGTTCAGACTCTCGTGTACCTGCAAATCAAATAGTTGATTTATTACCAGGCGAATTATTTGTACATCGTAACGTTGCTAACGTGGTTGTACACACTGACCATAACTGCTTATCGGTTATGCAGTACGCTGTAGAGGTTTTAAAAGTAAAACATATAATGGTAGTAGGTCACTATGGTTGTGGTGGCGTACAAGCCGTTTTAAACAATGCTAAATTTGGCTTTATTGATAATTGGCTACGCCATGTAGGAGATGTAAAAGAAAAGCATCTTGAACAACTCGACGCAATGCCAGAAAGCGAACGCTTAAGCCGCCTTATTGAGCTAAATGTAATTGAGCAAGTACGTAATGTGTGTCGTACTAACATTGTGCAAGATGCCTGGGAGCGAGGCCAAGAACTAAGCGTTCATGGTTGGGTTTATGGTTTAGAAAACGGCCATCTTCATGATTTAGAATCTGTAGTAACGTGCGCGAGTGAAGAAACGCAAAGCTACAAAAAAGCAGTGCAACACGTATTTAAAAAAGTGGGTGAAAATAAATAAATCCATGACTAAAACGGCGGTGTTAATAGGTGCTACAGGCTTGGTCGGTAATGAGTTGCTCCATAAGTTACTTAATAGCGATCGTTATACAAAAGTAGTTACGTTAAGCCGTCGAGCTCTGCCTGTCACACATGCAAAGCTAGTTAATCACGTTATTGATTTTGAAGAATTAACTCAATATGTTGAGCTTTTTAAAGGTGATGTATTGTTTTCGTGTTTGGGCACAACCCGTAAACGAGCGGGCTCGATACACGCTCAGCGTAAAGTTGATTTTGATTATCAGTTTATAGCGGCGCAGTTAGCGGCATGTAATGGCGTTACGCATTATTGCTTAGTGTCATCAAGCGGGGCGAATACGCACAGTAATAGTGCTTATTTGAAAATGAAGGGAGAGCTTGAGCAACATATTAAAGCACTCCCTTTTGATAAAATAAGTATTTTACAACCATCTTTATTATTAGGCGATCGTGAGCAATTTAGAGTGGCAGAAAAGATAGGCAGTATTATTTTTCCTGTTATTACACGATTTGCGTTTTTAAAGCGTTACAAACCAATAACTGGCGAACAAGTTGCGCAAAAAATGCTGAGTGTGAGTTTAGCTCAGCGGGCTAAGTTGTCTTATTATGTACTTGATGAGCTATTTGAATAAACTGAGTAAAACGCAAAAGGCAGCCTAAGCTGCCTTTTTTGTACATTAAATTAATACCAATTTTATTAAAAAAATTATCATTCTAGTGTATTAGATAACTCACGAACTACGTTAAAAATTATTTATATAGAACAACTATGTACCATAATTTTAGCCTTGTTATTGAGCTATTTTCTTATCGCTGTAATAGAACACTAATTTAATGCAATTGGTATAATTATTCAGCGTCAGTTTTAGCGCTAAGTTGTTGCTCAAGCAATGAAACTTTAGCTTCGAGTTCGGTTAACTTTTCGCGAGTACGAATAAGTACTTGGCTTTGCACATCAAATTCTTCACGGCTCACAAAGTCCATCTCAGCAAGCTTGTTTTGTAGAACTTGCTTTGTTTTACCTTCGAGTGTGTCTGCTAGGTTTTTTACACCTTGTGGCATATTGCTAGTAATTTGCTTAGCAATTTCTTCAAGTTTTGCTGGGTTGATCATATTTGTCCCTTCGGCATTGCCTAAATGATAATAACTAATATTACCTTATACCCACGGTATTTAACACATGATCATCTTTACCTTAATTAATTAAGGCAATTGCTATGCTCGCTGTAATGGTTACGTTAAAATTGCGCGTCTTTTAAATTTCTTTGGTCGTTATGAAACTCAATCCTAAACAAGATGAAGCCGTAAAATATATTAGTGGTCCCTGCTTAGTACTCGCGGGCGCAGGCTCTGGTAAAACCCGTGTTATTACGAATAAAATCGCTTATTTAGTGAAAAAATGTGAGTACAAAGCGCGAAATATAGCCGCCGTTACTTTTACCAATAAAGCAGCCAAAGAAATGCGTGAGCGAGTACTGCAAACGCTCGGTAAGCAAGACGCTAAAGGTTTATGGGTATCAACGTTTCATACACTCGGTTTAGAAATAATAAAAAAAGAGTTGAGTACATTAGGGTTTAAACCCGGCTTTTCGTTATTTGATGATCAAGATACCAATCAGCTTCTTAGTGAACTCACCGAAGACGAGCTCAAAAAAGACAAGGACTTACTTAAACTACTTAAAATGGAAATTGGTAGTTGGAAAAACGAATTAGTACTGCCAGAGCAAGCAATACGCGAAGCGCGTGATGCGCAAAAAGCATTGTTTGCGCAGTTATATGGGCGCTATCAAAACCAGCTGCGTGCTTATAATGCACTGGATTTTGATGATTTAATTATGATCCCTACTTTGTTACTTACTAATAACGCCACATCTCGTGAGCGCTGGCAGCAACGCTTTAAATACTTGCTGGTGGATGAGTATCAAGATACCAATACAAGCCAATATCAACTTGTTAAATTGCTAGTAGGCGAGCGTGCCCGTTTTACTGTGGTAGGTGATGACGATCAATCAATTTACTCATGGCGTGGTGCTCGCCCGCAAAACTTAGTGTTATTAGGTAAAGACTACCCAGGGCTTAGACTTATAAAGCTTGAACAAAACTATCGAAGTGCAGGGCGAATACTAAAAGCGGCTAACATTTTAATTGCGAATAACCCACATGACATAGAGAAAAAGTTATTTAGTGAACTAGGTTATGGTGAGCCGATTAAAGTAATAGGGTGCCGCGATGAAGAGCATGAATCTGAGCGTGTGGTTGCTGAAATAATTTCACATAAGTTTATGAAGCGAACCAGCTATAAAGATTACGCGATTTTATATCGTGGTAATCATCAAGCACGTGGCTTTGAAAAATCACTAATGAGTAACCGTATCCCTTATAAAATTAGTGGCGGTATGTCGTTTTTCGCTCGCTCAGAAATTAAAGATATTATGGCGTACTTACGCCTATTAGTTAATCAAGATGATGACAATGCGTTTTTACGTATCGTAAATACACCGCGACGCGAAATAGGCACGGTTACCCTTGAAAAGCTTGGTACGCTTGCTAATGAAAAGCACGCGAGCTTGTTTGCTACCTGTTTTGATAACGATTTAGGCTACAGACTAAAAGGGCGTGGCTTTAATGCGCTTGCTGGATTTGCACGCTGGGTTGTTGAGCTATCTGATAACGCAGTACGCGGTGATACGCTCGAAGCTGTTAAAGACTTAGTGCGTAATATTAATTACGAGGCATATTTGTACGAGTCGTCACCGAGTGCAAAAGCGGCTGAAATGCGTATGAAAAACGTATCAGAGCTGTATCGTTGGATAACAGATATGTTGACCGGTGATGCCGACAACGAACCAATGACATTAGCCGAGGTTGTTAGCAAGCTAACCCTTCGCGATATGCTTGAGCGTAACGAAGAAGAAGATGAAACCGATGCAGTGCACTTATCAACACTACATGCATCAAAGGGCTTAGAGTACCCGTACGTATTTATGGTGGGTATGGAAGAGGGTTTACTTCCGCATCAGGTAAGTATTGATGAGGACAACGTAGATGAAGAACGTCGCTTAGCTTATGTTGGTATTACTCGCGCACAGCAGGAGTTAACACTTACTTATGCAAAGATACGTCGTCAATTTGGTGAAACCTCACAAACTGAATTAAGCCGATTTGTACAAGAGTTACCGCAGGACGATCTTGCGTTCGAAAACAAAAAAGCGCCAAATACCCAAGCAGAGCGCATGGAAAAAGGCCAAGCAAGAGTCGCTAACTTACGAGCGATGTTTAAAAAGCCTGAGTAATACCTCAGGCTAACTTTATAAAGACTGGGTTGCTTGCACTTCAGGTAACTCAGAGCATACTAAAGCGTGTTGTTTACCTACAAAAAATGCCAAACCGTGTTTATCTAATAAAGCTCTAAAATTAAGTATTGATGGGCCTTTAGCAATGACCTTCATTGCTTTGAGCTTTGTAATTGCAAGCACGCCCTGTAGCTGAAAATCGTAACTTTCTTGTTGTAAAACACGTTTACTAAAGGTCGAGCTAAGTAGTAAATAATCAAAATTAATATCGGTTAGTAAATTAAGTTCGCACCTGTCTTTAGCAAAATTGTTTAAACCAATTGAATAACCAAGTTGCGATAGCGTTTTGAGGTTTTTTATTTGCGTTGCACATGCGTGGCGAATTTCTTGTTCATCAAATAATAAACAGAGTTGGCTTTGTCCTTGTTGTTTATTTAGCGTATCTGTAAATAAAACAAATTCGTGTTCCTCAAGTAGCAAACCAGAGCAAGGAACCAATGCCATAGCTACATTTGCAGTAATTGCTTGTGCATAGGCGCGTTGTAATAGTTGTAACTCTACTTGCAGATGCTGCTCTTTATCTGATGCAAACTTTTTCAAAATATCAAAGCTAGTAAAGCCAAGTATTGGGTGTTCACCAAATGCTTCAAATAAAGATTCAGACTGTTGTTGCTCATCAAGCGTAATTATTTCTGAGCTTCTAAAACTCATAGGTAATATATCAAGGTGATGTTGTGCTTTTAGAGTCTGCGCAGGTATTGATTGCGTTAATAGCGGATGAAATAACTCGTAACGATTTTTTCCTGAGTTTTTGGCGTGATACATGGCGGCATCGGCATCACGAATAATTTCATCTGTATGCGTATAGCTTTTCTTTGAGTAGGTTATCCCTATACTTGCGCCACTTTGTAAAGACTCACCTTTGAGATAAAAGGGTTTTTTCATTAAATCTATAATACGATTTGCAACATCTTCTGCTTGTTGAGGCTCAGTTAAATGGGTTAATAAAATAACAAATTCATCCCCGCCTAAACGTGCTAGTAAATCATGCTCGCGTATACATTGGGCAAATAACTCACTTACGTTAATTAAAAATTGATCGCCTGCATGGTGGCCAAGCTGATCGTTAATATCTTTAAATTTATCTAAATCGATAAACAAAACAGCAAAGTGGTGCTCAGGAAAACGTTGATAATGTTGTAGCGTTTTTTCGAGCTGAGTTAAAAATAGACTACGATTAGGCAAGCTCGTAAGTGAATCGTGATGTGCATCATGATAAAGCTGCTGCTCTATTTTTTTTCGCTCATCTATTTGCATTTGTAAGTGCAGATTAGTTTGACGCAATTCTTTGGTTTTTTCGTTTACTCTAAATTCGAGTTCTTGATGGCTTTTTGCAATTGCTTGATTGACGAGCTTTGTTTGTAAAACAGCTGCAATTTGATGCGATACAAAGGTAATTAACTCGCAATCATCTCGGCTGAAAATATGTTTGTTATCGTAGGCTTGGCAAACAATAAGGCCGATAACACCTTGAGCTGTTTTAAGTGGAGCGCCTAACCAGCTAGTGGCCATTTGCTCTTTTGGTACAGGTGCTGAACGTTGTACCACACCGCTTACTATTAATTCTTTTGCTCTACATGGGTGTATTAGTTGTGTTTCTTCGGTGCTTATTACCAGTTCGCTATAACCTTTAGCAAAGCGTCTTGGCTGTGTATTTTCTTTAAATTCATCTACGCAATAAGGAAAACTAATCCACCCTGTTTCTTTATCATAAAGCGCAATATATAAGTTTTCTGCGTAGGTAATTGTTTTTATTATTTCGTGTATCTTAAAATAAGCGTCATCAAGGTTTTTAGCTTGTGTTGCTATCTCAGATATTTTAAATAGAATTTGTTGGCGTTGAAGTGCGCGTTTACGCTGCTCTATTTCAAGGTTTAGTGCATCGTTACTTTGAGTGAGTGCGCGGGTGCGAATTTTAACTTCTGACTCAAGAAGCTCTCGTTTTTTTACACGCTCTATTGCTGTTGCCAAATAAAGCGACATAAACTCAAGTAGTTGTATTTGCTGTGAGCTATAGCCTTGTTTTGTATCGTAACTTTGCGCTGCTAAAACACCGATAATATTATGTTCTTGGTAAACAGGTACGCCTACCCAATGTTCGGCAGGAGTGCCTAATGCTTTAAATAAACCTTCTGCTGCAGCATCTTGCATTTGCTGCTTGGTAAAACATGTGGTTTTACCCTGTTTAAATACATAACCCGTGGCGCCTTCATCAAAGCTATTTGATTGGTTAAGGGCGACGGCAATACCATCTTTTTCATCTGAAAAGTAAGAAAGCTCTAGTGATTGGCTGTATTGATTTAGCAGCACCACATAAAAACTTTTACTAGGTACGTACTTTTGTAAAATGTCATGGATGGCGGGGTATAGCAGGGTTAGCTCGGCCACAGTACTTGCCTGCTCTGATAATTGGATCAGGGCATTTTGTAAGTGATGTGATTGTTTGTATTTTTCGAGAAGCGCTCTAAGGCGTTTATTTTGATACGCCAATTTACTCGATACTGATAGTTTATCTTCCAATGATCTAACCGGCTATTTTTATTGTATAGTTATTAGCCTTATACTTTCACTTTTAGTGCTTATCGTCAAGTTGATATTCCTACTAAAGCAGTAGCTAGACACACTATTTTAGGCATTAAAAAAGGCTTACAGAAGTAAACCTTTTTTGTATATTTCAATCGAGCTTATTTAGATGTCATAAAGTCGATAGCAGCGCTAATCTCATCATCAGAACAATCCATACACGTGCCTTTTGGAGGCATAGCATTAAAGCCATTTAGTGCATGCTCAAGTAAAGTGTCTTTACCTTTAGCAATACGTGGAGCCCAATCGTCAGCCGATTTAGGCGCGCCTAGTGCACCAGTGCCGTGACATGCAAAACATGCACCTTGATATACTTGCTCACCAGAGCGAGGACCGGTAGGCGCCGCTGCAACTGCAGCTTTATCGCCTTCAAGGTATACAGCACCAACCGGCGCGAGACGTGCTTTAATTGCATCTTCAGTCATAGAGTTATCATATGGCTGTGCGTATGCAGTGGTTGCTAGCAATAATAATGCTGCAGCTGTTAATTTTTTCATTTTGCCTTGCTCACTTCGATTTGAACGTGATCAATCACGATTAAAGATGACGGAAATTAAACCGATTATAACTCTCTGGGCCAATTTATAAAATGCTAAGAGCCGTTTTTATTAATAAAACTGACTACTTTTTGCGTTAACGCAATAAAATTTAATTATTTACTGTTTTTTGTTAAGCAATTTAATAAGCGTAATCAGTCATACAATTAACTTTTTAGATCCTAAGATCAAAATCAATTTATTGATAATACGCTACTAACTAGTTTTGCGATCCCTGCGTCGGCTTCAAGAATCGATTCTGCCAACATGTAAGCAGGGGTGGTAACTAACTTATTTGGTTCATCGATAACTACACCGTCAACCGCACAATCTATATGTTTAGCGCCTAATGTGCTTAGCGCTTGTGCTGTCTCTACATCGTTACCAATAGTAAGTGCGGCGTTATCGTAAATAAATGGGATCAATGCGGGTGCAATACACATATAACCTGCAGGCTTATTTGCTTTTGCAAATGATTTACAAGCATTAAGGACGTCCTGATTGATATTTGCTTTTGCGCCTTTAATTGCAAAATCGCATAAGTTTTTTGCAGCACCGAAACCGCCAGGTACAATTAATGCGTCAAACTGAGTCACGTCTAGTTCAATCAGCGATTTAATGTCACCTCGTGCAATGCGAGCAGCTTCTGTTAATACATTGCGTTTATCAGGCATTACTTCACCTGTTAAATGGTTAATGGTATGAAGTTGTTCAATATCTGGTGCAAAACACTGATACGTTGCGCCATTTTTGGCTATATGTAATAAAGTTAAAATTGCTTCATTAATTTCACTACCATCGTACACACCAGACCCTGCTAATATTACTGCTACGTTTTTCATGCTTTTGTCCCCTAAAGTCTTTTTTATAAGTCGATCGGATGAAGTTTAACATGCTCAAAATTTCTCGCGAAAATAAATTTTTAGTACAAAAATCATTCGCAGTGCAAGTCGTTTTGCGGTTTATGCCATTTGCGATCACTTTGCCTTTAAAAAAATTATAAAGGATCGCTATGATCTTCGATCCATTGTGCTAGAATACTCCTCCGGTTATTTAAATGGACGCGAATAATCAAAGTGAATAACAACAGAAGCAGTCGTTAGAAAACCTTTTTCCACATTGGTTTAAAATAATAAAAAAAGAACCTCGTATTATCTTTTTTAAATTAAAACATACAGTTAAAGTATTTTCTAGGCATTTTATAATGCTTTGGAAGAATAGCTCGTGGCTGTTATCTACACACTTATCCACAGCTTGCTCTAGTTTTAATAACACGATAAACAGTAATTCACAGTCGTTTTATTTACTACCTTATGGCATGCTTATAATTACCTTAATTTTTTGCATTTAGGATCCAAATTCACCATGGCTCAGATCCCCGAAAACCCACTTATTTTAGTTGATGGCTCGTCATATTTATTTCGTGCTTATCATTCTCCGCCGCATTTAACTAATTCTAAAGGTGAGGCTACGGGCGCTATTTATGGCGTGATCAACATGCTTAAAAGCTTGATCAGACAATATGATCCCTCACACATGGTGGTTATATTTGATGCTAAAGGCAAAACGTTCCGTAACGATATGTATAGCGAATATAAGGCAAATCGCCCGCCGATGCCGGATGACTTACGTACGCAAATAGCACCAATACATAGCATTATCAAAGCGATGGGTTTTCCGCTAATTAGTATCGAAGGCGTTGAAGCTGATGATGTTATTGGCACATTTGCACGCATTGCAACTGAGCAAAAACGGCATGTCCTTGTCTCCACTGGTGATAAAGATATGGCGCAACTTGTAAATGAACACGTTACATTAATAAACACGATGACCGACAGTATTTCAGATCCTGTTACCGTAGTGGAAAAGTTTGGTGTAGGCCCCGAACTTATTATCGATTACTTGGCACTAATGGGCGATAAGGTCGACAATATCCCAGGTGTTGAAGGCTGTGGTCCAAAAACGGCCGTTAAGTGGTTAGAGAAATATGGCTCGTTGCAAGGTGTAATGGATCACGCAAGTGAGATTAAGGGTAAAATAGGTGAAAAGTTAGCTGCAGCTCTCGATCATCTGCCTTTAAGCTACGAGCTTGCAACAATTAAGTGCGATGTTGAAGTCGAATCAGATCTTGATACGTTCAAATTACAAGAGCCAAATAAAGACGAATTAATTGCACTATATGGTGAGTGTGAATTTCGTCGTTGGTTAGCTGAGTTACTAGATAACCCCAAAGATGCAGAAACACATCTAGCTGTACCTACCGAAGCCACTGAATTACCAAAAGTAGAAGATGCCCATTACGAAACTATTTTAACGCAAGCGCAATTTGATACGTTAATAGAGCAATTAAATAGTGCCGAGTTATTTGCATTTGATACAGAAACTACCAGCCTTGATTACATGAAAGCGCAATTAGTGGGTATGAGTTTTGCCGTAAAAGCGGGTGAAGCTGTGTATTTACCTCTAGCGCATGACTACCCGGGTGCGCCTGAGCAATTAAGTCTGGAATTTGTAATGCAAAAGCTAGGTCCAATTTTGGCCGATGAAAACAAAGCTAAAGTAGGGCAAAACCTTAAATACGACAAAAGTGTATTAGCGAATGCAGGTTTTGCGCTAAATGGTATTAAGTTTGACACCATGCTTGAGTCATACGTATTTAATAGTGTGGGTACACGCCACGATATGGACTCGCTAGCACTTAAATATCTAGGTCATAAAAATATTAGCTTTGAAGATATTGCTGGCAAAGGTAAAAAGCAACTTACCTTTAACCAAATTGAACTTGAAAAAGCTGCGCCTTACGCTGCAGAAGATGCCGATATTACTTTACGCCTACATGAAGTGCTTTGGCCAAAAATAGCGGCTGATGAAAAGCTAAAATCTGTATTCGAAGATATAGAAATGCCACTTGTTAGTGTGATTTCTGATATTGAACGAACCGGCGTTGCAATAGATAGCAATATGCTTGCAGCACATAGCCAACGATTAGGCGAGCGTTTAATTGAGCTTGAAAAAGAAGCATTTGAAATAGCAGGCGAACCATTTAATTTAAGCTCTCCTAAGCAACTACAAGTATTGTTGTTTGAAAAGCTTGGCCTGCCTATTATCAAAAAAACACCTAAAGGTGCACCTTCTACCGCAGAAGAAGTATTGCAAGAGCTTGCTCATGATTATCCACTACCTAAAGTAATTATAGAGCATCGTGGTTTATCAAAGCTTAAATCGACTTATACTGATAAATTACCATTAATGGTGAATGAGAAAACCCAGCGTGTACATACGTCATATCATCAGGCAATTACAGCAACGGGGCGCTTGAGTTCAACCGATCCTAATTTACAAAATATTCCTATTCGTTCAGAAGAAGGGCGTCGAATTCGTGAAGCGTTTATAGCTGCAGATGGTTACAAAATTGTCGCTGCCGATTACAGCCAAATTGAGCTGCGTATTATGGCGCACCTTTCACAAGACAAAGGTCTATTAAATGCATTTGCTAACGGCTTAGATGTACACAGTGCAACTGCCGCTGAAGTATTTGGTGTAGAGCTTGATGATGTAACTACCGATATGCGCCGCAAGGCGAAAGCAGTAAACTTTGGCTTAATTTACGGTATGTCTGCATTTGGTTTAGCACGTCAACTAGATGTGCCGCGCCACGAAGCGCAGCATTACATAGATAAATACTTTGAGCGTTTTCCTGGTGTATTAGAGTACATGGAAACAACACGCGAAAAAGCAGCTGAAAATGGCTACGTTGAAACAATATTTGGTCGCCGCCTACATTTACCAGAAATAAACGCACGTAATGGCGCGCGCAGAAAAGGAGCCGAACGTGCTGCTATAAACGCACCAATGCAAGGTACTGCTGCTGATATTATTAAAAAAGCAATGCTGAGCGTTAACCGCTGGGTACACGAACAGGCGCCAAATACGATTAAGCTACTAATGCAAGTACACGATGAATTGGTATTTGAAATTAAAACAGACTGCGCACCTGAATACACAAAACATATTTGTGAGCTGATGTCGCAAGCTGCAGCGCTTGATGTGCCGCTTATTGTTGAAGCCGACGAAGGTGACAACTGGGAACAAGCCCATTAATGCAATTTGAGCATTTTAATTAAAGCGCCTTTTGGCGCTTTTTTTATGTTTAATAAAAATGGCGAATAACAGCTATTTAATTAGCTATATGCAAGCTTTAGTTAAAATAAGGTTAATTTAAGCAACTATTTGTATTAAATAGTTATATGTTCGTCAATTCGAGCTGTTTTACAGGAATATGATTGTATTTTAATGCGTGCTTTTGTTAAAGTCCCGCCTGTCCTATCCTGTAGGACATCCTGTTGATGATGCATCTGAAAGGGTGCAACAAATTGATAGCTTCTCCCCAGTTTGCTATACCGGCCTACCAACTTGTTTGGTGGGCCGTTTTTTGTTTTACGCCTAAAAATCCTATCTAATTAATTCTTTTTTGCGCTATACCAATTGTATTGTGCATTCGTCACTTCGAGGTGGTTTGGGTACATCGCAGGTGATACCATCGAAGTGCTATCATTTTTATTCTTTTCATTTTATTACTAAGGAGTGCGTTATGTTTAAAGCATTAGCTATTGCAGGTTTTTCTTTATCAAGTTTAGTTATTTCTAATGTTGCTCAGGCTAATTGGCAGCTAGTGAATGATAAAAGCCAACTAAGCTTTGTTTCAATTAAAAAAGATTCGATTGCTGAAGCTCACCATTTTACTAACCTTGAAGGTATGCTTTCTGATAAAGGTGAGTTTAGCGTTAATGTTGATTTAACATCAGCCGAAACTCTAATCCCTATTCGTAATGAGCGTTTAGCTACGTTTTTATTCGAAGCGGCTAAATTCCCCAATGCTGTTTTAACTGCAAATTTAACTAAAGAGCTAAGTAATATCAAAAAGCCTGGTCAATATGTATTGAAGGGTATTACAGCTGAGCTTGATTTTCATGGTAATAAAAAACCATTGGCAATTGATGTACTCGTTAACAGCACGCAAAGTGGTGATTTAACGGTATCATCATTAACACCTATTATTATTAATAGTGATGATTTTGGTGTAACCGAAGGCGTTAAAAAGCTGCAAGAGTTAGCGGGCTTGCCTTCAATTGCAACAGCTGTGCCTGTTACATTTGCAATAACACTTAAAAAACAGTGATTTCTTTAAGTGAGCTTAGCAAGCGATTAAGCGAGCCAAGCAAACCTTTTGATAGTTGGCAGCCTAACCATTGTGGGGAGCTGCCAATTGTTATTAATAATGAAGGGAAATGGTTTTACGATGGCAGCGAAATAACACGCCCAGCCATGGTGAAGCTGTTTGCTTCTGTATTGTGTAAAGAAGGTGAGCAATTTTATTTAAAAACCCCTGTCGAAAAAATAACAATAACGGTTGAAGATGCGCCGTTTATTATTGTTGATTGGCGCTTTGAAAATACAGCGCAAGGGCAAGTGTTGTGTTGTATTGATAATTTAGCTAGGCAGTGGTTAGTGAGCGCTCAGCAGCCCTTGCATATAAAAGACTACAACGGTTCAAAGGTGCCTTATTTAAAGCTACCGTATGGTTGTAGTGCGCGAGTTTCACGCAGTGTATTTTATCAGTGGGCTGAAAAAGCCGAGTCTGATAAGCTCGGCTATTTTATTAAATCTGCAGGAAAGCAGTTTTATTTATCGTAACGCCAGCGTTTAAGCCTCTGGGTTTGTTTCGTCTGTGATTGTTTCATCGGTAGGTGGTACAGCAATAACAGGACCTAAAAACCATTCATCTAGCTTTTTAGCTACTTCTGGTAAACCGGTGCCCTTTAATGATGAAAACGCATGAACTGTAATATCCCCATCAAGCGTGCTTAATTCACGGCGAACTTGCAGTACTTGTGATTTACGAGGGCCTTGCTTTAGTTTGTCGGCTTTAGTTAATAGTGCCAATACTGGAATCTCACTACCAATTGCCCAGTTAATTAAATCACGGTCTAAATCTTTTAATGGATGACGAATATCCATTAAAATAACAATACCTTTTAAGCTTTGACGCTTTTGCAGATATTCACCTAACGACTTTTGCCATTTCTTTTTCATTTCGATTGGTACTTTAGCAAAGCCATAGCCTGGTAAATCGATAAGGCGCATATCGTCAACATCCGCTAAATCGAATGTATTGATTAGCTGAGTACGTCCAGGTGTTTTACTTGTACGTGCTAGCTTCTGATCGGTTAATGCATTTAATGCACTCGACTTACCTGCATTGGAGCGACCGGCAAACGCAACTTCAATTCCCGTATCAGCAGGTAATTTAGTAATGTCGGGAGCGCTTGTTACGAAAGACGCAGTATTATATTTGATACGAGATTTGAGCACAGGCTCTCCTAAAACTTAAAAAAATAACATTGAGTAAACCAAATTCACTCAGGGCGCGTATTTTATACTATAAAGGATGTATTAAAAAGCGTATTTAACCACCTAAAAACAGCACCTATGGTACATTTAAAACATGTTAAAGCTTAATCTAAGTCAAAACCCTGTAAATTATAAGCTTAATATGTGTAGAAAACGTGCCAGAGAATTTATTATCGTGTAGAATATATGTATTACAACATCACGATTGTAGATGATACAGGGTCGGAAACAGAGAATTCACCATGAAAAAAATAGCACTATCTTTAACAATATTGCTTGGTGCGTTGTCAGCAAGCAACGCAACAGCATTTGATGGCGATGTAAACGCAGGTAAAGAAAAATCAGCAACGTGTGCGGCTTGTCACGGCCCAGACGGTAATGCGCCGGTTAATATTTACCCTAAAATTGCAGGTCAACATCCAGATTATATCCTTAAGCAACTTCAGGATTTAAAATTAGGTATGACGTCAGGCGGCAAAGAAGGGCGTATGGATCCAGTAATGAGCGCTATGGCTATGCCACTTAGCGAGCAAGACATGAAAGATCTAGCTGCTTATTTTTCTTCAATCAACATGACTGAAGGTGCTACACCTAAAGATGTTGTTGAAGTTGGCGAAATGCTCTTTAAAGCAGGCGATGCGGAGCGTGGGATTCCATCATGTGCAGCATGTCATGGTCCACGTGGTAACGGTTCATCACTTGCTAAGTTTCCAAAAATTTCTTTTCAGCATCCTGGATATATCAAGTCTCAACTTGAAAAATTCCGTGATGGAACTCGTCACAATGACTTAAATGGCATGATGGGCGATATAGCGAAGAAATTAACAGATAAAGATATTGAAGTACTTTCTCAGTACTTAGGTGGTTTACACTAAAGTCGTATTTATTTAGCAATTAATAATAAATACACTACAATGTTTTACAAAAAGCAGCCCAAGCTGCTTTTTTTGTGTGCAAAATTAACGATATCACCCGTTTAAATGTAAGACATTGACCATGCGTTAGTGTGAGAAAAGTCTTCTTTTTATTTCTTATTCATCATTAACCTATTGTATTTTATTGTTTATTTTGTTTTAAAATGTAATAAGTATAATAAAAGTTATATAAACCAGTTGTAACAAAATCATTAACGAGTAAATTAACCACTGTCGCAAAAGAACAATAACAAAACGGAAACAAGCTATAAGGAAAGTGGCGCGGCATGACTACATAGCACAAGATTGGTGCTACTAAAGGAAATAATAAAAAAGTGTCACGATGACCGAAAATAATAAAATACTCATGGAAGTTTAATAACAAAAACAAAATGGAATGTAACAAGGAACGTAAAAATAATAACAATACGGACTGATAATAATAAAAATAATAAAGACTAAAAAAAGTCGAAGGGAGAAGTGTCCAGATAATGGCGCTCAGATTAGCAGGCGGTAGAGATGTTTTCTCTACCGCCTTTTTATTTGTCCTGTTACAATACCCACCGTTTAAAATTAGCGATTAATTAGCTAAGGCGCTTTTAAATGAGAAACCCAACCTCTATAGCGCAAACTGAATTCTTCTGGCTAGGCCAGCACTGCGATGCCCATTAATTTGCGCTTCGCTCAAAACCTCTTAAGTGAGATGATCAAGATATGAGTAGAACTAAAAAGTCACGCAAAAGCCCAGCAAACGGACCTGTTCGTTTAAGCCAAGATAAGCTTAAAGAAATGCGCGCATTAAAAGAGCAGCGAGTTAAAAAAACCAAAGGCGCAAAGCCCGGTTCTCGTAATGCGCCAGATTTACTAGATAGCGAAAGCCAAAATAGTAATCACGCGCCTAAAGATAAGCGTGTAGGCAGTAAAAAGCCTGTGCCGTTAATCGCAACCGCGCCAGAGCCTAAAGTTGAAATGAAACGCAACTTAAAGCCAACTATTGAGCTGAAAAAAGTAATCGAGCCTGAATTTACACCTGAACAAGAGCTAGAAGCACTTGAGAATGATGAACGTTTACTTAAATTAGTAGAGCGTCATGAAAAAGGTGAAATGCTAACAGGTAAAGATGCTAAGTACTTTAATAGTCGCATTGCCCGTCATCAGGCGTTATGTGAAATTCTTGGTATTGAAGATGAGGACGAAGACGAGTTTGAAGATGACCTTGAAAGCCAAGGCAATTCTGATTTCGATCAATACTTATCTGATGATTTAGCCAACGAATGGTTAGATGAAGACGACAAATAGTAAGGATAAATAATGAGTACCTCGGTAATTTTAGCCTTACTTTTAGGCGCTGCTATCATAGCTGGTTTGGCATTTTATGCGGGTCAGTTGCTGTATAAGTTAAATGCGCAAAAAAAGTTAATTGCTAAAACGCAGGCTGAACAAAAGCAAAAGCTTGAAAAGTCGCGTTTAAAGCGAAACGCAAAACTAGCCGATAGTATTCATTTAATCGCACGTGCAATGAATGAAGAGCAGTGTGAGTTTTCTGAAGGCTGTTTACGTATTTGGGTACTTATGTCTCAGTATGCCTTTGAAAGCGAGCGTGATTTAACGACGCAGTATCCTGGTATTTATAAAATGTATCAGGTAGTTAAAGAAATGCCGACGCACGATGCACGTAAAAAATACTCTAAAAAAGAGATTTTTAAGCTAGATAAGGCTCGCTGGCAAGCTGAAAAAACACTTAAAGATGAAGTTAAAGCGGATTGCGCTAAAATTATTATCGAGTTTAAAGCCGCTCCAGGTAGCGATAAAGTCGTTTTTAATTAAAGCTACAACTTAAATACAAAAAGCAGACCTAGGTCTGCTTTTTTTGTGCCGATGTATTTATTATCCAGAGTTCAGGCTAAATCACCCTTGAAAAGCGCGTTGCGTTAATTTGTTTTTGTAAGTGAGCATCGAAGCACATACAAATAATACGAATGAATAAGTTACCGCGTGGTGTTACGCTAATTTTATTATCAACTATAGTGACTAGTTCATCTTTTATAAGTGGCGCCAGCGCTACTAATGCATCCTCAAAGTAGTCATTAAATATAAGCGCGTGTTTTTCACTAAAGTCTTGTATATCTAATTCAAATTGGCAAATGAGCTGTTTAATTGCATCAGCACGAATTACATCATCATGTGTTAAGTGCATTCCTTTATTAAGAGCACTACCGCTTTGTGTTTCTACGTTGTGGTAATAATGTTTTAATTCTTTTTGATTTTGTAAAATGGCGGTGCCAATTTGTGAAATTGATGACACGCCTAAACCTAATAAATCACAATTTCCATGGGTTGTATAACCTTGAAAGTTACGATGTAACTTGCCTTCATTTTGCGCAACAGCTAGTTCATTATCAGTTTTTGCAAAATGGTCCATACCAATAAATTGATAGCCTGCTTGCGTCATCTGCTCCAGCGTATTTTTAAACATGGTGAGCTTATTATGAGCACTGGGTAAATCTGCATCTTTAATCTTACGCTGTGCAGCAAAGCGCTCTGGTAAATGCGCGTAGTTAAACACTGATACTCTGTCAGGGCTTAACTCAATAAGTTGCTCTATAGTTTTCTTAAAGCTCTCTGGCGTTTGCAGAGGTAGCCCGTAAATCATATCTGCATTAATAGATTGAAATCCTAGCTCGCGAGCTTGTGTAATTAATTGCTTAACGGTATCTGCATTTTGCGGGCGATTAACAGCAAGTTGCACGTCGTCGTTAAAGTCTTGAATCCCAAATGAGACACGGTTAAAGCCAAGCATTCTTAAATCAACAAGCATATTATCGGCAAGTGAGCGTGGGTCTATTTCAATACCGCGCTCTGTTGTGCGTGTAAAATTAAAGTGTTGTTCTAAAAGTTTAATTAAACGGGTCATTTGTTTTGCGGTTAAAAAGGTGGGAGTACCGCCACCTAAATGCAATTGCTCAACCGTGTAGCTTTTAAATAAAGGCGCTTGGGCAGTAATTTCTTTTGCTAAAAAGTCGAGATACGTATCTGCCTTAGATTGATGACGGGTAATTATTTTATTACAGCCACAGTAGTAGCAAAGCTGACTACAAAACGGGATGTGAATATATAAAGAAAGAGAGCGACTTGTTGACGATTCTATAGCGCTTAGTAGGTCTTGTTGCTGATATCCGTCACGCAGTGATAAAGCCGTGGGATAAGAGGTATAACGCGGACCAGACACATTATATTTGTTTATTAGGGTTTCATCCCATTGTGGAAGTTTAATCATCACGCACACCTAAGTATTTATTTATTGGGGATTATAAAAAAGTACTCAGGAAGGCGGTTTGATCTATAACAAAAAAGGTGCCGAAGCACCTTGTTTAATAAAATATAACTTAATACGACCTAATTAATACGTAATAGTATGAGCATCTTTAAGGTATTGAAATAATTCTTTATAACCTTTACCCGGCTTTTCAGCTTTCGCTTCTTTTGCCGCATTTCGAACCAATTGGCGCATTTGTTGACGATCAAGAGATGGAAACTGCTCAATAGTCTCATTGATAAGGTCATCACCTTGCTCAATTAAATCTGAACGTAATTGCTCAATTTTTTTGACCAATACTTCAGCTTGGTTATTTTTATTAAGCATCACATCGATAATCGCTTTAATATCATCAATGTTTTCTACAGTACGCAGTGTTTTAGCGATGTAATTTAAGTGGCGGCGATACGCGTCGCTTTTGTTACTTATTTTATCAGCAACAACCATCGCTTCTTTTAAATCGTCATTTAATGGCAGGCGTTCGCGCTGTTTTTTACCCATTTTGGCAATTTCAGTACCTAACTGATGAAACTCTTGCGCTTCGCGTTTAAGCTCCGTTCTTGATACATATTCAATTTCTTCTTCAATTTCAGCAGGCTTGCCTTTTTTCTTTGCCATGGGGTGCTCTTAAATAAAAATAACTTTTGCCATTATACATGAATATGATACTTAGGAATATTAGCTGATGTGATGCATTGAGTGTGTTAGCATTTAAATATAAGAAATGCGTGCATTATGCCTCTAAGGCTCAGGACTTAATTTATGAAAAGCCAACAAAACGATCCAATTTATTCTCAAATATCGCAAGTTAAAGATGCGGTAGCAGAAGTACTCGAACATGCTAAAAAATTAGGCGCTACAGCTGCAGAAGCTGCGATGTCTAGCACGTCTGGTTTATCGGTTAGTACACGAATGGGTGAAGTAGAAACCATTGAGTTCAACCAAGACGGCGGCTTAGGCATTAGTGTATATGTTGGTAATAATAAAGGCTCGGCGTCAACTGCTGACTTAAATCCAAAAACATTGCGCACGGTAGTCGAAAAAGCGATTGATATAGCCAAATTTACATCTGATGATCCATTTAACGGCGTTGCTGATAAAGAGTTACTTGAATTTAATCCTAAAGATTTAGATTTATATCATCCTTGGGATGTAAGTCCTGAGGAAGGCATTGAGCTTTGTCATGCTGCTGAGCAAGCTGCATTAAATGCAGATGAGCGTATTGTTAACTCTGATGGTGCGAGTTTTTCATCGCATCAGGGATTACGTGTTTATGGTAACAGCCACGGTTTAATTGCAGGCTTTCCGCGCACTCGTCATAGTATTAGTACTATGGTAATAGGTAAAGATGGCGAACACATGCAGCGCGACTCTGCTTATACAGTTGCTCGCGATCAGGCTGGTTTAAATGATGCGGCGGCAGTGGGTCTTGAAGCGGCAGCTGAAACCTTAGCTAAATTAAACAGCCAAAAGTTAGGCACAATGAAAGTGCCTGTTATTTTTAGAGCCGATATTGCAAATTCATTGTTTGGTCACTTGGTGTCGGCAATTGGTGGTGGCGCGCTTTATCGTAAATCAAGTTTTTTACTTGATAGCTTAGGTACTCAGGTATTTAGTCATTGTGTGAATATTGCTGAGCGCCCACATATTTTAAAAGGGTTGGCATCGTCACCGTTTGATAGCGAAGGTGTTAAAACATTCGATAGAGAAATAATTCAAGGTGGCGAGTTACAAACCTATTTATTAGCAAGTTATGCCGCACGCAAAATGAATATGACGCCAACAGGGCATGCTGGCGGTATACATAACTGGCTCGTTGAGCAAACTCATAACGATTTAACTGCACTATTAAAAACCATGGGTACTGGCTTATTAGTTACAGAGCTAATGGGGCAGGGCGTAAATACCGTAACGGGTGACTACTCTCGTGGTGCTGCAGGTTTTTGGGTTGAGAATGGTGAAATTCAATATCCGGTAAGTGAAATTACTATTGCTGGTAATTTAAAAGACATGTTTAAAGGTATTTCCGCCATTGGTGGTGATATAGAACGCCGTGGTGGTATTCAAACAGGCTCAGTATTAATCGAGCAAATGCAAATAGCCGGCGCGTAGTATTAATACGCAGTGTATACTTAGACCCAGAGTATTATCTTTGGGTCTAAGTGAGTTTTTACGAGGTGTAAAATGGCTAAAGATAGATATGCACCAAAACCGCTAACCGATATTATGGCGGGGTTAAATAATCGTTTATCGGCTTATGCAGGCAAAAGCCAAGCACTTGATACACAGCAAACCTTATTAAAAGATTTTTTAGGCCCTAAATTGGGTGATAAATGCCGAGTTAGTAATTACCGAGACGGCACGCTAATGATAGAGGCGGTATCTGCGCCTATCGCGCTTAGGCTTAATTATTTAAAAATGGATATGCTTTCACACTTTAGAGCAGCTGGAATGGCAGAGCTTGGACAAATAAAAATAACTGCAAATCCTCAAGCAACTCAGCGATTAAGTACCGCGAATAAATCGGGCAGCCCTACAGTTACCAACTCTCGGAAAATGAGTGAGCAAACCGCTAATTACTTAAATGCGATAGCGGCTTCTGCCCCCCCTTCATTAAAAGAAAAACTAGAGCGTTTAGCGCTCCACGGGAAGAATAAAAGTTAGCCTTAGCCACCCGCTATATTGTTATTGGTAGGGCTATTTTTGCAGCTCACCGCATTCAAAATACTTTGTTACATATTCCATTTTATTGTTGGTCTAATGAGGTTTATGATACTGCGTGGTGTGCTTTATTATTTAAAGCTCCCTTGATACCCATTCCATTAAGTAAAAGCGTACAGGCAGTGCTATTTTTACTCCTGCTATATTCAAGAATTTAATGGAGTTGGTATGTGATACCAACCTGCATAAATCTTTGATCAATTTAACGAATTAAATTGCACTATAACGTCGTTAAAAATTTTTTATTTAGAACAACTAGATACAAAAACTTTTGCTTAGTTCTAGCGTAATTTTCTTAACGTTAATTAGACCCCATACATAAGCAGATTGGTATGATTTAATTCTAACTAACAAACGGAATCATTATGAATAAAGTAACAATGGCCGCTGCGAGCATAGCGCTTGCACTTGGTCTAGTAGGTTGTGGTGAAAAACAACAAGAAGCTAAAGTAACCGACACTCCTGTAGTAACAGCACCCGCTGAAAAGCCACTAGAGCTTGGTATTGAACTAGCGAATATGGATAGTTCAGTACGCGCACAAGACGATTTTTATTATCATGTAAATGGACAGTGGTTAGCAAAAACTGAAATACCAGGTGATAAGTCTAACTACGGTTCTTTTTCGCAGCTATATGATGAGTCACAAAAAGCGATGAAAATTGCCCTTGAAAACGCAGCCGCGAATAAGGCCGCTAAAAAAGGCAGTGATGAGTATAAAATTGGCGCATTTTATAAAAGCTACATGAATCAATCTGCGCGTAATGAGCTAGGTATTACGCCATTACAACCGTCATTAGATACAATTGATAGCGTTAAATCTAAAGCTGACTTAGTGGGTTTAATGGCTAAAATTCAAAAACAAGGCGGTACTTTACCGTTTGGTTGGTTTGTAAATAACGATGCTAAAAACTCGAGCGAGTATGCATTGTATTTATCTCAGTCGGGCCTAGGTTTACCAGATCGTGATTATTACTTAAACGATGACGAAAAATTCACTAAAATTCGCGCTTCTTACGAGCAATACATCACAGATGTTTTAGCAAAATCAGGCGTTAAAAATGCAGCAGAAGCTGCCAAGAGCGTACTTGCATTTGAAAAAACACTAGCTGATGCTCAATGGAGCCGTGTGCAAAGCCGTGACGCAACTAAATCTTACAACAAGATGACAGTAGCAGACGCAAGCAAGTTGATGGGGGAGCTTGATTTAGCTGCATTCTTTAAAGATGCAGGTGTGAGTGCAAGTGATATTATTGTACGTCAACCAAGCTACTTAGAAGCACTTGCTACTATTTATAAAGATACTGATTTAGCGACGTGGAAAAACTACTTAAAATTTCATTTTGTAAGTGGTTATGCAGAGCTACTTAGCGAAGATTTAGTTAACCTTAACTTTGACTTTTACAGCACAACACTTCGTGGCGTAGAAGAACAAGCACCTCTTTGGAAGCAAGCGGTTGATGCATCTAACAGTGTACTAGGTGAGATTTTAGGTAAGGTATACGTTAAAGATAACTTCCCCCCAGAAGCTAAAGCACGCATGGAAGAGTTAGTTGATAACGTAATTAAAGGTTATGGCGTTGCTATCGAAAATCTTGAGTGGATGAGCCCTGAAACAAAGCTTGCAGCGAAAGAAAAATTAGATAAATTTACGCCTAAGATTGGTTACCCAGACACGTGGAAAGATTACTCAGAGCTAGAGATTAACTCAGATGAGCTAGTAGGTAATTACATCCGTTATAGCGAATGGGCATACGCAGATATGATTGCTAAATTGGGTAAACCAGTTGATCGCTCTGAATGGCACATGACTCCGCAAACAGTCAATGCTTATTACAACCCAGTAAACAACGAAATTGTATTTCCAGCCGCTATATTACAACCACCATTCTTTAATTTAGAAGCGGATGATGCTGTAAACTACGGCGCAATTGGCGCGGTAATTGGGCATGAGCTTGGCCACGGTTTTGACGACCAAGGTGCTAAATACGACGGTGACGGTAACTTACGTAACTGGTGGAGTGAGACTGACCTTAAGCAATTTGAAGAGCGTACAGCGGCTTTAGTTGCACAGTATAACGAATATAAACCATTTGAAGATGCAAGTGTTAATGGTGAGCTAACGCTTGGCGAAAACATTGGTGACTTAGGTGGGTTAACCGTTGCGCATAAAGCGTATATGCTATCTTTAGGTGATAAAAAAGCACCCGTGATAGATGGTTACACAGGCGATCAACGTTTCTTTATGGGTTGGTCACAAATCTGGCGTCGTAACTACCGCGATGAAGAGTTACGTAATCGTTTATTAACAGACCCTCATTCACCAAGCCACTACCGTGTAATCGGTATCTTGTCGAACATGCCTGAGTTTTACGAAGCGTTTGACGTAAAAGAAGGTGATAAAATGTATATCAAACCAGAAGATCGCGTAAAAATCTGGTAATTGCATTGCTATAAATAACAAAAAACCAGTAAGTTTTTAGCTTACTGGTTTTTTTGTATCTTGAATTTGTTCATCGACTAAGCACGCGTGCATCCATTCTTCGTTACTCAGTATGCTTTTATAAAGCGCGAGTTGGTTTTGTGCTCGCTCTAAATTATGCTCTGCATGAGATACTTTAAAGTACACATCGTTATTTAAGTAATCAGTTAAAAAGCGCACACTTAACATGAGCGGCATTATTTTAGCGCCTAATAATAAGCTTTCTTGCTCTAGTATACTCATGCTATTTTTTAATGGCGTTACATAGCCTTTTACAATGGCTGAAAATATATCTTTTCGAATAACAACGTTGTGTAAGTTTGTTGAATCCTCGGCTTCGGGGGAGCAAAATGTACGTACCATGTCGCCAAAGTCATAAAGCCAAAATCCTGCCATGCAGGTGTCTAAATCAATAACTGCTTTTGCTTTGTGAGTTGTATTACAAAACAGCATATTATTTATTTTTGTATCGTTATGACACACTCTAAGCGGTATGTGTTTAGCTACCTGACTAAGCTCAGTAATTAAATGCTGCTGCGTTAAGCAATATTCTATTTCGTCAGCGCAGTGCTTTACTCTATTAACTACGTTGTTAGTGATTGCGGTATTTAATTGCTCAAAGCGCATCGCTAAGTTATGAAAATCAGGGATTACAGTGTGTAGCTGTTGCGCATCAAAATCTTGTAATGCATGAGCAAATACGCCAAAGGCGTAAGCCGCTTGCTCGCTCTGCTGGGTATTTTTAACAACGTCTTCGCTGTAGCTATCGCTAATATAGTTAAGGACGCGATAATACGCATTATCAATTTTTATTAAGTGTTCATCGTTTTGTGTAGCTATATGTTTGATTATTTCAAGCGGGTAATTATTTTGCAGTTGTTTAGCATTTAAATGCTGCTCAATCAGTTTTGCATTACTCACTAACTGAGCAGGGTTTTTAAATACCTCAGTATTAAGTTTTTGCACAATAAATTGTTTATCAATACTTGTAAGTAGCCATGTACTATTTATATGACCGCTACCAATCGCACTAACTTGAGTTAACTCAGGGGGCAGTGCTAACAGTTCGCTTAGCTTATTTTGTATTGAGATATTCATTGTGCTCACTTATGCCCTTTTTTTATGCGTATCGGGCAACTATTTTTTCGATAATTTCAGCATTCGCTTCAGGAAAATCATAATTTTCTAATTCAGTAATTGCTACCCATTCGCTAGGTTGCCCTTCAGCGCCATGTGCTTCACCGCTAAAGTTACTTACTACGTGTACATCTAATTTAACGCATTTATCGCCGTAGTCATGTTCAATCACCATCAATTGGCTAGAGCTGTGAATGGTTAGTCCAACTTCTTCAATAAGCTCGCGTTTAAGTGCAACAAACACACTTTCTCCAGCTTCAACTTTACCACCAGGAAATTCCCATAAACCGCCTTGATGTTGTTCATCTGCACGTTTACAAATGAATATAGCGTTATTTTTCTTAATAACACCAACAGCTACATGTACAATTTCTATAGTCATTACTTTAAAACTCCATAAAAAAAAGCGACGCTAGCGCCGCTTTTTAATAAGCTACTGACAATATTGGGTTACTTTAATTTACCGCAACACTGTTTGAATTTTTGACCTGATTTACAAGGACAAGGGTCATTACGACCTACTTTTGGTTCTGTACGAGCCATTACTGTCGCTGTTTCTGGCGCTTCGCCACCTACGTGCTCAGCTTCTTCATGTTGGTATTCGCGAGGAGCATTTTCACTTTTACGGTGTTGCTCTTCTACTTTTTCAACATCTTCTTCTGCGCGTACTTGTACTTTACTTAGAATGCTTACAACATCTACTTTCAAGTTTTCAAGCATTTCGGAGAACAGCTCAAACGATTCACGCTTGTACTCTTGCTTAGGATTCTTTTGCGCGTAACCACGTAAATGAATACCTTGGCGTAAATGATCCATTGCAGCAAGGTGATCTTTCCAATGCTGATCAAGACTCTGTAGCATAATCGCTTTTTCGAATTGACGTAAAACAGAATCGCCAACTTGCTCTTCTTTTTGCTTGTATGAATGCTCAACCGCCTGCTCAATACGCTCACGAAGCTTTTCTTCGTATAGTTTATTGTCATCTGCTAACCACTGAGTAATAGGTAACTCAATTAAGAAGTCTTGTTTTAAACGCTCTTCAAGGCCAGGAATGTCCCACATTTCAGCAAGGCTTTGCGGTGCAATGTACTGATCAATTGTATTGCTAAGTACGTCACCACGAATTGCAGTAATAGTTTCTGAAATATCACCTTCTTCAAGTAGTTCGTTACGCTGAGAGTAAACAACACGACGTTGATCGTTTGCTACATCATCGTACTCAAGTAGTTGCTTACGAACGTCGAAGTTACGTGCTTCTACTTTACGCTGTGCATTTTCAATCGCACGGTTTACCCATGGATGTTCAATTGCTTCACCGCGTTGCATGCCTAATTTACGCATCATGTTAGTCATGCGCTCACCGGCAAATATACGCATTAGCGCATCGTCCATCGATAAGTAAAAACGGCTTGAACCAGCATCACCTTGACGACCAGAACGACCACGTAATTGGTTGTCTATACGACGAGATTCGTGACGTTCAGTACCAATGATATGTAAACCGCCGGCATCAATTACTGCATCATGGCGAATTTTCCAAGCTGCTTTAATTTCAGCAATTTGCTCATCAGTTGGGTTTTCAAGTTTTTCAACTTCACTGTTCCAGTTACCACCTAACACGATATCGGTACCACGACCGGCCATGTTTGTTGCAATTGTTACTGTTCCTGGTAGGCCAGCATCTGAAACGATGTCAGCTTCTTGCGCATGAAATTTAGCATTAAGTACGTTGTGCTTAATTTTTTCTTTGCGTAAAAACTGCGATAAATACTCAGAGCTTTCAATTGAAATAGTACCAACAAGCACCGGTTGTCCACGGTCTTGGCAGTCTTTAATATCAATTAAAATAGCTTCGTATTTTTCTTCTTGCGTTAGGTAAACTAAATCGGCGCGATCATCACGAATCATCGGCTTATTAGTTGGCATAACAACAGTATCTAGGCCATAAATTGACTGAAACTCAAATGCTTCAGTATCGGCTGTACCTGTCATACCTGCTAACGTTTCGTATAAACGGAAGTAGTTTTGGAACGTAATAGAGGCAAGTGTTTGGTTCTCGTTTTGAATTTTTACACCTTCTTTTGCTTCAACAGCTTGGTGTAAACCTTCTGACCAACGACGACCTTCCATTGAACGACCAGTATGCTCATCGATAATAATTACTTCGTTTTCTTTTACAACGTAATCAACATCTTTTTGGTATAGCTTATGAGCACGAAGGGCGGCATAAACATGGCTTAGTAGCGTAATGCTTGCTGCTGAATAAAGCGAATCGCCTTCTTCAATTAAGCCGCGCTCAGTAAGTAGCTCTTCTACTTTAATTTGACCACGTTCTGTTAAATGAACTTGCTTAGATTTTTCATCGATAGTGTAATCGCCGTCACCTTCAATGCCTTCTTCGTCTTCTTTTTCTTGAAGCTCAAGTAAAGGAACGATGGTGTTTATTTCAGTGTATAGCTCAGAGCTATCCTCAGCTGGGCCTGAAATAATCAGCGGGGTACGTGCTTCATCTATTAAGATTGAATCCACTTCATCGACTACAGCATAGAATAATGGACGTTGAACTCGTTCATCAATGCTAAAAGCCATGTTGTCACGAAGGTAGTCAAAACCAAATTCGTTATTAGTACCGTATGTAATGTCGGCAGTATAAGCGAGCTTCTTTTGCTGCGGCATCATACCTGGTACGTTACAGCCTACTGTAAGGCCTAAAAATTCAAATAACGCACGGTTGGTTTCAGCATCACGTTTAGCAAGGTAGTCATTCACGGTAATTACGTGAACACCTTTGCCTGTTAAGCCGTTTAGATAAGCTGGTAGAGTAGCTGTAAGTGTTTTACCTTCACCGGTACGCATTTCTGCAATGCGACCTTGATGTAAAACCATACCACCTAATAACTGCACGTCGAAATGACGCATGCCATTTACACGCTTTGACGCTTCACGTACCACAGCAAAAGCCTCTGGTAGAATGTCGTCAAGGCTTTGTCCGTTATCGTAACGTTCTCTAAACTCAGCTGTTTTAGCTCTTAAATCTTCATCAGAAAGCGCTTCAAGTTGCGTTTCTAGCGCATTGATTAGCGCGACCGTCTTTCTTAAGTTTTTAATAGTGCGGTCATTGCGACTACCAAAAAGCTTGGTAAATAAATTAGATATCATGATAAAACCGTTACAATGTATTCTTTGTCAGCCGAGTATCGGCTAACCCATTTTTAACAATTGGTAATTAATATGTGCTTTTAAGTAACACTTAGAACATATTAATTAGCAATTTTGTATTAAACCGTTCAAAAAGCACTGTTTATTACGTGCGCTACTATACCAGACTCTGCCAAACAACAAACTATCTCAATAAAAAGATCGGTGTATAAAATCGAAAAATTTGATCTGGTTCGTAAAAATCACTTTGTATTACTCAATTACAGTAAAAATAGCAGCGAACTGTAAAGATATGGTGCTAAATAAATTAAAAACAAGGGTTATAGTTGTGCTTAAGTTTTACGCTTAAACACAACTATTAAATACATGTTTTATAATTTAAATTGATTAACCGTTTTGTTAAGCGCCGCAGCTAAATCACTTAAGTCACGAGCTTCGTCAGCGAGGATGTGCGCATGGTCAGCGGTACTGTTCACTAAGTTATTAATTGCCGAAAGGCTCGTATTAATATCCTCAGCAACAACAGTTTGCTCCTCGGTAGATGTGGCTATTTGATGACTTTGGTCTTGTACTTTAGTAACCGACTGCGCAATATTGTGAAGTGAGCTAAGCACTTCTTTAGTTTGAAGCACTGAGCCCTCGGTTTGATCTTGTCCTTGTTGCATCATTACTGAGGCTTGTTGAGCTATTTGCTGCAAGCGCGAAATCATATTTCGAATATCGTCTGTTGATTCTTGTGTGCGACTTGCTAGTGAACGTACTTCATCAGCAACAACGGCAAAGCCTCTACCGTGTTCACCGGCACGAGCAGCCTCTATGGCCGCATTAAGTGCAAGTAAGTTGGTTTGATCAGCAATGGAATTAATTACATCGACTAATGCACCAATGTTATTACTTTCTTGCTCAAGACCTGCAACCACTTTAGATGCTTCGCCAATATGTAATGCCAGTTCAGTCATTACTGTTTGCGCCTGTGTAGAACGGCTAGCTCCTTCAGCTGTAATTGCTTGTACTTCTTCAGCTGCGTTATTTGTGTGTTGTGCGTTACGTGATATTTCAAGCACAGTAGTCGCCATTTCAGTTACCGCTGCGCTCACGCTATCAACTTGCTGCTTCTCTTGCTGAATTTCAGAATTTGTTTTCTCAGAAACACTTCTTAGCTGGGCCGCTGCATTACTTAGTTGTTCTGCTTGCGCTGCGGTATCAAGCATCATGGCGTGCAACTTATCAATAAAAGTGTTCATGTGGTTGGCCAGCTGTCCCACTTCATCTTGACTATTAATATAAATTTTTTGAGTAAGATCGCCTTCGCCCGATGCTATATCACGCATAATGTGCGTAAGCGTTGTAATGGGTTTTGAAATCATGTGGGTAGCCCATAAAATCATGGCTAATATAATGATTAAGATAATAATTACCGCCGTTGTTGTAGCGGTTACTGCAGCATTTACGGGCTCTTCAATCATAGTAGTTGGGATAAGTAGACCTACATACCAATCTATATAAGGCTGCTCTAGCTGCAGACGATGGTAAACCACATAAAACTGCTCACCTTTAAAAGTAACCATTTGGCTGCCTTCAAGGTTATTTCGCATTTGTGTATTTAACTCTTTAAAGCCTGCTGTATTTGTAAATTGTTGCTCAAGCGCATCGAGCCCTTCTTTACCGTTTGCACCTTCATCTGTAATTGAAAGTTTATGCCCAGTGGCCTTTGAAAAATGAACTACTTTTTGATTACCATCGAGTAAAAATCCATAACCTTGGCCGTTAAAGCGAATATTTTCGACCATGTCGTTAATTTTGTTTAATTGTAAATCAACACCGCCCATACCAATGAGTTTTCGCTGAGCGTTATAAACAGGTTGTTGTACTACTGCGGATGCTACGCCTGTGGTTAAATCAACAGAGATTGGACCTACGTAAAGCTTGTTAACTTGCATGGCTTCTTGCCACCACCCACGCTTGTAAGCGTAATAAGGCTGGCCGTTGTAGTGACTTGTACGCTCGTTTTCTTTAAAGTATTCACCGGTGGTTGCTGAGGCAAAAAAGGCCGATAAAATGTTTTCGTCATTTGAGCTTAAACGCACAAAGTCTTGGTTTACTTCGTTGTAACCTGGCGCGCTTTCGAGTGCTTGATCGCGTGTATCCCAATTTTCAAAAAAGTTGATTAAATGTGGGTTATTAACAAAGGTTGATACCATTTTACCGTACATCGCGAAGTAACTTTGCATTGAAAGTTGCTCGGTCTGTAGATAACTTTGTGCTTCGTTTTCTATGTTTTCTCTAGAGAGATTGGCAATGTGTTTAACAAAAAATGTTGAGGCGATAATTAGTAAAACGGTAATTGTTCCACCAATCAATAATAATATTTTCTTCCGTAATGATAAATTATTTAGCATGAGTACACATATTTTTATTATTTATGAAATTATATCTAATCATATCTTACTTAAAATCTCTATAAAGTTAGATAGAAAGAACTAATTATGCGTTTAAAATAAAGGCTTATACAAAAATGACAAATAAAAGTAATAAATTAGTAGTATTAGGTGCAGGCTGGTTAGGACATGCTTTATGCGTAAGTGCACAAAAAGCTGACTGGCAAGTACAAGGAACGCATAGAACAGATATACACGAGTTTGACTTTGAGCGTCAGTTTACACTTGAAGATGGACAATTAAGGCATCAAGTTGATTTACAAGGTGCTTATTGGGTATGTGCTATTCCACCACGTAGCAGGCACAGTGAAAGTAATTATCCTGAAACACTCACCGCAGCGCTTAAGCTTTCAAAGGAGCTAAACGCAAAGGGCTTTTTATTGTGCTCATCAACCGGGGTGTACGATCAAGAGCCTGGTGTATATAGTGAAAGTAGCGATATTTCATGCACAAACGAGCGCCAAATAAAGCTTTACGAAGCTGAAGAGCAAGTGCTTGAACAAGATGGCAAAATACTTCGTTTAGCTGGCTTACTAGGGCCTAATAGAGAACCGGGGCGTTTTGTGGCAGGTAAAGAGCTCAATACATCAAGTGAGCAAGTGGTAAATATGGTGCATCAACAAGATGTAATTAATGCTATTTTTGCGGTGATAGAGCACTGGCAAGTAGGGCAAAATATTTATAATGTGGTTAATCCTGCGCACCCCACAAAAGCTGAATACTACGCTATGAAGTGTCAGCAACATGGTGGTGAAATGCCAACGTTTACAGGAACTGATTCGGCTGAGCGAAAAATATTAGGCTCAGCCATTGAAGCCTTAGGGTTTAGCTATCAGCACGGTATTTAATATGCTGAAGGCAGGGGACTGCTCTCTATAAAGTCGCATAGCTTACCTTCACTTAGTAATGTATTAGCAGCTTCGATATCGGGAGCAAAGTAGCGGTCTTTATCATAATAACTTACATGCTCGCGTAACAATGCTTTAGCGCTTTGCACTTTATCTGATGGTTCAAGCGGCTTTCTAAATTCTAGCCCTTGAACCGATGCTAACCATTCTATTGCCAAAACACCTTGGGTATTATTGGCCATTTCATCTAAGCGCCTTGCTGCAAAGGTTGCCATAGAAACATGATCTTCTTGATTTGCAGATGTAGGCAAGCTATCAACCGAAGCCGGATGCGCTAATGATTTGTTTTCTGATGCAAGCGCTGCTGCGGTAACTTGGGCAATCATAAATCCTGAATTTACCCCGCCGTTTTCAACTAAAAATGGCGGTAATTTGGATAGGTTTGAATCAATAAGTAATGCAATTCGCCTTTCTGCTAATGCGCCAATTTCTGCAATTGCGATTGCTAAGTTGTCAGCGGCCATTGCAACGGGCTCTGCATGAAAGTTTCCTCCCGATATTATGTCGCCTACATCGGCAAAAACTAGCGGATTATCGGTTACACCGTTTGACTCGCATAGTAACACTTCTGCAGCTTGGCGTATCTGAGTTAGGCAAGCACCTAGCACTTGAGGCTGGCAGCGAAGGCAGTATGGATCTTGTACTTTTTCACAATTGACGTGGGAGTTACTAATCTGAGAGTGCGTATCGAGTAGCTCTCTAAATACTTGAGCGGTATCTATTTGTCCGCGCTGTCCGCGAATTTCATGAATACGTGCATCAAATGGCGCGCGACTGCCCATTGCGGCTTCTATACTTATCGAGCCGATAACGCAGCTTTGTGCATATAGGTTCTCGCTTCTAAATAGGCCTTGTAGTGCAAACGCAGTCGACGCTTGTGTGCCATTTAATAATGCTAAGCCTTCTTTGGCTGCAAGGGTAAGGGGTTCAAGTCCCGCTATTTTTAACCCTTGTGCTGCGCTAATTATTTCTCCTTTATGTCGCATTTGACCTTCAGCTAATAAAGGTAGACACATATGCGCAAGAGGGGCTAAATCTCCCGATGCCCCCACGGAGCCTTTTTTAGGCACGCATGGATATACTTCGCTACTAAGCAGCTGCATAAAAAATTGGATTACTTGCAGGCGAATGCCCGAATAGCCACGTGAAAGCGAGTTTACTTTTAAGGTGATCATTAACCTTACTGTGCTGTCATCCATGTATTCGCCAATACCTGCAGCGTGTGAAAGCACAATGGAGCGCTGTAATAATTCAAGTTGGTCGTCGGCAATTTTAGTATTGGCTAATAATCCAAAGCCGGTGTTAATTCCATATACAGTGCGGTGTTCATTAATAACATTTTGAACGGTTTGCGCGCTGGCTGCTATTTGCGACTCGGCATGCTTTGCAAGGCTCAGCTTTACCGGTGAATTATTAATTTTTCTTAGTGTGTTTAAATCAAGTGATCCGGGTGTGATAGTAAGTTCGAACATGATCATTCCTCGTTTAACATAGGTAGGTCTAAATTTTGTTCTTTAGCGCAGTTTTTTGCTATGTCGTATCCGGCATCAGCATGGCGCATTACACCTGTTGCAGGGTCGTTCCACAGTACGCGAGCAATACGCTCTTTAGCTTCATCAGTACCATCGGCAACAATAACTACACCAGAGTGCTGACTAAATCCCATTCCTACACCGCCACCATGATGAAGCGACACCCAAGTAGCGCCACTTGCGGTATTAAGCAGTGCGTTGAGTAATGGCCAATCTGATACTGCATCTGAGCCATCTTTCATGCTCTCTGTTTCGCGGTTAGGGCTGGCAACTGAGCCAGAGTCGAGGTGATCGCGACCAATAACTATAGGGGCTTTAAGTTCGCCATTTTTAACCATTTCATTAAAGGCCAGTGCAAGGCGTGCTCTATCTTTTAGGCCAACCCAGCAAATGCGTGCAGGTAAACCTTGGAATTGTATGCGTTCCCGCGCCATATCAAGCCAGTTATGTAAATGTGCATCATCAGGAATAAGCTCTTTTACTTTAGCGTCGGTTTTATATATATCTTCAGGGTCGCCTGATAATGCTACCCATCTAAATGGTCCAATCCCTTCACAAAATAAAGGGCGAATATAGGCAGGCACAAATCCAGGAAAATCAAACGCGTTGGTAACACCCTCATCAAACGCCATTTGACGAATATTATTACCGTAATCAGTAGTGGCGGCACCGGCTTTTTGTAGTGCTAGCATAGCTTTAACTTGGACTGCCATTGATTGTTTAGCGGCTTTTACTACGGCTTTTGGATCTTGCTCACGCATTTTTGCTGCGTACTCCATTGTCCAGCCTTGTGGTAAGTAACCATTTAATGGATCGTGAGCAGATGTTTGATCTGTGACTACATCAGGGGTAATGCCTGTTTTAACCAGTGTACTAAATACATCGGCAGCGTTACCTAGTAAACCCACTGAGAGGGCTTTACCTTTAACACATGCATCGGTTATTAATTGCAGTGCGTGTTCAAGATTTGTTGCTTTTACATCAACGTAGCCTGTTTTTATACGAAAATCGATACGGCTTTCATCACATTCAACAACCAGTGCACTAAACCCAGCCATTGTAGCTGCAAGTGGTTGCGCACCGCCCATACCACCAAGACCACCTGTTAATACCCATTTACCACTAGCGCTACCTGCAAAATGTTGCTTTGCCATAGCTACAAAGGTTTCGTAAGTTCCTTGTACTATGCCTTGCGAGCCAATATAGATCCAAGAACCCGCCGTCATTTGCCCGTACATCATCAAGCCTTTTTTATCGAGCTCGTTAAAGTGCTCCCAATTTGCCCAGTGTGGAACAAGATTTGAGTTAGCAATAAGCACGCGAGGCGCATTACTGTGGGTTTTAAATACACCAACGGGTTTTCCTGATTGTACAAGCAGGGTTTCGTCGCTTTCGAGCCTATCGAGGGTTTCTATAATTTTGTCATAACTTGGCCAATCACGAGCTGCTCGGCCAATACCACCATATACAACAAGTGCATGAGGATGCTCTGCAACTTCAGGGTCTAAATTATTCATTAGCATGCGCTTAGCAGCTTCTGTTTGCCAGCTTTTAGCACTTATTTTATCTCCATGAGGTGCACGTATTACGCGACTTGTGTCGAGTCGGTTGTTCATGTTTTGCTCCTGTTGTATATACAAGGTGATTTGTTATAAAAAAAGCGCAGTAAGCGCTATTGTTTGTTATTTTTTAAATGTTAAGTGGCCACCTAAGCGATATTTACTGCCTGGTGATACAAGGCGCGCAAAGCTTACAATGCCTTTAACAGACCAGGTGCGTCGGATTACTTGTAAGCATGGCTCTTCATTATATAAGTTTAACCATTGGCACATTTCGCTGTTTGGCATAATGGCCTCTACTGTATGCCTTGCTTGGGTAAGTGGGGCAACACTAGATAGATATTCATGTGGTGTAAGCATGCTAAAGTCTTGTTGTAAGTAGCCAGTCGCAAGGGCAGGATTTACAAAACGCTCTTCTAGCTGCAAAGGGCTGTCGTTTTCGTTATGCACAAGTACACTTCGATATACAACACTGTCAACCTCAACACCAAGTGCAATGGCAATAGGTGCGACTGCATTTATTGATTCGAGTATGAGTACGCTACAGGTGTAGTTGCCGTTACGCTCTTTTACTTCATCAGCAATATTTTTTATTTCAAGTAACGATGACTGCGATTTAAATGTAGCTACAAATGTACCTAACCCTTGGCTGCGGGTTAAAATACCTGCCTCGGTTAATTCGCTTAGTGCTCTGCGGGCTGTCATCCTGCTTACACTAAATTGACTACTTAGTTCGTTTTCAGAGGGAACACGTTGGTTTTCTTGCCACGTACCGCTGCGTATTTTATCAACAATGAATTGTTTTATTTGCGCAAATTTAGGTGTCGTCATTAAATTTATGGTTACATTAAAAATAAACTATATAAATAAGATGACACAATTACCTTGTATATACAAGATGGGTTGTTAGACTATATTTTCATCACTCTGGGCGTAAAAAGGGCTAAAAAATGCAAAGCACAACACAAAATTATGAGTTAGAAGAAATCGACTTACTTTTAACTGATGCCAATATTGCCACTATGGATAGCAATATAAATGCCCCTTATGGCGCAATCGAAAATGCTGCTATAGCCATTAAAAATGGTAAAATTGCGTGGATTGGAGAGCAATCAACATTGCCTAGTTTTGATGTGTTTGCAACGCCGACATTGAGTGTAAAAGGACAGTGGTTAACGCCGGGCTTAGTAGATTGCCATACTCACTTAGTATTTGCAGGTTCAAGATCGCAAGAGTTTGAACAGCGTTTGCAAGGCGTAAGCTATGAGCAAATCGCAGCACAAGGCGGTGGCATAGCAAGCACGGTTAAAGCCACAAGAGCAGCCGACCGTGAACAATTGTTTGTTGATGCAAAAGATCGCTTAAATACGTTATTAAAAGAAGGTGTAACCACCGTTGAAATAAAGTCTGGTTATGGGCTAGATACTGAAAATGAGATAAAAATATTAGAAGTCGCTCGTTTATTAGGTCAACATCACCCTATTGATATTAAAACTACTTTTTTAGGGGCGCATGCTCTACCGCCTGAATACAAAGGCCGTGCTGATGAATATATTGATTTAGTGTGTACTGACATGCTTGATCAGGTAGTGGCTAATAATCTTGCTGATGCAGTCGATGTATTTTGTGAAAATGTTGGGTTTAGTTATTCGCAAACCAAACGTGTTTTCCAGGCGGCTAAAAAGCATAACCTCCCAGTAAAATGCCATGCTGAGCAGCTATCTAATCAACAGGGTGCTAAGCTGGTGGCGCAGTTTAATGGCCTTTCGGCGGATCATATTGAGCATCTAGATGAAGAGGGTGTAAAAGCCATGGCAGACGCTGGGACGGTAGCGGTATTATTGCCAGGTGCATTTTATTTTTTAAGAGAAACTAAATTCCCACCTATTGAATTACTTAATCAATATAAAGTACCTATAGCTATTGCGAGTGATTTTAACCCAGGTACTTCACCACTATGCTCAGTGCACTTGATGATGAACATGGCATGCACATTGTTTAGATTAACACCTGAGCAAGCATTAGCTGGTGTTACTCGAAATGCAGCTAAAGCACTAGGTTTAGACGACCGTGGTATTTTAAAGGTTGGCGCAAGAGCTGATATTGCGCATTGGCAAATAAGTCATCCATCACAATTAAGTTACCAATTTGGCGTAAATAAACTGTTAAATTTATGGATTTTGGGTAGAATTAATTAGTTTGTATTATTTTTACCCACATATAACTTGGTTTAAACTTTTTTAGCGAATACGGATGCCGTTAATTTGAACATACTAACCGACAGTAATTTCCCAATATTTTTTAGTGGTGCACTATTAATGGCGATGATCGCCACTTTATTTGCTGTTAAAAATACCAGTATTAAATTTAGTTATTTATGCACAGCTGCTGTTGGTTTAGCTATCTTAAGCAGCGGTGCGGCTTGGCTTGCTATTTTACTAGCCTTTGGGTTTTGTTTTCACTTATGGCAAGCATTTGAGCGAAATAATTGGAGCATGATAATTACCAGCTCAATGGCTGGTCTTTTATTTGTTGTTCTATTTTCAGCTCATTTATTATTGGAAGTTCCGCTATTTTGGGTTGTGTTAGCAATATTATTATTAGCTATTGTAGGTTTTTTAAATGATGAAAGCGCTGAAATAGAAGTCGTTATAGAGCCAGAACCTGAAGGTGATACATTTGTTGAAGAGTCTCCGCTTTCAGTTTTTGCAGATAGAAAACAGTTACGCCAAGGTTACTATGCATGGTGCGACAACAAACAAATAAGCGCAGCGTTAATCGTTATTCGCCTTGAAGGCTTTGAGCAAGTTAACCAGCATATTGGACGCGACTTTGGCGATATACTGTTAGCGCAATCGGCTAATCGAATAAAAGAGCTACTTTCAAGTGACGAAATAGTGACTTTAACTGGACAAGAAAAGCTAGCCCACTTAGGGGGTCTTAACTTTGCATTTATTTGTAGTTTCGCGAATCAAAAACACTTACATGAATTAGTTATTGACCAAATACTGGGTGCAACGCTTAAGCCATTTAATGTTGCTAACTGCACTGTAGAAGTAAAAGCGAGAGCGAGTTATGTTGATTGTAATGAGCAAGATAACAACTTTGATAATTTAATATCGTACGCATATCTGGCACTCGATAGCCACCCAGATCGCAAGGTTGTGCCTTATCATCAACAAATGATGATTGAATTGCGAGAGCAACAAGCGCGACTAAAGGAATTAGCAAATATTGATTTTTCGAGCGAGTTAGAGCTTTATTTTCAGCCTATTATTTGTAACGAAAACGGTCAAATTGAGTTTTTAGAATTACTACTGCGTTGGCAGCACCCTAAGCAAGGGATTTTATCCGCTAACAGGTTTATCGACGACATTAGAATTGCAGGGCTTGGTTATCCACTCGCTAAATTTGTAATAGAGAGAGCTGCTGAGCTTGCAATGGCGCTTAGAATAGAAGGTATTTCTATACCGCTTAGCATTAACGTATTTGGTCCTGAAATGCTTAACGAAGAGTTTATTGAATTTGTTGATGTTGTTTTAAGTGAGCATCACTTGGAAGCTGGCGATTTAATTGTTGAATGCCCTTTGCATATTTTTACGGGACTAGATGATAAAGGCAGAGGCATGATCGCAAGGCTTAATAACATAGGCTTAAAAGTATGTGTTGATGGACTTGGTGATAACCCGGTACTGCTTTCTAAGTTACCAAGCTTAGCGGTAGAGTATATTAAGGTTTCACCTTCACTCACTGCTGACTTTAGTAATCAAAACAATATACGCAGTTTAGTTAGCGGAATGGTTGAAATGCATAACCAACAAAAAACAAAAGTGATTTTTGAAGGGGTAGAAACACTTGAGCAACTTAAGTTTGTAAAAAGCTTAAAAGGTTATGCTGCCCAAGGTTATTACTTTGGTCACCCGCTAAGTAGTATTGGTTTAATGAGCTGGCTAAAAGAGTGGCGATTAGTTCAACAGCGCTAAGTGTTTTCTTTGGCTTGTAGATAGCTATTCACAAGTGCACTGATCACTTGTCCTACATGGGCAGCACCGGCCTCAACTCCGTTAGGGTGCTGGCTAGGCGCTGCTTCACATAAATGTAAGTACTTAGAGTCGCGATGGTTTGCTGCTAAATGCACAAAGTGCTCAGTGTCATTCACACTAAATCCGCAACATGTGTACGCACTCACCGACATGTAAGTAATACTATCTAAATCAACTTCAATACCCAGTGGTAAATCGTTAAAATTACTTAATGCGTTTTCAATTGCCTGCGTGAGTGTAGTTTTTCGCTTAACTTGTATTGATTGATAGCTATCAAACGTAAAGTTAGCTTCACTCATTGCATCTATAATTGCTTGATTGTTTTTTATCTCATGTAAGCCAATAACGTGGTAATTACTTAGATGTTGCTCGTTATAAGCGTAGCGAAAGCCATTGCCGCTATGGCGACCTTCACATTCTCTAAAGTCGGCATGAGGGTCAAAGTTGATAGCATTAATAGGTGTATTTTTTGACTTACTCAGGGCACGGATAATTCCCAAGCAATTGTTATGACCTCCGCCAATAACGATTGGCTCAAGCCCCGCTTTAAAAATAAGGCTCAATACCGACTCTACGCGTTCATCAAGCTGTTGGCATAAATCTCGTAATTGAGTTAACTGCTGGCCTTGCTGATTATTAAGCTGGTTGCTTTGCGCCATTAAATCATCAGTATTAACTTCACCCAATAAAAGCACTTTTTGAGTGGCAATAAATTGATTGTGAGGTTGGTTTAAAAAGCGTTTTAAAAAAGCCGGCCATGCTTCGTTTGCACCGCCATTTCCTAAGTTTGCTTTTGGGCCGATATCTTCGCAAATACCCAGAAGTACATAGCGGATACCAAATTGAGCAGCGTCAACAAGTGCTTGTTGCAGGTTTACTTGGGTGTCGAGCAAGGCCATTGATTGCCATGCTTTTTTCTCATTTGCGCGGGTAGAGCAAAGTGTTCTAACCGCGCTTTCATCATATACTTTTAAATGGGAAGTCACGTTATACTTCTACAACTTCCAACTCTAATTCTTCTGCAGATAAAACAATGCCTGTGCTATCAGCATAAATAAAGTCGTCATCAAAAAATGATACCCCAGCAAAGTTAACGCCTATAGCATCTTCACCAGCACCTTCGCTGTCGGCTGCAACAGGGATTGAAGCAATTGCTTGAATGCCTAAATCAAGCTCTTCAAGCTCATCAACGTGGCGTACTGCGCCGTAAACAACAATACCATTCCAGTTGTTTTCAAGTGCTAGCTCAGCCAGTTCAATGTCGATTAGTGCGCGACGAGTTGAGCCGCCACCATCAATAAGAAGTACTAGGTCTGTACCATCTTGAGAAAGTAATTCGCGGATGAGTTCATTATTTTCAAAACATTTAACCGTTTTAATGCGGCCACCAAAGCTGTGTCGACCACCAAAGTTGATGAACATAGGCTCTAGCACGTCAACCACGTCAGCAAAGTGGTCGCATAAATCAGAAGTGCTGTAATCCATTATTTTATCCTCAAAAGGTACATTAATTTATATCTCAGTATACCCTCCTTATAAGCAATAACAACGACTTAATCGCAGTAAATTTAGGCAAAATAAGCGCTAAATCATTAATCGCAATAATAGTGTATTAAAAGCGTCACTCAATTGTTATTTACAACACATAAGCTAAATCGGTGTTCATATGTTATGCGATGAGGGATGGTGATGAATAATAATATGCTTAAAAAGGTAACTCAGATAGATGAGCAATTATTTTTAACTTTGTTTAATTGCAATTCACCGAGGTGGTTTAAAACAATGGCCTTTGGTTTGTCTAAAAGCGGTGATGGTGGGCTTTATATATTAATATGCTTAGCAGTGTGGTGGCTTAGTAATAATGAACAGCACCAATTATTGCCTGTCACTATATTAATTGGTTTTGCTATAGAAAGACCTATTTACCTACTAGCTAAAAATAGATTTGCTCGGATCCGTCCATGCGACTGCTTAGTAACAAATGCCTATATAGTACCAAGCGATAAATTTAGTTTACCATCGGGTCACAGTGCTGCAGCCTTTTTAGTGGCAATTATATTAAGCCATTTTTTCCCAGAATATGCATTACTACTATTTAGTTGGGCTACCGGCGTTGCTATGTCTCGTGTGGTATTGGGTGTGCACTTTCCTGCTGATATTATAATAGGCGCAACGATTGGTAGTTTTTGTGGTTTATTTGCGTTAGCACTCGTGGTGCCTGCATGAAAATATTGTATGGAGTACAAGGTACCGGTAATGGTCATATAACGCGCGCTCGGGTTATGGCAAGCTGCTTTAATAAGCTCGGTATTGATGTTGATTATGTGTTTTCAGGGCGCGCAAATAAAGATTACTTTGATATGCACGAATTCTCAGATTATAAAGCGTATCGTGGTTTGTCGTTTAGCACTGAAAATGGGCAAGTTAAAAATTTAAAAACACTTAAAAACATGCGAATTTGTAAGTTGGTGAGTGATATAAAATCGCTTGAGATAAAACAGTACGATTTTGTACTTAACGACTTTGAGCCTGTGACAGCATGGGCTGCAAAACGGGCAGGTATACCCGTTATTGGCATTAGTCACCAAGCAGCATTTTTGTCAGATAACGTACCTATGTTTGGTCGTGGCGTACTGAGAAAATCACTTATCAAGCATTATGCACCAGCGACTACCTACTTAGGCGTGCACTGGCAACCATTTGCAAATAATATAATACCGCCTTTTATTGCTCATCATAATCACGACAACCCTGTAGCAGTAATGAACAAGGTATTGGTATATTTACCTTTCGAAAACTTAGATAGCGTTGTTGATTATTTAAAAGACTTTCCCGAAAAAGAATTTTATTGCTATCACCCAAATGCCAGCAATCAGTCTTTTGGACATATACATTTACGAGCCCCTTCACGTTCTGGCTTTTTAAACGACTTAGCAAACACAAGTGGCGTTATTGGTAATGCGGGATTTGAGCTTGCCAGTGAAGCGCTTAAGTTAGGTAAAAAGTTACTATTAAAGCCTTTAGATGGTCAGTTTGAGCAAGCAGCAAATGCACAAACTTTATTTGCCATGGGCATGGCGCATGTTATGAACTATTTAAACCCACAAGCCCTTGATGATTGGAATAGCGCGCCGCAAAACAAGCAAATAAATTACCCCAGCGATCCCGCGCCTTTAATTGATTGGTTGGTTAAACAACAATGGAATAACACACAATCGTTACATAAAGGTTTGTGGGATAGTGTCGCCTTATAGCCATCACATTTAAACTGTTTAGAATTACCAATAATAAAAAGTTAAATTAATTAGTCGCTGTTGATCTATTAGCTATAATACAAATGCATATTTAAAAAAGGCGTTAGCGATGAATTTTTTACAAAACTTAACAATTAAACGACGTTTACAACTAAACGCAGTCGTTGTTGGTTTAGCAATGGTGGTCCTTTTATGCGTGATTATTTTTGAATCACGTACAACCTTGAGCTTAAACAAGACTATTCAATTAGCAGAAGAGCTCAACGTACATGCATTAGCATTGCGTAAACATGAAAAAAACTTTTTGTTTTATAAACAAGAAGACGCGTTAACTGCATTTGAAACGGATTTTGAGCAGTTAAGTGATAAAGTAAAAAAGTTACAACAGTTAATGGCTAACCAAAGTATCGCACAGGAGCAGGTCCAGCGCTTTGAGCAACTAATAAATAGCTATAATAATGATTTTGAAACTGTTGTTAAGCTTCAAAAAGAGATTGGTTTAACCCCGACCGACGGGTTATATGGCAAGCTTAGAAGCTCGGTTCATGAAGTTGAGCAACTATTAAAAGAGCAGCAAAATTACCAACTGCTGTCGTCAATGCTGCAACTAAGACGCTCAGAAAAAGATTTCATGCTGAGATTTGATATTAAGTACCTAGGGCGTTTTAATGAGGGAATTAATACATTTAAGCAGCAGGTAGCTGCAGCACAGCTGCCAAGCGACTATAAAGCACAAATTAATCCTTTGATTGATATATACCAAAGCGAATTTCAAACACTTGTGCAGGCGCAAACTAAGCTAGGGCTAGATCTTGAGTCAGGCGCACTTGGAGTAATGCGTGACAGTGTAGATAAAAGCGACGCCATTGTTTCTAAAATCGTTAAAGACACTAAGTTACAAGTAGAGCAAAGTGTAGAGCAGGCTCAATTTTTAGCTATTTTGGTATTTGTGATTGCAGGTGTGATTGTATTAGCACTCGTTTATTTTACAAGCCACTCCATTATTGTACCTATTGAGCGGGTTTATCACACCATTAACGATATTCGTCGTAATAATGATTTGAGCGTGATGATAGAGCAAACTGGTAAAGACGAAATTACCACCATGACGGTCGACTTTAATAGCTTAATAGGCGATTTTAAGAACTTAATTAACGAAGTTAATGGTGCTTTAAACACGCTTAATGTAGCAACAGAGCATTTATCACAAAGTACCGCAGCAACAAGCTCTGGTATGCAAGAGCAACTACATGAAGCCGACATGGTTGCAACGGCAGCCACCGAAATGCAGGCGACGATTCAGGATATTTCACATAATACTGAGGCGGCTGCGAAAAAAGCAGAGTCAACAAATTTAAGTGCACAACAAGGGCGTAGTGAAGTAGATTCTACCGTTAAGCACATTAGGGCCCTATCTGATTCGCTGGGGAATGCATCAAATGTAGTGTCGCAACTTGAAAAAGATGGTGAAACAATTGGTTCAGTGCTTGATGTAATTCGAGGAATTGCAGATCAAACAAATTTACTTGCACTTAATGCGGCAATAGAAGCGGCCCGTGCTGGTGAGTATGGTCGTGGTTTTGCTGTTGTTGCAGATGAGGTTCGTTCATTAGCAAAGCGTACTCAAGAGTCTACAAGTGAGATTGAAGGTATTATAAGTACCTTACAGCAGCGTACTCAAGAAGTGGTGAGTATTATGCACAAATGTCGCTCTCAAGGTGATGAAAGTGCCTCGCAAGCAATTAAAGCAGGTGAGCTATTAGGCGCAATTACTGAAGATGTACAAACAATAATGGAAATGAGCTCTCAAATAGCAGTTGCTATTGATGAGCAAAGCCAAGTGGCATCAGAGGTTAATAAAAATGTAGTAAGAATTCGCGATATTGCACAAGACGCAACTGAACATGCTGCTAACAATGCGCAAACAAGTGAAGAGGTCTCTGAGCAGGCTCGCGTTCTGTTCACTGCAATTGATAAATTTAAGGTTTAATAACGCTTAATAGAACGGGCCTATAAAGTTTAAGGAACAAATTTTATAGGCACGCTATCTTTACTTTTTTCGTGTTCAGTTACCCGCGCTAAATATTCACTCCACAATGTATCTTGTTGCTGTTGTAGTTTTTCAAAGTAGCGCCAGCTAAATAGTCCGCTGTTATGGCCATCGTCAAAATCTAAACGAAGTGCGTAATGCCCAACAGGTACAATACTTTTTATTCCTACAGCTTGCTTATTAAGTACTAGCTTCATTGGGCCAGAGCCATGGCCCTGCACTTCAGCTGAAGGGGAGTGTACACGTAAAAACTCACAGCCAAATACAGCTTTACTGTCATCATCAAAGTAAACATCTAGATTTTTACTTACACTGTGGTAATGCACTTTTGTTACGTGTTTCATTTAATATATCCCATTAAAAAGCCCCCAATCTGGAGGCTTTTAGTATAACGTTTATATTCGTTTTATAGAATAAAGCGGCTTAAGTCTTCATCTTCAACAAGTGCACCTAAGTGTTTTTCAACGTAAGCGGCGTCGATTACTAATGACGAGCCGGCTTTTTCAGAAGCATCGTATGAAATTTCTTCCATCAATCTTTCCATTACAGTGTGTAGACGACGAGCACCGATGTTTTCGGTTTTCTCGTTAACTTGCCAAGCTGCTTTGGCAATACGCTCAATTGCATCGTCGCTAAACTCAATCGATACCTGCTCAGTTTTAAGCAGCTCTCGTTGTTGCTCGGTAAGCGATGCATGAGGCTCTGTAAGGATGCGTTTAAAGTCATCTGCAGTAAGTGCTTCAAGTTCTACTCGAATCGGTAAGCGGCCCTGTAGCTCTGGGATCATATCTGATGGCTTTGCCATCTGAAACGCACCAGAGGCAATAAACAGCATATGGTCAGTTTTAACCATTCCGTGCTTAGTATTTACAGTTGAACCTTCAATTAGCGGTAGTAAGTCGCGCTGAACACCTTCTCGGCTCACATCTGGACCTGAAGAATCGCCGCGCTTACAAATTTTGTCTATTTCATCAATAAACACAATACCGTTTTGCTCTACTGCAAAAATAGCTTGTTCTTTTAGCTCTTCAGGATTTACTAATTTAGCGGCTTCTTCTTCCGTTAATAGTTTGAAGGCTTCTTTGATTTTTAGTTTACGCTTAGTGCGCTTATCGCCGCCCATGTTTTGAAACATGCTTTGTAGCTGGTTGGTCATATCTTCCATACCAGGAGGCGCCATAATTTCTACGTTTGGTTGTGCTTGTGCTAAATCGATTTCAATTTCTTTATCATCTAGCTGACCTTCACGTAGCTTTTTACGGAACGCTTGGCGAGTTGATGAGTTATCATCACGCTGCGTTTCGCCGTATTGATCTTTCGCTGGTGGTAAAAGGGCATCTAAAATGCGCTCTTCTGCTGCTTCTTCGGCGCGATGTTTAAATTTCTTAGTCTGCTGTTCGCGAGTCATTTTAATTGATACATCGACTAAATCGCGGATGATAGTCTCAACTTCTTTACCAACATAGCCAACTTCAGTGAACTTAGTCGCTTCTACTTTAATAAAGGGTGCGTTAGCAAGTTTTGCTAATCGGCGGGCAATTTCTGTTTTACCTACACCGGTTGGACCAATCATTAAAATGTTTTTTGGTGTTACTTCGCTGCGTAAATCTTCTTTGAGTTGCATGCGGCGCCAGCGGTTACGAAGTGCGATAGCCACTGCTTTTTTTGCTTTAGCCTGACCTATAATGTGCTGATCTAGCTCGTGAACAATTTCTCTTGGGGTCATATCAGACATGATAGTTCCTATTATAATTCTTCGATTGTTTGGAAGTTATTAGTAAATACGCAGATGTTGCCTGCAATAGTTAAGCTTTTCTCTACTATTTCACGAGCGCTTAAATCTGTATTTTCTAAAAGGGCGGTTGCAGCTGATTGTGCAAAGTTACCACCACTGCCAATTGCAATTAGGTCGTTTTCAGGTTGAACCACATCGCCATTACCGGTAATAATTAAAGAGGCTGTTTCGTCTGCTACAGCGAGCAGCGCTTCGAGTTTTCGAAGTGCACGGTCGCTGCGCCAATCTTTAGCCATTTCTACTGCGGCTTTAGTTAGGTTTCCTTGGTGCATTTCTAATTTGCTTTCAAAGCGTTCGAAAAGAGTGAAGGCATCAGCAGTACCGCCGGCAAAACCAGCGATTACTTTGCCATTATAAAGACGTCGAACTTTACGGGCGTTGCCCTTCATTACGGTATTACCAAGAGACACTTGGCCATCGCCGCCAATTACAACCTTGTCGCCACGGCGTACACTTACGATAGTAGTCATGTTATTCCTCATCATCGAGCTGCAGAGGCAACTCGTAAAAAACGATTATGAAGAGGTTATATGGGTGAATGGTTTATTTTCAAGTCCAGCCCCAAATTCCGCAGCCGACTATTTTTACACGTTTAAGTTTGTTTTTATCACTTTCGGCTTGGCGTTTGGTTTTATATGGGCCTAAGCGCACTTTATACCAAGTACCATTGCTGCCTTCAGCCTGTTTTATTTCAGAAATGAGGCCTGCAAATGCTATTTTAGCTTTTAGCGATTCCGCTTGTGCGTGGGTTTTAAACGAACCACACTGCATAACGTAAGGACCTTTTTGCTCAAGTTCTTTCACTTCAACTTGAATCTCGTGGTTTCTAATTTCTTTAATAAACTCTGGTGTGCGTGGAATAACCACTTCTACTTTTGCGGGCGCAGTGGGGTTTGCTTGTTTTTCGACAAGTTTTGGATCTGCATTACTTTTTATAAACCATAATGTATAAGCAAAACCACCGACGAGTAAGATGGCTATGACAGCTAAAAGAATAGGAAATGGTTTTTTAGCGGGTGCGTTTTTTTTACTGTTTCTGCCTGCAGGCTTTTTGTTAATGTAATCGTGCTGTGCCATGGTGTTATTTTGGCCTTAACCTAAATCATGTCTATAGGGTCTACGTCTAAGCTCCAGCGTACTTTTTGTGCAAGTTTACTTGAACTTAAATAATCAACCATTTGCGCAAGGTACTGATGTAATATGCGGCGATCTTGCGCTTGAATATGTAATTGAAAACGATACATACCTGCGACTTTTTCAAGTGGAGCAGGGATCGGACCGAGCAATTGTATACCAGATACCCCATTCACAGGAACCAAATCCGTCAAAAAATCGACGACTAGCTTAATGCTGTGTCCTTGTGCACGGACAATAGCCATATTTGTAATGGGTGGTAAGTCTGCATCATCGCGTTCACTCAGTGCAAAGCGAGCAAAGTCTTGGTAACCATTATTAACTAAGTCTTGTAAAAGCGGGTGTTCTGGAAAGTGTGTTTGTAATAATACTTGGCCAGGTTCCCCTGAACGCCCAGCTCGCCCCGCGACCTGAGTAACTAACTGTGCTAAATGCTCTGTCGCCCTAAAGTCGCATGAGTATAAACCGCTATCTACGTCTAAAATTATAACAAGGCTTACATCTGCAAAGTGATGGCCTTTGGCAAGCATTTGTGTGCCAACTAAAATGCGTGCACCGCCTAGGTTTATTTCATCTAGTGCTTTTTCAAGGCTGCCTTTACGGCGAGTTGAATCGCGGTCTATGCGAGTAACGGGTGTATCTGGAAACTCGGTCGATAAAAACTCTTCAATTTGCTCTGTACCTTTGCCATTTGGAAATATTTGCGTACTTCCACAATCAGGACATTGGTGAGGAACAGGGTATTGATCGCCACAGTGATGACAAATCATTTGCCCAATCGCTTTATGAAATGTGGCGCTGGTACTGCAGCGTTTACATTCACTTAGCCAGCCACATTCATGGCAAATAAGAGTGGGTGAAAAACCTCGGCGATTTAAAAAAACCATAACCTGTTTACCGCGATTTAAGTGTTGGCGCATAGTTGCAAGGCTTGCATGTGCAATACCTGCTTGGTCGGGTTGGCCTTTCATATCGAGTAACTTAAATTGGTTATCTGTCGCAGTTTGCGCGCGCTCGGTTAAACTTAGTAGCTGATATTTGTTATTAATTGCTTTGTGAAGTGTTTCAAGTGCGGGTGTAGCACTGCCTAATATAAGTGGTATTTTATGCTGAAAAGCTCTGTATGCGGCCAAATCACGAGCATGGTAACGAAGGGTATCTTGTTGCTTAAATGATGAATCGTGCTCTTCATCGACAACTATCATACCGAGTTTTAAAAATGGCAGAAAAATACTCGAACGTGTGCCTATAACTATTGCACAACTGCCTTTTTCGCAAAAACGCCATGTTTGCAATCGCTCGTTGTCGGTAAGGGCTGAATGCCAAAGCATAATGGGTGTATCAGGAAAGCGGCGACGAAAACGGTTTACAGTTTGTGGCGTTAAGCCTATTTCTGGCACTAATACTAATGCTTGCTCGCCACGTTTTAATACTTCTTCTAGGCACTGTAAATACACTTCTGTTTTACCACTGCCAGTTACGCCCTCTAATAAAAAGCTGCTAAATCCATTGCTTTGATTTATTGCTGTACAGGCAACCGCTTGTTCTTTATTAAGTACAGGTTTACTACCGACAGTTGGTGCAACGCTTTGCCATTGGTTATCGTGTTCAATAGTTTGCGTAATGAGTTCTTTATCTATTAGGCTATCTATTGTTTTTTTACTAAAGCCAAGAGCTTTTAATTCGGTTAACGATGATTTCCCCGATTGCGACAACTGCTTTAATAAATTGAGTTGTGTTTTGGCTTTTAATGACGGTACTTTTGAGCCTTTTTCTGTCAGAGCAACCATGTTAATACTGGTTTTATCTGGCGATTCACCTTGGCGAAGTGCACTCGGTAGCGCTATGTGAATAGTTTCGCCTAAGGGATAGCAATAATAGCGGGCAGTAAAGCTAAGGAGTTCTAAATGTTGGGCACTTAAAATAGGGGTGTCGTCTATTACCTCTATAATATTCTTAATTTTATTTAAAGGGACGTCGGTACTGTTTTTAATGCCCAGAACAACAGCCACTTTTTTTTGATTACCAAAAGGCACTAAAACCCGCATGCCCGGAAGTATTGGGGTTGATAAGCCACTGAGCTGCTCTTCTATTTTATAATCAAAGGTGCGTGGAAGCGGGACTTTAATAGCAACTTCAACAAAACTCATAACAACTCAACCCGTAAAATTAATGCTGTAATGTACTAAAAATACCGCTAAAAACCTACTAGCAATAGTACTTGAGAAAGAGATTGTTCACTTTTTTAGCGAAAAGATAAATAAATACTTGTGCAGGGGAAGGTTGTTGGATAAAATCCGCCACCAACAAATTTGTTTTAACGACGTATGGTGCCAGACTTCGGGTTTGGAGAGCGATGCGGCCTTAACTAGAGGTTCCTATGAAAGAAGGTATTCACCCTAAGTACGAAGTAATTTCTGCAACATGTTCATGCGGAAACAAATTCGAAACTAGCTCAACTCTTTGTAAAGACATTCACTTAGACGTATGTTCTGCGTGTCACCCGTTTTACACTGGTAAGCAAAAGATTTTAGACACTGGCGGCCGTGTTGATCGCTTCAACAAGCGCTTCGGTGCACTTAGCAGCAAGAAGTAATTATTGCTGTTTAGTTAAAAAAAGCACCTTAGGGTGCTTTTTTTGTGTCTAAAATTTACCACTTCTTATCTTATTTAGCTTGCTCGAGCTACATCACACCTTGCATAACTATTTCCTATTCTTATTCTGAGTATGCATAAACCTTTACAGACAAATCGATAGATATTCTCTATATTTTAAATAGTACAAATTTTAACTAGGTTGATAAAAGTAGCTAACGTGGGCTTATCTGTTTTTAAAGTAGTGTAGTAGGCTGTTATTTTAAGTTTATGATGATCCGTTAAACATACATTTTTTTAATATTGTAATAGACATAAACGCACCTCAAAACTTACTTTTTTGATGAATTTTTATTTATCAAATGTTTATATAATCCTGCAAAGTTACTGAAAAACCTCTTAAAATTAAAGGATATAGCATATAACAGGATAGACCTGATATTGCTTGGAATTTAAAAATAATAAGGGTATCGTACCCCAAGACTCCACCTCTCACTTTAACTTAAATTGCAGGATACCATCGCGTTATGTCTGACTTTCGTGAACAAGCACTACATTATCACTCACATCCCGTACCTGGTAAAATTAGCATTGAGCTAACAAAACCAGCTGAAACAGTTCAAGACTTAGCCCTAGCTTATAGCCCAGGTGTCGCTGAGCCTGTACGTGAAATTGCCGCAGATCCTGCAAATGCATATAAATATACCGGTAAAGGTAACATGGTTGCGGTTATCACTAATGGTACTGCAATTTTGGGCTTGGGTAATTTAGGTCCTTTAGCGTCTAAACCCGTAATGGAAGGCAAGGCGTTATTGTTTAAACGTTTTGCAGGGCTTGATTCTATTGATATTGAAGTAAAGCACAAAACAACAGAAGACTTTATTAACACGGTGGCCAATATTGCTGACACATTCGGTGGTATTAACCTTGAAGATATTAAAGCACCAGAGTGTTTTGAAATTGAAAAAGCATTAATAGAGCGTTGTAGCATTCCTGTTTTTCATGACGACCAACACGGCACCGCCATTGTTACGGCTGCCGGCATGTTAAATGCGCTAGAAGTACAAGGTAAATCAATTGAAGATGCAATAATTGTATGTTTAGGTGCAGGCGCTGCTGCAGTTGCGTGTATGGAACTGTTAATTAAGTGTGGTGCACTGCGTGAACACATTTATATGCTTGACCGCAAAGGTGTTATTCATACTCGTCGCGATGATTTAAACGAATATAAACAGCTTTTTGCTAACAATACCGATAAACGCACATTGCAAGATGTAATTGCAGATGCTGATGTGTTTGTTGGTGTTTCGGGTCCTAACTTGTTAGCTGCCGAAGATTTAAAACTAATGGCAGAAAAGCCGGTCGTGTTTGCATGTTCAAACCCAGATCCAGAGATCGATCCTGCACTTGCACACGGCGCACGCAATGATTTAATTATGGCAACAGGGCGCTCTGATTACCCTAACCAAGTAAATAATGTTTTATGTTTTCCGTTTATTTTCCGTGGTGCACTTGATGTACGTGCAAGCGCGATTAACGATGAAATGAAAATTGCTGCAGTTGAGGCTATTCGTAGTATTGCCAAAGAGCCTGTACCTGCAGAAGTTTTAAAAGCCGCAGGCGTAGATAAGCTAGAGTTTGGTGCGCAGTATATTATTCCAAAACCAATGGATCCGCGTTTACTACCGCGTATAGCTAAAGCTGTAGCACTTGCTGCGGTAGAGTCGGGTGTTGCGCAAATTGACTTGCCTGAAAACTATATGGCGTAATATATAACGCTTAAACAAAAAAACCTCAGCAATGCTGAGGTTTTTTGATTAAAAAGGTAATGATTTATTCTTCGTTTAAAATAGGCACTTCTAAACCCATTTCTTGCATTATCTTTTTAACTTCTTCTGGTACTTTTTCTGCGTTGTCTTTACGTAGGTCATCGTCATTTGGTAAAGGTTGACCAGTAAATGCATGCAAAAACGCCTCACATAGCAATTCACTATTTGTTGCATGGCGAAGGTTGTTGATTTGACGACGCGTACGCTCATCCGTTAAAACTTTTAATACATTTAGTGGGATCGAAACGGTGATCTTTTTAACTTGCTCTGATTTTTTCCCGTGTTCTGCGTATGGGTGAATATACTCACCATTCCATTTAGCCATAAGATGTATCGTTGCCTCAGATTATTAATTTCTCACACGGTATAAAAAGCGTGTAAATATGCGTGAAATTCTATCGATTTAAAAAAGATAGTCAAATAATAGATACCGATCTATCTTAATAAGCCTATTTGGAATGTAAAAATAAGCTCACTTTTGTGAGCTAAAATGTGATACTAGCAAACGCCTTACCTAACTTTAGCCATCTAGAGCTTTAAAATACTTTGACTTATTAAAACGGATAACTTACTCTTTTAGACGTCTAAACATCCAAATTAATCAGGTGACGAATATGAGCGAAAAAAACAAAGCGACCATTGCTGTACGTAACGGCGTTGATGCTGATAAACATCATGGTGCAGTGGTGCCGCCAATTTATTTATCAACGACTTATTCGTTTGCCGACTTTGATACTAAGCGTGAGTATGATTATGGCCGCAGTGGTAACCCTAATCGTGATATTTTAGCAGAGACGCTTGCTAAGCTTGAAGGTGGCGCTCGTGGCATAATTACGGCCACTGGTATGGCTGCCGTGCATTTAGCTACTCAGCTACTTAACAGTGACGACACGTTAGTAATTCCACATGATTGTTATGGTGGAAGCTATCGTTTATTTACATCGTTACAAAAACGCGGACTATTGAAGCTTGAAGTATTAGATTTAACAAAAGAAGAAAGCCTTCAACAAATTTTAGCAATTAAACCTAAGCTTATTTGGATAGAGACTCCAAGTAACCCAGTACTTCGTTTAACCGATATTAAAGCGGTTACCGATGTTGCTAAGCAATGCGGTGCATTGGTTGCCGCAGATAACACGTTTTTGTCTCCTGCCTTACAAAACCCTATTAAGTTTGGTGTAGATATTGTGGTGCATTCAACTACTAAATATATTAACGGGCACTCAGATGTAGTGGGCGGCGCTGTTATTGCTGCAACACAAGAGCTTGGTGATGAGCTTGCTTGGTGGGCAAATAATATTGGTATTACGGGCGCCCCTTTTGATAGTTATTTAACGCTTCGTGGTCTACGTACTTTAAATGTGCGCTTAAGGCAGCACCAAGAAAATGCGCTAGCAATAGCTGAGTACCTTGAAAGTTCCAATTTTGTAAGCCAAGTTTACTATCCTGGACTTGAGTCGCATCCTCAACATGAACTTGCTAAAGCACAACAACTTGGCTTTGGTGGCATGGTTAGTTTTGATATTAAAGGCGATATAAACGACGCGGCAGAATTTTTAACTAGCCTTAAAACGTTTAGTTTAGCTGAGTCACTAGGTGGCGTAGAGAGCTTAATTTGTCACCCTGCAACTATGACGCACGCAGGTATGGAGGCAAAGGCACGTTTAGAAGCGGGTGTGGGCGATACGCTTATTCGTATTTCGGTTGGGATTGAAGATATACACGATTTAATAGCTGACTTTAAACGAGTATTTGAACTTGTAAAACCAGGGCAAAATAAAAATGTTGGCCGTGTAGGCAAAGGTGCTGGCACTTCTGGTGGAAACGTTAAATTAAGTGCAGCCCGTCCAGCGCTTTGGTAATTAATACCAATCCGCAATAATACCTAATCAATTTGAGGGATTAAACCGCACGATAACATCGTTAAAAATTCCTAATATAGAACAACTAAATAACGAAATTTTTGCCTTGTTATCGATACGGTTTTCTTACCTCAAAATAGACAACTTAATTAAGCGAATTGGTATAAATATGGTCAATTGTGTACATAAATTTGGTGGTTCAAGCTTAAGCTCTAGTGAGCGCTATCAAAGCGTAGCTAAAATAATTATTGGGCATACTCAGCCGGGCGACTGTGTTGTGGTATCTGCTGCAGGTAAAACTACAGATACACTTGTGTCGTTGTGGCAAAGTTATCAACTGCAAGACACGCAAGCTGTCGCTGATATTTTACTGCAGTTAAATAACCATCAAAGCGATTTAATTGAGCAGTTATTACAAGCTGATTTAAAGCGCTGCGCACTTAGAACACTAAATACCGAGCTTAGTAATATTGCAGAACTTGCTCAAGCTGAGCAGCTAAAAGAGGCTGCGTTACTTGCGCATGGGGAACTGTGGTCAGCACGTTTACTCGCTACTTATTTACAGCAGCTAAATATTGAGGCGTGTGCTCAAGATGCCCGTAGTCTTTTTACCTTAAACGATGGTGAATTAATGCATGCGCAAAATGCGCAGCAATGTCGACAGTCAATTTTACCTAATAAGATAAATATTGTTACTGGGTTTATTGCCGCCGATACGAAAGGTGAGACCGTAACACTTGGACGCAACGGTAGCGATTATAGTGCAACACTACTTGCAAATTACTGTGATGCTAAGCAGGTATGTATTTGGACCGATACACAGGGTGTGTTTAGCACTGATCCTCGAAAGGTAAAAAAGGCGATTAAGTACGGCAAAATTTGTCGCGGACAAGCTAATTTATTAGCTCGTTTGGGTAACCCTGTATTACATGCAAAAACACTATCGCCACTTAAAAACAGCGATATTAAGCTAGCTGTTCGTAGTAGTTTTGATGTGCAAGCAAGCCCAACAGATATAGTAAAAGAAGGTTCAGCAAAGAAAAAGCGCTTTATAACCACGCTGCAAAATGTTGATTTGTTAATGGTTGAAGGATTAAGTGAAGGTGAGGTCGCAAGCGTTAGTCAGCTTATTCAGCATAGCCTTCATCATTTTAACCATAATGGTGAAGTGTATTTAGTAGTACCGGCTGCACAAACATATCAAGTTATTAATTACTTTGCTGGTAGAGCTAATATTAGTGAGTCAAATTTAAATGGCTGTGCAATTGTTGCCCCTGAGCAAGACGTTAGCGTACTAAAACTGCAAGCTTTAGAGGTATTAGCTGAGCAGACTATAAAACCGCGTTTTGTGCATCAAGATAATGGTTATGTTTTATTACTAACAGACCAATTTATAGATAGCGATATACAAAGCGTCTTACACGATAAGCTAATCAATAAAGGCCAAGAAATAGCCGTTATAGTTGCGGGCCTTGGCAATGTAGGCGATGCTTTTATTGAGCAGTTATCGGCACAATTTGAGCGTTTATCAGGCGACTTTAGTATTAAATTGGTAGCGCTGGTTCGCTCTAAACATATGTTATTTAATGCAAGTGGCATAAATATATCGCAATGGAAAACTCAATGGCAGCATGAGGCGAATAGCTATGAAACTGCGGATTTACTTAATGCGATAAGCGAGCTTGACTACGAACATAAAGTGTTAATTGATATTACTGCAAGTGAGCAGTTTAGCTTTTTATATACAGATTTTGTAGACAGAGATTGTCATTTAATTAGTGCTAACAAATATGCAGGTACAGCACCGACTTCTTGGTATAAAGCACTTCGTAGTAACCTTGGCGAACGTAATTTACATTGGCGATATAATACAAGTGTAGGCGCAGGCTTACCTATCAATTTTGCTTTGGCTGATTTGCAAAATAGTGGTGATAAAATTACGCGTATTGAAGGCGTGTTCTCGGGTACGCTTTCGTGGTTATGTAGTAAGTATGATGGTACCACTGCTTTTTCTGAGTTGGTATTAGAAGCTCAGAAAATGGGGTTCACAGAGCCTGACCCTCGCGAGGATTTATCTGGACGAGATATGCAGCGTAAGTTACTTATTTTAGCCCGAGAGTTAGGTATAGAGCTTGAGCTTGATGATATTAGCTTATCGGCATTAATGCCCGGCGATCTTGTGCTAGGAAGCTGGGAAGACTTTCTAAACAATAAAGCCCAGCTAGATGCGTTCATTGAAGAGCATGCTGATACAGCAAAAGCTAATAACTCAGTACTGAGATACACAGGCCTATTAGATATAACAAAAACTGAAGTTATCGCTAAAGTAGGAGTTACGTATGTGCCCAATGGGAATGCGTTAGCAAACCTTACACCTGGCGATAATATTTTTGTAATTAATAGCAAATGGTATAGTGATAACGCGCTTGTGATTCAGGGGCCTGGGGCTGGGAAAGAAGTAACCGCTGCGGGTGTACACTCTGACTTATATTGGCTTGTTCAAAACTTAAAATAAGCGATTATTTAAATTAAAACGGCAGCTTAAATAAGCTGCCGTTTTTGTATTACAGAGATATTATTAAAATAGCTCTTCTTCGGTTTTTGTGTCTTCTTCAAATATATCGTTTGGCTGAGATAGCACATACTTTGTCGGTGCAGTGCCTTTTTCGAAGTATTCAAAGCGGCTGGTGTAGTCATTTTTGTGGCTTAGCAAACCAGTGGCTAAATCAATACGAATCGAAACAAGCCCCTCAGGTGGCTCAATTGGCGCTTCAGGTGTTCCCTCAAGTGCGGCTTTCATAAATTCAATCCATGCAGGCTGCGCTGTTTTAGCCCCCGATTCAGCACCAGATATTTGGCTGCTATCTAAGTTGTTATTGTACGTAGAACGACCAAGAGCGTTACCTGGGTTATCAAAGCCCACCCACACAGAAGTCATTACTTTACTGTTAAAACCACTAAACCAGGTGTCTACAGAATCGTTAGTTGTGCCTGTTTTACCCGAAAGATCACGACGTTCTAAAGCTTGTGCGCGCCAACCTGTACCACTCCAACCCGTTTTATGGGCCCAACTACCGCCGCCCCAAATACCACTGTGCATTGCATCAGCAATTAAAAAAGCATTCTGCTTAGAAATAATTCTCGGTGCACATTTTTTTGTTGGCTCCACTTCATCACTACTATTATGAAGTGAGAATTCATTATGTGTTGGTAAAGACTCTTCGTCACAGGCAAGGGCAGGGTTTGCTTTGAACAATACATTACCGTAAGCATCTTGAATTTCTGAAATAAAGTAAGGTTCAATTAAGTGGCCACCATTGGCAAATGCACTCATGCCACGGGCAAGTTCAAGTGGAGTAATGGAAGCACTACCCAGTGCTAGTGATTCACTGCGATTAATGTCTGAATCTTTAAAGCCAAACTTTAATAAATGATCAGCTGTACGTTGTAATCCAACGCCGCGTAGTAAGCGCACCGAAATAACGTTTTTAGACTGTGCTAAGGCACGGCGAATTCTTATCGGACCATTATATACAGCAGGGCTGTTTTTAGGACGCCATGCTACGCCTTGGCTTTTATCCCATTGGTTTATAGGAGCATCGTTTAATATAGACGCAAGCGTGTAACCTTTTTCAAGTGCTGCTGAATATATAAAAGGTTTTATATTAGAACCTACTTGACGCTTTGCTTGTACCGCTCGGTTATATTGACTTTGTTCAAAGCTGTAACCACCTACAATAGCTTTAATTCTTCCATCTTGTGGGTCGAGTGACACAATAGCACTTGATGCTTCTGGTATTTGGCTTAGTAAGTAGCTGTCATCTTCATTTTTACGCACCCATATTTGCATTCCTGGCGTTAAAATATCTGTAGCTGCTTTTGGAGCAAAACTTTGGCGGTAACGAGTAATATATTTACGCGCCCATTTTAAGTTATCCCAAGTAAGAGTTGTGCGCTCGCCACTTTTAAGTAATACCGACGCTGTTTTATCATTAACACTAAGCACGGCTGCTGCTTTCAAAGTACCCAACTCATTTACGCTTTGTAATTTATTGAGTATTTGTTGCTCAGTTAAAGCAGGTTGTGTTTCAGGGTCCCATAAAACATCTGTTGGTCCTCTAAAACCATGGCGCATATCGTAATTATGTAAGTTATTTACAAGTGCGTTTTGCGCTGCTTTTTGAACTTTAGACTCTACCGAGGTGAAAATTTTAAAACCTGAGTTGTAAGCTTTATCTATTCCATAACGCGAGACCATTTCAGCGCGCACCATTTCAGAAATATACGGGGCGTATAAATTTATTTCAGCACCATGAAAATAAGCGGTGATAGGTTGGCTCGTTGCTTCGTTATATTCTTCTTGAGTAATATAATTTTCAGTTAATAAACGCCCTAAAACAACATTTCGGCGTGCTTTTGCACGCGTTGGGTTACGAATTGGGTTTAAAGCTGAAGGGGCCTTCGGTAAACCTGCAATCATCGCCATTTGTGCAAGTGTTAAATCTTTTAACTCCTTACCGTAATAAACTTGTGCTGCAGCACCAATACCAAAAGCGCGATTACCTAATTCTATTTTATTAAGGTAAAGCTCTAAAATTTCGTCTTTTGTTAATACACCTTCAATATGTAGCGCTATAAATATTTCTTTAACTTTACGAATATATGCTTTTTCGCGAGTTAAAAAGAAATTACGAGCAAGCTGCATAGTAATAGTACTTGCGCCTTGTTTTTTCTCGCCGGTAGATATAAGAACAATAGCCGAACGCACAATACCTATAGGATCTATGCCTATATGATCGTAAAATCGATTATCTTCTGTCGCTAAAAATGCATTAATGAGTGTTTGAGGAATTTCATCAATAGTCACTGGAATACGACGCTTTTCACCAAATTGATTGATTAAAAGCCCATCTTTTGTGAATACTTGCATAGGAGTTTGTAATTGCACGTCTTTTAAAACTTGCACACTGGGGATATCAGGTTTAACGTAGTAATAAAGACTGACCAAAGTGATCAGACCAATTAACACACAAATGATAAAAAATTGTAAAGTTCGTTTTAATAAAATCACTTATATTTCCCTAAATGGACTCCCAATTGCGAGTTTTGACTGCTAGTATATATTGATTAAAAAATGAATAATATTTTTTCAGATAAAAATTATAACTTGTTTATTATTAAAACAAAGGCCAAGTTGAAACATGCTAAGTCAACTATTTCAAAAACCGTCCCCGATGATGGTAGGAATTGATATTGGATCGCACTCTATCAAAGCGGTGCTTTTACGTGAAATTGAAACTGGATTTCGACTAGAAGCACTTGCAATTGAGCCGATGCCAAAAGGTGCGATGAGTGAGCGCACAATCCAAGATATTGAAGCGATTGGTAACGTTATTACAAAATTAAGAAAAAAATTACCGAAGTCGTTAAAATCTGCTGCAGTGGCTGTTTCTGGCCAAACAGTTATTACAAAAGTGATCTTCATGGATGTATCGTTAACAGATGCTGAACTTGAATCGCAAATTGAAATTGAAGCTGATAGTTTAATCCCTTACCCACTTGATGAAGTGAGCCTCGATTTTGAGAAGCTTTCGACGAATGAGGCCGATCCTAGCAAAATGAATGTTTTGCTTTCGGCTGCTCGTACTGAGAGTGTTGAAGCACGGGTGGGCGCTTTAGAAGCCGCAAATTTAGAGGCCAAAATAGTAGATGTAGAAAGCTACGCATTGAGCCGTGCTATGGACGTTTACTATCAACAATTACCTAGCGATGCATTTAATAAGTGTGTGGCTGTGGTCGATATTGGCGCAGTTTTAATGCTTGTGAGTGTTGTGCAAGCTGGGGAAACCATTTATACCCGTGACCAAGTTTTTGGTGGCGATCAATATACAAATAGTATTGTTGCTTATTATAATAAAGGCTTTGATGAAGCCGAAATAGGCAAAACATCAGGTGATTTACCGCCAAACTATACCTTTGAAGTATTAGCCCCTTTTCAAACTTCGTTACTTCAACAAGTTCGCAGAGCTGTGCAAATGTTTTTAACAACCAGCGGTAAAGAGCAAATAGATTATATTGTATTAACGGGCGGTACATCGATGATAAAAGGTATCGACCGATTGCTTATTGAAGAACTCGGTATCCACTCAGTTGTTGCAGAGCCTTTTGTAAATATGGAAATTTCCCCAAAGGTAGACCGTAATATAATGCAGCGTCACAAAACGCAGTTTGCAATTGCAACAGGGTTGGCATTAAGGAGTTTTTCAACATGCCACATATAAATCTACTGCCTTGGCGTGAATCACAACGCGAAGAATCGAAAAAGAAATTTGTAACTATACTTGTTGGTGTCGTTATACTTTGTTTTGCAAGTATGTATTTATTAAGCTCTTTTTATAGTGCCTTAAAAGACGGTCAAAACTTAAAGAATAATTATTTAAGCTCAGAAATTAGCATGCTAGATAAAAAAATAAGTGAAATACGAAGCTTAGATAAAAGAAAGGAAAATTTACAACAGCGTATGAGGCTCATTGAAGAATTGCAAAGCAGCCGTAACTTGGGTACGCAAATAATGGATGAAGTTGCCAAAATAGTGCCAGGTGGTGTTTATTTAACAAAACTGGAGCGCAAAGGCAGCCAAATACATGTTTTAGGACGTAGTGAATCTAATAATCGTCTATCAACAATGCTCCGCCAAGTACAAAGCTCATATTTACTAGAGAATCCTTCAATGCAGGGCATTGTTGCAGGCGATCAATCTTCGCGTTTACTTAGTGATTTTAATATGGAATTTTATGTAAAACCATTTGATAAAATTGGTGAGGTTAGCGATGAACCTTGATTTTAAAGCACTGAGTGAAATTGATTGGAATGAAATAGAGCTTGATAACATTGGTGATTGGCCAATTGCTGTTAAAGCAATTTGCTGCACATTTGTTGCGGGCCTTGTATTGTTTTTTAGTTATAGCCTATTAGTTTCTGATGAAATTGACAGCTACCATAGTGCCGTGGCAAAAGAAGTTGAACTACGAACAACTTATCGAACTAAGTATGCAGTAGCGAGCAAGCTTGAAATATATCGTCAACAAATGATTGAAATGGAAGATAAGTTTTCTCAGCTATTAAAGCGTCTACCCACTTCGAATGAAACTCCTGGTTTACTTGATGATTTATCATATGTTGGGACAACGAGTGGTCTGACTTTTTTAAAAATAGGTTGGCTGCCAGAAGTTGAAAAAGAATTTTATACCGAGCTGCCTATTAAAATCGAAGTAATAGGTAGCTACCATGAGTTTGGTGAGTTTGTAGGTAAAGTGGCCCAGTTACCCCGAATTGTAAGCTTACATGACTTTTCTATTTTATCATCGGGCGATAAACAGTTAACATTCAGTGTTGTTGCAAAAACATATCGTTATGAAGAAGGGGTTAAAAAATGAAACTCCTTCGCGTAGTACCTTTAGCTATAGCATTTGTTTTAGCTGGTTGTAATGATGACACTTCTGAGCAAAAAGAATTTATTGATCAGGTAAAAGCAAGCACCACACCAAAGGTTGAGACGATTCCTGAACTGACAAAGTTTGAAATATTTGAGTACAGTGCTGGTCAGCTACGTAGCCCGTTTGTAGCGCCTCAGCCTGAGATTATTCAAAATAAACTAACGCAGGTAAAAAACTGTTTGCACCCAGATCAAGAGCGTCGCCGCGAACCGTTAGAGAAATACCCGCTAGATAATTTAGCAATGAAAGGCACAATTGGCTCTAGTGGACAAATATGGGCATTAATTACAGCAACAGATGACACTTTGCACCGCGTAACGGTAGGGAATTATCTTGGAAGTTATGATGGCAAAGTAAAAAGAGTAAGCAACGACTATATAGAATTAGTGGAATTAATCCCTGATGGGTCTGGCTGTTGGAAAGAGCGCCTGACGAAATTAGAAATGTTAGAGGCGGCAACAGATGGCGCAAATTAATAATAAAAAAGGTAAAAATAGGATGCATAAGGATGTACTTTGGCTTCATCGTATTTCACGGACATTACTGGCTGCTGTTGCTTTAGTCACTGTAAACTCAGCCATAGCTGGGCCATTGCTTTATGATGTTCGTTATAATCCATTACTTAAAGGCGAAACTGAATTACAGCTTGTTTTTGATGAAGAGTTAACCTTTGAACCAAAAGTTCAAGTGTTTAATAGCCCAGCCCGAATCGAAATGTTTTTTGATTCTGCAGAGTTAGAAGTTGGTTTAAATGATGTTGAAGTTAATCAAGCTGGAATTAGCAGTGTTACTAATGTTTTAACTAACAGTGGTTTAAAGGTAACGGTAAACTTAGATAGATTAAAAATTTATGAGACTGAAGTTCATAACAATTTAGTATCGATACGTGTCTCTGATAACCCTCTTACAGAACCTGAAAATGAAGATGTAGTGATGGACTCAGGTGATGAAAGTGGAAATTACATTAACCGTATCCAGTCAATTGATTTTAGACGTGGTGAGAAGGGTGAAGCAAAAGTACTTGTATTTTTACAAGACACTCAAGCTGCAATTGAAGTCCATGAAAGTGGCGGGAAAATTTACGCTGACTTTCATCACACCGATATTTTAGACGATCTACTTTATGAATTAGATGTATTAGATTTTGGAACTGTTGTAAGTAATATCGAGACTTTTAAAGAAGATGGTTTAAGTCGTGTTGTTATCGAACCTAATGCTCAGTTCACGTTTACGTATCAGCAAATAGATAATATTTTAACGTTGACAGTAGAAAAAGATGAAACGCAAAATGCGTACTTAGATGGTGGTGTTGAGTATCAAGGTCGCCCTATGACCTTAAATTTTCAAGATATCTCTGTGCGTGCAGCACTGCAAATTATCGCGGGTTACAACGACTTTAACTTAGTAACCAGTGATTCAGTAACGGGCAATATAACGCTGCGCCTAGATGGTGTACCGTGGGATCAAGCGCTTGACGTAGTACTACGTATTAAAGGGCTAGATAAGCGCATGGATGGCTCTATATTAATGGTAGCGCCTGCAGAAGAACTTGCAGCACGTGAAGCCAAAGATTTAAAAGCTAAGCAGCAAGTTGAAGACTTAGAGCCTCTATATAGTGAATACATCCGATTAAACTATGCTAAAGCCGAAAATTTTGCTGATCTATTAAAAACAGATACAAACAGTATTATAACTGCCCGTGGTAGTGTATCTGTTGATCAACGTACAAATACTTTGTTAGTAAAAGATACTGTTAAGAGTATAGAAAACATTCGCCGCATGATTGAAACGCTTGATATTCCAGTGCAGCAGGTTGTAATAGAATCTCGAATGGTAACTGTGCGCGATAACGTTACTGAAGACTTAGGCGTACGTTGGGGCTTTAGTGACCAAGGCAGTAGTGTTGGTATTTCAGGCTCTCTTGAAGGCGCAGAAGGTATTTATAATGCGACATCTACTTCAGATGCACCAAGTATTTCAGACCGATTAAATGTAAATTTACCTATCACTAACCCTGCGGCTAGCATTGGCTTACACATAGCAAAACTGGCTAACGGCACGCTGATTGATTTAGAGCTAAGTGCGCTTGAGGAAGAGAATAAAGGCGAGATTATTGCTAGTCCACGTATAATAGCGGCTAATCAGCAAAAAGCCCGAATAGAGCAAGGTACTGAAATTCCTTATACTGAGTCAGCTTCAAGCGGTGCTACTACCGTAAGCTTTAAAAAAGCGGTACTGAGCTTAGAAGTTACACCTCATATCACACCTGATAATAAAGTAATTCTAGATTTAATTATTACTCAAGATACACGTGGTGATACTGTACAAACAGGTACTGGTGAAGCGGTGTCTATTGATACTCAAGAAATTCAAACACAAGTGTTAGTCGAGAATGGCCAAACCGTAGTACTCGGTGGTATTTTCCAACAGCAAATCATTAATACTACGAGTAAAGTGCCAATTTTAGGTGACATTCCTTACGTAGGAAGACTATTTAAAACCACAAGTGAGTTTAATGAAAAGCGTGAATTACTTATTTTCGTGACACCGAAAATACAAATTGATTAAAATACAGTGGTTTTATGTTAACCAACGGGTGATTATTTAGATTAATTGCTCGTTATATGGCTTTTTATTCTAATTGACTTGAAATACCCCTGCAATTACTGAGATAATCCCCTCCTTAATTTTGGGGCCAGGTCGTTAGGCGGGGTTTTATTTCAAATTTTAGAGTTTGTTTGTACTAAAAGATATGGCTGAGAAACGTAATATATTTCTAGTTGGCCCCATGGGGGCTGGCAAAAGCACGATTGGTCGTCACATCGCTGACCAATTACACCTTGAATTTGTTGATTCTGATCAAGAAATCGAACGCCGCACAGGTGCAGATATTGCATGGGTATTCGATCTTGAAGGTGAAGAAGGCTTTAGACTTCGAGAAGAGTCTGTTATTGGCGATTTAACCGAGATGCAAGGTATTGTACTTGCTACCGGTGGTGGTTCAGTAATGAGCAAAGAAGTTCGAAACAAGCTTTCGGCTCGAGGTATAGTTGTATACCTAGAGACACCTATAGAAAAGCAAGTTGCACGCACGCAACGCGACAAGCGTCGCCCATTACTGCAAACTGAAGAAGCACCTCGTAACGTACTAGAGCGCTTAGCAGAAGAACGCGAGCCCCTATACAAAGAAGTTGCCGATTTTGTTGTACGTACCGATGAGCAAAGCGCTAAAGTTGTTGCTAACCAAATCATCGAGAAATTAGATTTTTAAAAACCAATAATAAGGAAATAACTAAGCATGCTTAAATTAACAGTTAATTTGGACGAGCGAAGTTATCCTATTTATATTGGGCAATCTGCACTTCAAGATAATGGCCGCCTGGTTCACCACATTGGTGATTGTCGGCCTATCATCATTACTAATGACACAATAGCGCCTTTATATTTACAAGCGTTACTTGACTCATTAGCAGATCAAAATCCGCTATCTTTTATTATTCCTGACGGTGAACAATATAAATCACTTGAATGGTTTGAAAAAATATCAGCATTTTTACTACAAAATAACTGTGGCCGAGATACGTGTTTAATCGCGTTAGGTGGCGGTGTTATAGGTGATCTAACTGGTTTTGTAGCAGCGTGTTATCAGCGCGGCGTACCGTTTATTCAAATACCAACGACAGTGCTTTCACAGGTTGATTCATCGGTAGGTGGTAAAACGGCAGTAAATCATCCTTTAGGTAAAAATATGATAGGGGCATTTTATCAGCCTCAAGCGGTTTTTATTGATACACAAACATTACACACCCTACCAGCAAGAGAGTTTGCAGCAGGTATGGCTGAAGTAATTAAGTATGGTCTGATTTACGATACCGAATTATTTGTATACTTAGAGCGAAACGTAGCTAATTTGCAGCAACTAGATGAAACGTGCTTACAGCATATTATTTTTAGATGTTGTGAAATAAAAGCGCTTATAGTTGCGCAAGATGAAAAAGAGCATGGTTTACGTGCTTTATTAAACTTAGGTCATACATTTGCCCATGCAATTGAGGCAGAAATGGGCTACGGCGTTTGGTTACATGGCGAAGCTGTTGCAACAGGCATGGTATTAGCAGCTAAACTTGCCAAGACACGCCAAGATTTAAGCGCAAGTGAAGTTGATCGAATTATTAAGCTGCTTGAACTATATAATTTACCAACAGAAATTCCAAAGCAAATGACTAGCGAGCAGTTCCTAACGCATATGCGTAAAGACAAAAAGAATAAAAGAGGCACTATACGCTTTATTCTACCTACCCAATTTGGCCAGTGTGCATTAGTTGATGATGTCTCTGATGACCAAGTTAGAGACTTAATCGAGCAGTAAATGCAGTCACAAATTTTACCAAGCCGTGCGGCTTTGGTGGATAGAATCGCACTGCAATTTGAGTACGGACAAAATTTAATAGTTTTACTTGGCACATCGGGGCTAGGTAAAAGTTATATGCTCGAAACCTTCATTACAGATAAATACAATGACTTTAATAAAGCGTTTGTGCAAGTAAGTGCACAAATGACTGACGCTCAGCTAATGAGCGATTTATTAGAGCAAAGCTTTAATTCCCCTTTAGTTGATCATAATTTAAGTTTACCTGAAAACTATTACCAGCTGCTTGAGCAACAGCAGTGCGGACCTTGTTTATGGGTGCTTGATGGCGGTAGGCAATTATCTGAAGAGATACTAATTGAGCTTGAGCTGCTTTCTAAAAATAGCCCTAATACGTTGTATATCATAATTGCATCACAGTCTAAAATTGCTTTAAATGACGCTGTCGAAATTTACTTGGAGCCACTGACGCTTCGAGAAAGCAAGATGTTATTGCAGTGGTACTTTACTGATTTACCTTATGATGAAGACCCTGTTTTTAGTACTTTTTTAGCCGAGGCTCATGGTAACCCCAGTTTATTGCTTGCTTGGCAACCTAGTGAGCACATAGCCGATATTATCGTTAAAGATAAAGTATCTTGGCGATTGCACTTATTGATTTTGATGTTGTTAATTATGCTTTTAATTATTGGTCTGCTTTATAAGTCTGATATGACGCAGTGGTGGCAACAATATTATCAGCAGGAAGAAGCGCAAGTCCTAAATACAGCAATATCTGTAGAGCAAGTAAGTGAGCCGGTTATAAAGCAAAATGAGTCAGTAGTTACTTTAAATGACCCTGAAGTAGTTGAGCCAGATATTGAGCCAGAGAGCGTACACATTAATGATGTGCCTGCTATCATGCAAAGTCTTACCGAACCTGCAAATACCGTCAAGGTATTAGACAATGCTATTGATAATAGCGTTAAAAACAAAAGCAGTGAAGCAGGTGAAGTTGTATCTAAAGCTCTAAAAGTAGAGAAAGTAAATACAGCAGAGCAAACTCAGATCAGCCAAGATAATATTTGGTACATGCAGCAAGCAGATACAAATAGTGTTATTCAATTATTAGCGGTAACTCAGCAGGAAGTTCGCGATAATTTCATTGCTCAATTCAATCTACAGCAGCAAGCACATTCTTACCAAACGAAGCGAAATAATCAAATATGGTGGGTTGTTACATTTGGCAGCTTTGAGAGTATAAACGAGGCAAAATCAGCAATGGATACTTTACCCCCTGGGGTTAGAAAAAATAAACCTTTCTATAAAAAAATTAGTAAAATAAAGCAAGAAATAGCAGTCGTTGATCAGTAAAACACACTGCTTTAGTGTAAAATCGCGCAACACCAGATTGAAGTAAAGAGCCAATGCAGCAAAAAAGTAGAGCCTTCCTTAAATGGGCCGGCGGAAAATACAGCCTAGTTGAAAACATTAATGCGCGATTAAACCAAGCTAGCAAGCATGCTGATACTTTGGTTGAACCTTTTGTTGGTGCAGGCTCTGTGTTTTTAAATAGTGACTTTAAGCACTATATCCTCAATGATATCAATGCAGACTTAATTAACTTATATAAAGAGCTTAAAAGCTCTCCAGATGAGCTTATTAGTGACGCTAAAAAGCTATTTGTTGATTTGAATAATCACGCAGATGCGTATTACGAATATCGTGTGCAGTTTAATCAAAGCCGTGATGTATACGAACGTTCAATCTTGTTTTTATACATGAACCGCCATGGTTACAACGGACTGTGTAGGTATAATTTAAAAGGCATTTTTAATGTGCCTTTTGGTAAGTATAAAAAGCCTTACTTTCCTGAAAAAGAAATGTATTTTTTTGCTGAAAAAGCACAAAAAGCAACGTTCACTTGTTTAGATTACGATGACGTTTTTAAGTTAGTGCCTAACAATGCTGTTATTTATTGCGACCCACCTTATGTACCATTAAGTAAAACGGCTTCTTTTACGTCTTACGCAAAAGGGGGGTTTAATTTAGATGATCAGGCTAACTTAGCTAATTTGGCAGAACAAGCCGCATTTGAAAATAACACACCTGTGCTTATTTCAAACCACGATACCGTGTGGACGCGTAAAATTTATAGCCAAGCATCGCTTGAACAAATTCAAGTAAAGCGCACTATTAGCCCCAAAGGTGGCTCTAGAAATAAAGTTGACGAGTTGATGGCTATGTATTTAGCACCCAAGCAACCACTGCGTAAATTGCGATAACAAAAGCAACAAATAGTACAATCGCAATTAAAATGATGGATAAAGGGGAATGTTGTTTAAAATCGACTTGGCGTTTATTTTCAGACTGAACACCAAAAAATGCAGCTAGCACACTTTGCAACGCGCTAAAAAATTGTAGCATTATTTAAAATAAAGGTTTTAAAGAAGGAGTGTTTTTAGAATCTTCAGAACTAGTAAGTAGTTCCAGTAAATCAAGGTAATGAAACTGAGCACTACGGCTATCGCCAGTTAACCACGAAAACCATGATGACTCTTCTTCAGCTTTAATACACGCAGTTAAAGTGTTTTGAGCACTTACCACTTGTGTATTATGACAATTACTCACTGAGCTTAATTCTTGCTCAGAGCTTGAACCAAAGCTAAACGCCCCGATAAGCAGTAATGCCGACGCAATTAATATCCCAATTTTAAAAGCACGCATGATGAAATCCAATAATTTGTTACTTTTTTAATCATAGCAAATACTGGTTAAATATCAAACTTAAAGTTACCTAAAATGGGGGCTATTACGCCATATTACTTGGGTAACATCTTCAATTAAGTTACATTAACGCAATACACTATTTATTGATGGAGTTAATCATGTTTAACCCAGAGCAAAAATATTTAATAGCCCCTTCTATTTTGTCTGCTGATTTTGCAAAGCTAGGCGAAGATGTTGATAAAGTTCTCGAAGCGGGTGCTGATGTGGTTCACTTTGATGTAATGGATAATCACTATGTACCTAATCTCACAATTGGTCCTATGGTGTGTAAAGCACTAAGAGATTACGGTATTACAGCACCTATCGACGTACATTTAATGGTTAAGCCTGTAGATAGCATAATACCTTTATTTGCTGAGGCTGGTGCTTCTATTATTACTTTTCATCCTGAAGCCAGTGAGCACGTCGATCGTACAATACAGTTAATTAAAGATCACGGCTGTAAAGCAGGCTTAGTGTTTAACCCAGCAACAAGCCTAAGTTATTTAGATCATGTTATTGATAAGCTAGATACCATTTTACTAATGTCGGTAAATCCTGGGTTTGGCGGGCAAAGCTTTATCCCTCATACGCTTGAAAAATTACGCCAAGCCAAACAGCGTATTATTGAATCAGGCCGAGATATTCGCTTAGAGGTTGATGGTGGTATTAAGGTCGATAATATTGCAGCAGCGGCTCGAGCGGGTGCTGATATGTTTGTTGCAGGCTCAGCTATTTTTAATCAACCTGATTACAAAGTGGTGATTGATCAAATGCGTGAGCAGCTTGGAAGTGTTAAGTAATGAAGTACGATGTCGCCTTATTTGATTTAGATGGTACTTTGGTTGATAGCGTTTACGACTTGTATATCGCTATTAATTTAACCTTGAGCGATTTTGCTTTTCCTATTGTTACTCAACGCTTGGTTGAAAGTTGGATTGGTAATGGGGTTGAAGTCCTTGTTAAACGCGCTTTGAGTGGCGATATGCAAGTGAGTGAAAATCTAGATGAGTCACTTAGTGGCAAAGCAATATTACAGTTCTATAAGTATTATGAACAGCAAGTTGGTGAGTATAGTGTTTTGTACCAACATGTAGAAACAGGGCTTGCAGCACTTCGCGGTATGCCTAAAGCATTGATCACTAATAAGTCTCGAATTTTTACAGAGAAACTACTCGAAAAATTGGCACTAACGAGTCATTTTGATGTGGTTGTATGCGGTGACGACATGGCAAAAAAACCATCGCCAGAACCATTGCTATTTGCCTGCAAAAAACTAAATGCGGAGCCTAATAAAGCAATAATGATAGGTGATTCTAAAAGCGATATACTTGCAGCTAAAGCCGCTAATATAGACGTAATTGCACTTAGTTATGGCTATAACCAAGGTGAAAATCTTGAGGATTATAATCCGCAGTACCTATGCGATAACTTCTTAGATATAATACCTGTTCTAACGCAGCGTTAAATATTATTCATTAAGCAAAATAAAGGAAAATCATGAGTAAACCAGTAGTTTTAAGCGGCATTCAGCCAACCGGTGGTATGACAATAGGCAACTATGTTGGCGCTATTAACCAGTGGCTAAAGTTACAGGAAGACCACGAAAGTTTCTTTATGTTAGTAGACTTACACGCTATTACGGTTCGCCAAGAGCCTGAATTACTGCGCTCTCGAGTGTTAGATGGTATTGCTCTTTACGCGGCATGTGGCATTGATCCTGAAAAATCTGCGTTATTTGTACAATCGCAAGTACCTGAGCATGCACAATTAGCGTGGGTATTAAATTGTTACGCGCAAATGGGTGAGCTTAATCGAATGACTCAGTTTAAAGACAAGTCATCTAAGCATGCAAATAACGTAAACGTGGGCTTATTTTCATATCCAGTATTGCAAGCTGCGGATATTTTATTATACCAAGCTGATCAAGTACCAGTAGGGGATGATCAAAAGCAACACTTAGAGCTGACTCGCGATATAGCCACACGCTTTAATAATTTATATGGCGACGTATTTAAATTACCAGAGCCGTACATCCCTGAGTTTGGTGCACGCGTAATGAGCTTGCAAGATCCACTTAAAAAAATGTCTAAGTCTGACGAAAACCCAAATGGTTACATCATGTTATTAGATGAGCCTAAGCAAATTGTGAAAAAGCTTAAAAAAGCAGTAACTGATTCAGATGAACAAGCACGTATATATTTTGATCGCACAGAAAAGCCTGGCGTATCAAACTTGCTTACTTTATTGAGTGTTGCAACTAAGCGCTCAATTGAAGACCTAGTTCCTGAGTATGAAGATAAAATGTATGGCCATTTAAAGAAAGATACAGCAGATGCAGTTGTAAATATGATTGAGCCAATTCAAGCACGCTTTAAAGAGATCAGAGAAGAGCAAAACCTACTTGATGGCATAATGAAGTCAGGTGCTGAAAAAGCAAGTGTACGTGCTGAGAAAACATTGAAATCGGTATACGATGCGCTTGGTTTTATTCCTCGCGGGTAAGTTTATTAAAATAAAAAATGCCGCTTGTTAGCGGCATTTTTTATATAGCACATATCAACATGATGGACCCAAATAGAAACAGTAGCGATATAGCTAGTTTGTCTGTTTTATCCATTATTCAGCCCCTCTTACTGTTATATCTGCCGTGCTATCAATATCAACTAGAGAAACTTTATAGCCCTTATTTTCAAGTAAGGTAAGTAAACTATCTTGTCCTGCAAGATGGGCAACTCCAACAAGTACAAACTCATTTTTATCGTTGTTAAACATGGCTTCTACTTTTGGTAACCAATCATTATTTCTATCTGTAATGAGTTGTTTATAACTATTCGGATCATTTTTCTGCATATCTTCAAGTGCCACTTTATTCAGTGTGTCTGTATCACCTTTGCGCCAGGCAGCTAAAAGTCCTTTAAACATATCGCCATAGTTGTGCAGCTCGGCTAAGTTATGTTTAATGAAGTCGTTTTCGTTGCCTTGACCCATTTTTTTAAAAAGCTCTAACTGAAATTCCATTGTTTCTAAGTAATTTTTTGTTTTGTTATCTTCAGTCGCTTTTTTAGTAAAATAAGCATCAACACCTTCACCCATTAAATTTTGCTTTTGAAGCTCCATCGACATTAAAACAATACCAACCATAGCAGGGCGAAAGCCATCTAACTTAGCGAGATTAGCGCCAAACTCGTTAAGCTTATTTTCAAGTGATGCCTTAATCTCGGGTTCTAGTTTTTGACTTAACGTTTCGTTATTTGTATACGATAGTGCGCCTAACATTTGCATTTGCGCATTAGTGTCGGCTGGGTCAGTTATCGGTGCTTCTAAAATAATTGTATCCGCTTGTTCATAAGCATGGTTAAACTCAGCGGGTAGTGGCATTTCAGCTTTAGGTAGTATGTGAACTGTACCGCCAATAAATAGTGAGTCATTACCATTGCTTACTTGCCATACAGAGCTTTGGGCCTGTGCTGTATTTGCTAAAAGACTACAGCTAAGTAATACGCTGGCAGATACTAATTTTTTTGTGAATTTTTTCATGATAATTCCTTTATGTAACTTTTAATTTTATTGTTTTTAGTTCGATAACACAGTGCTGAAATATGCAGTGATTGAGGATGTTAACTTTGAAAGGTTTTTATCAATTTGCGAGTTTATTTTGCTCATTGAAGAGTCAAGCTCAGCTGATATTTTTTCATCTATCGAAGAAAGTAACGTTTGTGTATCAACATTACTTTTTAAAGACTCAGTGGCGTCTATGTTGTTTGTTTCTTGCTGCTTTTTATTAACTGGGTTAATCGCCTCTACGCTTTCACCAATTATGCATTGATTAAAATTACTTTGAACGGTGTGTTGTTTAGCGTCAGCTGCAATAACTGAAGTTGTATTAAAAGCAGTTGCTAGTAGTAAAGCCGGTAGTACTTTTTTCATTGTGCTATTCATAATTAAACCTTTTATATTTTTAATTGCAGCCAATTTAGAATCACAAATGATTTTTTACTAAGCTGCTTGTTGATGACGGTTTAAAGAATATCGCTGAATTTATTGAGAGTCGCTTATCTAGTTATGAGCAATTAATAGATAAGGTTTTTAAATTAAATAATTGTTTTAATTTAGAGGGTTAGCCTTAAACCTTATAATGCTAATATAAGGTTTAAAATGCTTTTTCTATAAAAGAAAGTGTAGATGTGATACGGTTTATAAAAATAAAAATACGTAAAAACTATGAATTATCAAATCGGACCTTGGCAATTTATTAGTAATCGCTGTGTGATTACTTCAAACCATTTAGAAAGGGAATTAGATCCACTTTTAGTAAAGCTATTACTTCACTTTATAGACAAGCCTCAACAAATTGTTTCCCGCCAAGAGCTTATTGAGAGTGTGTGGCAACAGAGCTTTGTTGATGATAATGCGATTAACCGTGCAATCTCAGAGTTAAGAAAGCAGCTTGCCCACCCAATTGAAAAAGCGCCGCTTTTAAAAACGCATTACCGTAAAGGATATAGCCTAACAGTAATACCTGAGCGTTTAACGCAAGCAAACGTTTTGAAAGAGCCTGTAAACATTTTGCCTGACTCACCAGGTATTTCTGCCAAAAATGAAGAGATAGCTACTGCAACTACTTCTCAACCAGTTCAAAAAAAGAATAGTAAAAATTTTTTGATTTATTCTTTACTCGTCATTATTTGCCTGTGCTCTTTAGTATGGTTTGGGTTGTTTTTTATTAATGCACCTTCTAGCGAAAAGATTAAACAGATCACGGTTAATAAGGTAGCAAGCACATGGAATATAGGCAGTGAGGTTCACCCTGAGATGTCCTCAGATAAACAATATTTAGCTTATACAAATGTTGAACCTGAAAATGACGTAATGCATGCATTTGTAAAGCGACTATCTGATCAAAGGGAGGTTGAAATTACCTATCCTGGCTTTCAAGTATCTATTTTATCGTGGCAGTTAAATCAGCACGCAGTGCTTATACAAGCTACAAACTTAAAACAACAGCAGTGCGAAATGGTACTGGTTGATTTAAGCCAGTTTCCTATTGTTGGTGAGGCTACATTAATTAAAAAGTGTGACCTTAGATACACCGGCTACGCACAAGTAGACGAAAATAGTGAATATATTTATTACACTGAATATAAAAATGAGCAAGATGGCTCAGGTTTATATAAATTTGATTTAGAGTTACAAAAAGAGTCCATTGTTATTCCACCACCAGGTGTAATGTATGGCGTAATAATGCCGCGCTTATCTTCTTCAGGTAATAAAATAGCATATATACTTAGTCAAAAGGGTAAGCCTTTTTCTGTATTTAGCTATAACTTTGAGACCCATGAAACCAAGCGATTATTTAAAGCAAAGAAAAGCATAATTAGCTTCGCGTTTGACTGGCTTGCAGACGATAAAGGCGTGATTGTTTTTGAAGACTCTGACCTTTCAACCATTGTGTTTGATGAAAATAATATTATTAAACGCACACTAACGGTTACCCCAGCAATTTCACCTTATTATATTGCAGTTCAATCTGCTAATAGCCTCTTTTACTCAGCAAATAAAACACAAACCTTTTCGTTAATTAAAGCGACTAGTCTTTTTAACGATGTTCCTGAGTATGAAGCACTCTACAAAAGTGATGAAGACGACTACCATATTGTAGAAGTCATTAATGAGAAAGGGCTAGCGCATATTTTTGTATCCGAGCGCTCTGGCAGCAGTCAGTTGTGGTTATCTCAAAATGGACTTACAAAGCAACTTAGTAACTTTACTTATGAAGGGAAATCTACCTTTGCTATTGGCGGGCTAAGAGTATCGAGGAAGCAAGATCGTGTTTTATTAAGAGTTAATAGCGATATTGCATTTTTTGACATTATGTCGAACAAACTCTATACCATAGCTGAGTTTAAAGGGCGAAAAATACTAAACTATGTATGGTCTAAAGATAATGAAAGTATAATTTATTTAGAGCGAAGTGGTTCAGAAAACCTATTTGCTCAGTTTAATTTATTAACGCGAGACACAACTATATTAGAGGATATTAAAGCCAACAAATTAATTTCAGGCGCTGACGGTACTAATTATGCAATTACTAATAATCAGTTAATTAAACTATCAAATAAACAGAGTTGGGAATTACCCAAAGACGCGCGACAAGCACAACTTTTTGCTATTAATGGTAATTACCTTTACTACTCTGATACGATTTCAAGAGTTGCTCGGCTTAATTTAGAAGATAAAACAGTCAAAGATGTGCACGTGGATTTTAAACCCATCGCATTTTTTATTAGTGATAACAATCAAATTTTCTTTACAGAATCAAAATATAAAGACATGCAAATAATACAGATAAGTTGGAATAACTAGGGTCTGTTGATCTTTCAAGGTTAAATTTGCAGCAGTGTGTTGCTTTTCTTTAATAACATTTTCGATTGTTATGTTGATAAAAGAAAAATTAGAGCCAAAAAATAGCGAGAAGTGAATCTTCTCGCCATTTTTAATTAAGTGTAATCTCGACAGTTAAATAACCTCAAAGCCGATTAATTTGTCACAACTGAACCTCTATTTATTTAATAGAGGTTTTAAGTAATGCCCAGTATGTGAACGCTCACATTCGGCCACTTCTTCTGGTGTACCTGCAATGAGTATTTCACCGCCGCCAGCTCCGCCTTCAGGTCCTAAATCAATAACCCAATCTGCTGTTTTAATAACATCGAGGTTGTGCTCAATAACCACAATGGTGTTACCGTGATCGCGCAGGCGATGTAATACAACAAGCAGCTGTTCAATATCAGCAAAGTGTAAGCCTGTTGTAGGCTCATCTAATATGTAGAGTGTTTTACCAGTATCACGCTTTGATAGCTCGCGTGCTAGTTTTACACGTTGCGCCTCACCACCTGAAAGCGTGGTAGCGGCTTGACCTAAGCGGACATACGATAAACCAACGTCCATTAAGGTTTTAAGCTTGCGGGCAATAGCCGGTATTTTGTCAAAATACTCATGCGCGTCTTCAACAGTCATCTCAAGTACTTGGTGTATGTTTTTACCTTTGTATTGGACTTCGAGCGTTTCGCGGTTATAGCGTTTGCTCTTACATACATCACACGGTACATACACATCAGGTAAAAAGTGCATTTCAACTTTAATTAAGCCGTCACCTTGGCACGCTTCACAGCGTCCGCCTTTAACGTTAAAGCTAAAGCGACCTACTTTGTAGCCACGTGAGCGCGCTTCTTGTGTGCCTGCAAATAACTCACGAATACCGGTAAATATACCTGTGTAGGTTGCCGGATTTGAACGAGGAGTACGACCAATTGGGCTTTGATCAATATCGATCACTTTATCAAAATGATCTAAACCGCTAATTGATTTATACGGTGCCGCTTCGGCAGTGGTTGCGCCATTTAGCTCTGTATGAGCAAGTTTAAATAAAGTATCGTTTATTAGCGTTGATTTACCTGAGCCCGATACACCTGTCACACAGGTCATTAAACCAAATGGGATTTTTAAATCCACATTTTTAAGGTTATTACCCGTTGCGCCAAATAGCTCTAGCCATTTGTCGTTCGTTGGGTGACGCTCTTTTGGTATTTCTATTTTACGTACGCCTGATAAAAATTGGCCCGTAACAGACTCTTTGCTTGCTAAAATATCGTCGCGCGTACCTTGAGCAATAATATGCCCACCATGAACACCCGCACCTGGGCCAATATCAATAATATGATCTGCAGCACGAATAGCATCTTCATCGTGCTCTACCACAATAACGGTGTTACCTAAGTCGCGCAAATGGACCAATGTTTGTAATAAACGGTCGTTATCGCGTTGATGTAATCCAATAGATGGCTCATCTAGTACGTACATTACACCTACAAGACCGGCACCAATTTGACTGGCTAAGCGGATACGTTGAGCCTCACCACCTGATAATGTATCGGCGCTACGTTCAAGTGATAAATAATTTAGGCCAACGTTAATTAAAAACGATAAGCGGTCGCGAATTTCTTTTAATATTTTTTCAGCTATTTGGCCTTTTTGTCCGGTTAACTCTAAACCTTCAAAAAATTCCATGGCTTCACCAATACTCATGCATGTGATTGCAGGTAAGTTGGTTTGTCCAATAAATACATTTCGAGATTCTTCGCGTAAGCGCGAGCCATGACAGCTAGGACACGCTTGGCTTGTTTGGTATTTAGCAAGTTCTTCGCGTACAGAGTTTGACTCGGTCTCGCGGTAGCGGCGATTCATGTTGTTTAAAACGCCTTCAAACTCATGGTTACGCGTAATTAAATCGCCACGGTCGTTACGGTAATTAAACGCAATCTTAGTGCTACCAGAGCCATCTAAAATAATTTTTTTCGAGTCGCTGTCTAAATCTTGATAAGGCACGTCTAAATCAAAATTGTAATGATCTGCAACCGCTTGCAGCATTTGATAGTAATAAAAGCTGCGTTTATCCCAGCCTTTAATTGCACCGCCAGCAAGGCTTAACTCTGGGTTATGCACTACGCGATTAGGATCAAAATATTGGCGTATACCTAAGCCATCACAGGTTTGACAAGCACCAGCTGGGTTATTAAACGAAAACAAACGCGGCTCAAGTTCAGTCATTGCATAGCCACAAGTAGGGCAGGCAAAATTTGCTGAAAATAGAATCTCTTCAGCGCTGCTATCGTCCATGTATGCTACATGTGCAACACCATTAGACATTTCAAGTGCAGTTTCGAACGATTCTGCTAAGCGTTGTTGTAAGCCATTTTTTACTTTAAATCTGTCTACAACAACTTCTATTGTATGTTTTTTATGAAGCTCAAGCGTTGGTGGATCAGACAAGTCACATACTTCACCGTCTATACGGGCGCGAATGTAACCTTGGCTAGATAGCTGTTCTAATAACTTAACATGCTCACCTTTACGCTCTTTTACTATTGGCGCAAGCAGCATTAATTTACTGCCCTCAGGTAGAGCCAAAACAGTATCTACCATTTGGCTAACGGTTTGCGCAGCAAGTGGTAAATCATGTGTAGGACATCGTGGTTCGCCGACGCGGGCAAACATAAGTCGTAAATAATCGTAAATTTCGGTAATAGTACCTACGGTTGAACGCGGGTTATGAGACGTTGACTTTTGCTCAATAGAAATGGCAGGAGAGAGGCCTTCGATGTGATCCACATCAGGCTTTTCCATGAGCGATAAAAATTGTCTTGCGTACGCAGAGAGTGATTCAACATATCGGCGTTGTCCTTCTGCATAAAGCGTATCAAATGCAAGTGATGACTTCCCCGAACCAGATAGACCCGTAATAACTATTAATTTATCACGTGGGATGGTTAGGCTGATGTCTTTTAAATTGTGCGTTCGGGCGCCTCGGACTTCAATGTTTTCCATGCTATCTCGTTTGTTACCAAAATTATTTACTCAGTATCGCATAATACGAAGCAATATTAATCCTTGATCAATGAAAAATCCTTACTTATAGGCGATTAATTATTGCCAAGCTTATGGTAGAATCCCAACCTCAATTTTTCATAGAGTAAGATCACGCAGATAATGACCGCATCTTCACTTAATTCACGAGAAAAACGCGCCGCTGTATCACTGGCGAGTGTGTTTGCATTTAGAATGCTCGGCTTGTTTATGCTGATGCCTGTATTGGCTATTTATGGACAATCGCTTGAAGGTTTTTCGCCTATTTGGATTGGTTTTGCCATTGGTGCGTATGGTTTAACGCAAGCTGTACTACAAATACCTATGGGTCGATTATCCGATAAGATTGGTCGTAAAAAGGTTATTGTTGGTGGCTTAGTTGTATTTGCTATTGGCTCTGTAGTTGCTGCATTAGCTGACTCTATCCAAATGGTTACCGTAGGCCGTGCTTTACAAGGTATGGGCGCAATAGCCAGTGCGCTACTCGCGTTTGCTTCAGATTTAAGCCGCGATGAGCAACGACCAAAAGTAATGGCCGTTATTGGTATGAGCATAGGAATGAGCTTTGCCTTTGCTATGTTACTTGGGCCAATTGTCGCCGCTTCGTGGGGTATTGCTGGTGTATTTTGGTTGACTGCTATTTTAGCAGTCTTAGGTATATTTATAGTGACCATGCTAGTGCCAAAGGCGGTAAATAAAGCGCCCAAAGGCGATACATTAGCAAGCTTCAGCGACATTAAAAAATTAATTAAACACCCTCAGTTAGCACGATTAAATGCAGGTGTATTGTTATTGCATTTAACGCTAACCACAATTTTTGTGGTACTGCCGAGTCAATTAATTAAAGATGGTTTGGTTGCTGACCATCACTGGTATTTATATATTCCAGTGCTATTTTTAGCATTTTTATTAATGGTACCAATAATGATTGTGGCCATTAAAAAAGAGAAAGAAAAACAAGCATTTATTGGTTCAGTAGCCTTGTTAACTATTAGTATGTTAGCAATGTCGGTATGGGTTAATAGTGTAGTAGGCATTGCTGTGTGTATGCTGCTTTATTTTGTGGCGTTTAACTTTTTAGAAGCCACTATGCCTGCGCTCGTATCGCGAATAGCACCTGCAAGCCAAAAAGGTTCAGCAATGGGTGGCTACTCATCTAGTCAGTTTTTAGGGGCCTTTTTAGGCGGTATGTTAGGTGGCTATGTAGCACAAACTACAACGACGCAAGCTGTGTTTGCGGCAGCGGCACTTGTTGGGTTAATATGGCTTATTATTGCGTGGAAAATGCAAGTCCCACCCAAAAGTAAAGTTATTAGTTTAATGACCAAATTAGATTCTGAAGAGCATGCTCAAGTACTTGCTTCTCAGTTAGTTGCTTTACCAGGTGTAATAGAAGCAACTGTAGTTCGCGATGAAAGTCGCAGCTATTTAAAGATTAATGATAAAGAATTTGACCTAGACCAAGCGCGTAAAGTCGCTGGTTTAATCTAACATTTATAGGAGATGGTTCCATGGCACGCGGTGTGAACAAAGTAATTTTGGTTGGTAATTTAGGGCAAGATCCTGAAGTTCGTTATATGCCTAACGGCAACGGTGTAGCAAATATTACCCTAGCAACTTCGGATAGCTATAAAGATAAGAACACTGGCCAAATGGTTGATAAAACTGAGTGGCACCGTGTTGTATTTTTTGGCAAGTTAGCTGAAATTGTTGGTGAATATTGTCGTAAAGGTTCACAAATTTATGTTGAAGGTAAACTTCAAACACGTAAGTGGACCGATCAACAAGGCCAAGAAAAGTACACTACAGAAATAGTTGTAGATGGCTTTACTGGTCAAATGCAAATGTTAGGCGCACGTGGTGGCGATCAACAAAGTGGTGGTTACCAAGGTAATCAATCACAAGGTGGAGGTTACCAAGGTAATCAAGCGCAAAGTGCTCAACAAAGCGGTGGTTACGGTCAAAATAATCAAGGCCAAAATAACCAGCAACAAGGTGGTTATGCTCCACAACAGCAAGCAGCACCTGCAGCGCAGCCAAAACCGGCTCCAGCACCACAGCAGCAAAGTAATCAATACCAGCCGCAAGGCGGCTTTGCACCACAACAAAATAGTGCACCGCAGCAGCAAGGTGGTTTCGCTCCTAAACCACAAAGTGCTCCGCAAGGTGGTGCATCAAACCCAATGGAACCAACCATTGATTTTGATGACGATATCCCGTTCTAAATGATATAAAGTTATTAGTGTAAAGATAATTAGATTCTTTACACTTTTTACTCTAAACCCAGTATTCGTACTGGGTTTTTTATGCGTATTGCGCTGTGATGATAATCCAAAAACTATCAATATAAGACCTCATTAGGCTGTAAAGTGAAATAGTATTGTTGGTAATGTTAAATTACAGTAAATTTTATCTTGTATTTAATTGATATATATATCGTTAACACTTACCATTAAACTACTTTCCTCTGATTACACAATGAGAAACATGAAAACTAATATCTTATTTTTATTTCTTGTTTTTCAATTCTTGAGCCCTAGTTCACACGCTCAAACTCCTTCAAATGTTACTCATATTTTATTTATAAATTCAACAAATCAAGATATGCCTTGGTATAAAAGTGTTGAGCTTGGACTGCGTACAGAGCTTACAAAACGTTCTTTTAGTTATGAACTATTTGTCGAAAATATGGATGTAAATCGCTTTGATGAAGTTAATCAAAAACAGTTAATGAAAGACTACCTCAAACAAAAATATAAAAATAAGCACATCGATATCATCGTTACTCAGTCGCCTTCTGCAGCGACGTTACTATCTCAATTAGATGATTTTTTTATAAATGCTCCACGAATATACTTAGAGCCAGGCGCCCAGTTTAATCTACCAAAAAAGACCAGCGGAGCTGTGATCCAAGCTAAATTAGATTATGCGCAAGCAACAGCAAATGCTGTTAATTTAATGAAGCCTAAAAAATTGATCGTGATTTTAGATACAAAAAACGATATTGGTATGAGCTTTCATCGAGGACTATTTTCGGTTATTAACCGTGATTTTTCGTATTTAAGTGTAGAAAAGTGGTTTGATCTTCCATTACCAGAATTACTCACCAAAGTAAGAAATGCCCCAGCAGATTCAATTATTTTATTTACCCCCATTTTTAGGCGTTACGATAATAAATCACTTAGCCCTTATCAGCTAGTAGAGCGATTAACTGAAGAAAGTCCGGCGCCAGTGTTTAGCTATTGGGAAGTACTATTAGGCTCAGGTGTTGTTGGTGGGTATGTATTGTCGGGTGAAAAAATAGGTAAACGTATTGCCGATTCAATAGTTTTTTATAATGAAAATAAAGCGTTAAATGAAATTAGTGGTGAAGGGCTTAGTACATACTCATATGATTGGCGACAATTAAGTAAGTTTAATATTGCTCCGCAGAGCTTGCCAGAAGAGTCAATTATCTCTTATTACGAGCCAACTTACTTTGAGAAAAATAAAATATTAATTTACAGCGCTACTGTAATTATTTTTATTCTTAGCAGTTTTTTAGTTTTTGTTTTGTTTTTAAACCAACGCCGCATTCAACTTTTAAAAGAGCTTGATGAAGAAAAGCAAAGATTAGAGTCGCGCGTTGAAGAGCGCACTGAAGAGCTTTTGCACGCCAAGGAAGAAGCAGAGCATCTGACATCCGCTAAGTCTGAGTTTTTAGCAAATATGAGTCATGAAATTAGAACCCCTATGAGTGGGATTATTGGTTTGACTAATATTTTGCTCGAAAAAGGTTTACCTGGTGAGTATGAGTATTATTTAGATAAAATTAAATACTCCTCAGATCAACTCCTGGTGGTTATTAACGATATTTTAGACTTTTCAAAAATTGAGTCTGGAAACATTAACCTTGAGGAATTTCCTTTTTCTGTAAATTCGATTGTTGATTATATCAAAGCAACCTTCAATGAATTGGCCCAAAGTAAAGGGGTCACATTTGATATTGTCATTGATGAGGCAGTTAAACTGGACTTAATCGGCGATGTAGTGCGAATAAATCAGGTGCTGTTAAATTTATGCTCTAACGCAATTAAATTCACCCCTCACGGCACTGTATCGGTTTTAATTGAGTCAAGAAAGTTATTAGACGATCCGCAAAGTGTTTGCTTAAATTTTACAGTTAAAGACTCAGGTATTGGCATCGCTGAGGATAATCTTAGTAATTTATTTGAATCATTTACTCAGGCAGATAGTTCTACAACTAGGAAGTTTGGTGGTACAGGGTTAGGTTTAACAATTAGTAAGAGTTTATGCCAATTGATGGGTGGTGATATAACAGTACACAGCACTCAAGGTGTGGGTAGTGAGTTTGTAGCTTCGGTGGAAGTTAAATTGAACAACCAAGCGTTGATTGATGATACGCCTAACCTAATCTTTACTGATCCGTTTGATGTATTAATTATAGATGATAATGAAGAGGACCTTAAAGTAATTGAAAATCAGTTTACAGCTATGGGTTTAGCATGTACTGCGTGCTCGTCTGCTAAGCAAGCTATTGATATTATTGAACAGAATAAAGAAAAATTTAAAGTCATTATTGTCGATTGGATAATGTCAGCGATGAGTAGTGAAACATTTTTAACGCGTATTTATAATATTAATCCCCAGCTTTGCAGTAATATAATTGTACTTACAAGGGATCATGAGGTTTTACTTAATGATGTGGCTAACAAAATAAATATAAACACAATTTTGCAAAAACCTGTTTATTCGAGTGTCTTGTATAAGGAGGTGAGCAGTAGAGTGTTAGGTTTTTTTAATGAAGTGCCTAAAGTAAATACTGTGAGTGAACAGTCGCTGGCGGGTATTAAAGTATTAGTTGTGGAAGATAATTCAATCAATCGACTCATAGTTACCAACATACTAGAAAATAGCGGCGCTCAGGTTTACTTAGTTGATAATGGATTAGAGTGCATCCAAACAGTAAAATTAGAGCCGTTTGATATAATTTTAATGGATATTCATATGCCTATCATGGACGGTGTTGAGGCGACTCAAATTATTCGTAATGATAGTGATGAAACTATCGCAAATATTCCAATAATTGCCTTAACAGCTAATGTTATGAAAGATGATATTACACGATACTTATCTATTGGCATGAATGCTCATGTTGCAAAACCCATTAAAACACAAAAACTACGTGAAACTATAATTCGCTGTTTAAATAAATAGTTGCGCTATATAAGTAACTTAATATTTTTATCAAATACCTTCCGCAATCCCTTCCATTGGCTTGAGCCGATTTTTTAATAACTTAAAAAAATTTATAAAATAGAATTTGACTCACGCGTGTTTGTATGTGAAATTCCATATATTCGATTTTTCGTATGTTCACTTGGTAAAGGTTGAGTTATAAATGTCAGAAGTTAATGGGTTACCAAATACAAATAAAATACACAGCGTTGTTCCACATACTAAAAATTTTAATGTTAGTTTTTCTGAGCACAAACCTAAAATTTTATTGTTATATGGATCATTAAGAGCGCGTTCTTATAGTAAGTTGGTAATAGAGGAGAGTGCACGTTTATTAACGTATTTTGGTGCTGAGGTTAAAATTTTTAATCCTGAAGGTTTACCTCAAACCGATAGTGAAGATGAATCACACCCTAAAGTACAAGAGTTACGAGATTTAATGCTTTGGTCAGAAGGGCAAGTATGGTGCTCTCCAGAACGTCATGGGTCAATGACGAGCATATTCAAAAACCAAATTGATTGGATACCACTCAATTTAGGTGGTGTAAGGCCAACGCAAGGTAAAACACTCGCAGTGCTGCAAGTTTGTGGTGGATCGCAATCATTTAATGTAGTGAATCAACTACGAGTATTAGGGCGTTGGATGCGTATGGTAACAATACCAAATCAGTCCTCAGTGCCACAAGCTCATTTAGAATTTGAAGAAAATGGGCGCATGAAACCCTCTCCACTTTATAATCGGGTTGTTGATGTTATGGAGGAGTTGATAAAATTTACTTTGTTATTACGAGATCAAAAAGATTACTTTGTAGATCGTTATTCTGAACGTGTGGAATCTGCAGAAGAACTTAGCCAACGCGTTAATCAAAGCTCTATTTAGGACAGAACAATGGGATTATTTGAACGTTATCTTTCTGTGTGGGTAGCCTTAGCTATTACTTTTGGTATTGTAGCTGGTTCTATAATGCCAAGTGCATTTAGCTTAATTGCTGGTTTTGAATATGCCCATGTAAATATTGTAATCGCAGTACTTATTTGGTTGATGATTTACCCAATGATGGTGCAAATTGATTTTTCATCAATTAAAGATGTAGGTAAAAAACCAAAAGGGTTAGTGCTCACTATCGTTATTAATTGGCTTATAAAGCCCTTTACTATGGCGCTACTAGGCTGGTTATTTTTTAAGGGTATTTTTGCCGATTTTGTTGACCCACAAACAGCTACAGAATATATAGCTGGTATGATTTTGTTGGGTGTTGCGCCTTGTACCGCTATGGTGTTTGTGTGGAGTCAATTGACAAAAGGCGATGCTAATTACACCTTAGTGCAGGTATCAATAAATGACATAATTATGATTTTTGCCTTCGCACCTATTGCAGGGCTATTACTTGGTGTGACTGATATTACTGTACCTTGGGATACACTGCTATTATCGGTGGTATTGTATGTACTTATCCCGCTGGTGGCCGGTGCTGTTACCCGTAAAAAGCTTGATAAAGAAGATGACCATACGTGTTTAAATAACTTTTTAAAGGTAATGAAACCTTATTCTATTATTGGCTTACTCGCGACAGTAGCGCTATTGTTTGGTTTCCAATCGCAGATATTAATAGAAAAACCAGAGGCAATAGTTCTTATTGCAATCCCGCTTTTAATTCAAACTTACGGTATTTTTGCGATTGCTTATATTGCAGCTAAAAAATGGGGCTTGCACATAACATAGCGGCGCCTGCATGTATGATTGCCACTTCAAACTTTTTTGAGCTAGCTGTTGCGGTTGCTATTTCATTATTTGGTTTACATTCTGGGGCTGCACTTGCCACTGTGGTGGGGGTGTTGGTAGAAGTCCCCGTAATGCTAAGCTTGGTATACTTTGCAAATAAAACACGCCATTGGTTTAATTAAGGCGGTATGCAGCATAATCTCTGCTGGCATACTTTTTAAAATGATCTGTCGATGGCTTTCATCTATTTACAGAATAAAGGGCATAGCTGTTTATTTTTGTAAGTTCTCGTTTATCTGAGTGTTTTTTGTTTAGTACTATTAATAAACGTTTAAACTTAGTTTGCAGCCTTGTGCTTCTATAGATATTGAACAACACTTTAGTTATCAATATAACGAGTGGCAGGCTATGCAAAAGAGTAAACTCTGGCTTTTAAAGTACTTCAAAGGTATCTCTTTTGTTTTGTTTTTGATGATACTTATTAGTTTTAATTTCATTTTAAATGATGCATTACATCAAAAAGCACATGTTTCTGGGCAGCAGTTTGTTAAACGCGTTTATGAATTAAATTTATCTCCCTCTATAAATAATGAAGTGTTGGTCGCATTAGCTAAAAATGAAGGCTTTAAGTTAGAGCTGCAAAATTCTTCTGATCACTTTAGGAACTTAGTAAATTTAGAACGCGAAGTTTTTACTTTTAAAACGTTAAGTTTGAGCCTTTATCACTATCCAGTGTGGGTAACACAAAGCTACTTATTTATATTTTTGAATCTGATTATATTAGGCGCTGCTAATTGGTCTTATCGCTGGTGGAGCCTGTTAAAAGTAAACCGTAAAGTAATGCTTAAAAATACAGTTATACAGACGACTAAAATTATTCAACAAAGGTATAAAAATACTCAACTAATCGAACAGGCAAAAAAATGTGATTTAAGTTCTTTGTATGGAGTTAATACTGCATCACATAACTTATTTTTACTTATTGAGTGTGATTGTAGCTATGATAAAAAAACGGATATAGAAGCCAATTTTAAAGTCTTAATTACTAAAAAATTAGCCGAACTTAAAGGTGTGTCGGTAAAAATACTAAACTCTAATTACTTAGCGGTTACCTTACCAAACATTTCTATTAGCGAGTTGAATAGCTACGTTGAAAAGCTTCATAAAAATGTGTTTTTAATATGTCAAAATCATCAAAAAAATATTACTCATAAAAATATTAAAATAGGTGCGTGTGATTATCAATTAGGCGCTGATCAAGTGGCGGTTTATAAGCTAGCAAAATCAGCACTCGCGCTTTCACAAAGCAGCCTATTGCAGCATTGCCACCGTTTAACGTTAAATCACTGCCAAGAAAAACACCTCTCTAGCAAACAGGTTATAGAAAACATTAAAAAGAATAAATTTATATTATTCTTTCAGCCTGTATTTGAACTCTCTAGTGGAGATATCCTGCAGCATGAAGCTCTTATTCGGGTTAGGCATAGCCAACTTGGTTTACTGGCCGCTCGTTATTTTATTAAGCAGGTTTATAGTGATCAAGACGCTTTAATATTAGATAAAGCTGTAATAACACAAGTCAAAAAGCTAATGCTCAGTGAGTCTTCGGCTTTAACAGTTAGTGTAAATCTACACCCTAAAAATTGGTTTAATACTGTATTTTGGGAGTGGTTAGCCAATCAAATGGCAGAGCTTAAGTTAAATACTAAATTACAATTTGAAATAAGTGAGGCAGAATTTTTTACTCATAGAGAGTCGATAACTAATGCACTCAATGTTATTAAAAAAGGGCATTCACATATTGTGATTGATAATGTAAAAAGCAGTGAGAAAGTAGCCATGCTAGTTGATTATAACCAAGTATGTGGGCTTAAGTTATCTTACGAACTGGTTCATTTATTAGATGAAAAAACTCAAAGTCAAAAGAAAATAAAAAGGATAGTCGAAGCCGCTAGTCTTTTAAATCTACCCGTATACGCGGTGGGCGTAGAGACTCAAAAAGAGCTACTTACGCTTACCAAATTGGGAGTGGTAGGAGCTCAAGGTTTTTACTTTTCAGAGCCACTTCAAGAGTTTACGCAAGCGGTATTTAATTAAGGTCTAGATTAACCCTCTATATTTAAGCCCATTTAAGCCTTGAAGCCCGCCAGTATGAACAGCAATAATTTTACTCCCAGATGGGAAATAATCTTGCTCAATAAGCTGCCACAATGCATACATCATTTTTCCGCTATAAATAGGCTCAAGCGGTAGGTTGTGTGTGCGGCCTATATCTTGGCAAAACTGCCATAACTCAGGTGAAAACTTACCATAGCCACCATCATGAAACTCTGTGAGTAACTGCCAGTTAGTTTGATTATTAGCTTTAGCGCTCAGCTTTTTTATTTCTTCATTTAAATAATCAGCTTGTTTTAATACCGCTATACCAATAACTTGTGTTGTTGAAGCACTGCCTTCTATTAGTCCAGCAAGTGTGCCACCACTACCTGTAGGACAAACTAAGTAGCTATGTTCGGGTAAGCTTTGTACTAATTCTTTACACCCTAATAAAGCATGTTCATTTGTACCACCTTCAGGGATGATATAAGCGTTTGGAAAGCGCTCTTGCAAAGCATTAAGGTAATCGATGTTGTGGCGTTTTCGATACTCTATACGATTAACAACATGTAGGTTCATACCACAATGTTTTGCAAACTGAATTGTCGGACTGTTGTTATCAAGTTCTGGTCCGCGGATAATCGCGTGAGTTTTTATATTAAATTCTTTTCCCGCAGCTGCGCAGGCGTGAATATGGTTTGAAAATGCACCACCAAAAGTCAGAAGCTCTGTTTTATTTATCTTTTGCATATACGCTAAATTGTATTTTAATTTACGCCATTTATTGCCACTTATTAGCGGATGGAGTAAATCATCACGTTTTATACCTAAACAAATATTTCTCTTTTTTAGAAACGAGCTATCTAATTGTTGAATATAGTTATTTTCATCTATTTTGAATTTTTCACGCATTTTATTGGTTTTCAATTTGGCAAAGTAGTTAAAATGTACGACACTTATTTCATACTCAATTAACAATAGTAGCTATATGAAAGAAAAGCTGTTTTCATGGTTAAATCGTAGTTTAGATCCAAATACAGCTATTGGTGTTGCAACTTACGCAGATACTGTTAACGCGGTATGTTTAAAAAAACAACGCGACCAATGGATGGTTCACAGTTCTCACAGTGTAAATGTGTCTGAGCAAACCGATTATACCGCTGCAATTGTTGCTTGTACAAATGAGGTGTCTACTGATATTTGTGCAGTTAATTTAGTCATACCGCACTACTTTTATCAAATAGTGCAAATGGATAAACCAAACCTTAGTGATGAAGAAATCATTCAGTCGCTGCCTTGGACTACAAAAGATTTAGTTGATATAGCTTCTGAAAACATTGTAGCTGACTTTATCGATTATCCAATAACGTTACCAATGCAAAGCAGCAAAATGAATGTATTTATTACCAATAAGCTGCAGCTACTTCCGTTTATAGACAGTTTTGAACAAACTAAACCAGTTTTGCGTGCAATGACCTCTGAAGAAATGGTTTTAGTAACTTTATTTGGCTCATACAAAGAGGCGCATATGCTGATTGTGCAGCATGCTAATCATGAACCTCGAATCTTAATTATTCGTGATGGACAATTAGTATTAGCTAGGCGATTAAATGGTTTTTTAGGTATTTCAGACAAGGATCAAAACCAAGAACTAGTAGAGGCGTTAGGGTTAGAAATTCAGCGTTCGATGGACTTTTTTGAAAGCCAGCTCAAGCAACCGCCAATTCGCAGCATACAGCTACAGTGCGATGATTTATCTTCATTAACTCTTAGAGCCGGTCTTGCAGAGTTTTTACAAGTAAAAGTTGTAGATTTTGCGCCTAACTTAGAATTAGCGCAGCAATTAGAGCCAAACTTTTATTATGCGCTCGGAGCAGCCTATCAATTAACAGATCCGGAGTCTGTGCTATGAAAACCCGGATTAATTTTTATCAAAAAACCTTACGAGTACGGCGAGACCCAGTCCCTTTATCGGGAATGATTACACTGTGGTTAGGTGCGCTATTAATTATTGCAATCACGTGGGCTTTTTACAGTTATAAAACTTATTCAAGTGAGCTTGATTTAGAACAAAAAAAGAAATATCTCAAACAAGGAAAAGCTCAGTTAGAAGTTGTAAAACAGCAGCTAGCAGAGAAGCAAAATAAAACAATTTTTATTAATGAGCTAAAAACACTTCAGCAAGAGGTTTTGCATAAGCAGCAAATATTTAGTTATTTAGAGCAAAGCTCAGATCAATCCGCAACCGACTATGCGCAGGTTATGCAAGATTTAGCCAAGTATCACGAGCCTAATATCTGGCTTACCCATATTAAATTTGTAGGGCAAAGTGTCACGTTTCAAGGGCAAGTATCGCAGTCAAAATTTTTACCTATGTGGTTTAATAATTTAAAGCAGTCACCTTTTTTTATTGATAAAGAATTTTCAGTTTTAGAACTGTCAACAAAAGATGGTCTGAGTGAATTTAATGTGGCGACCGACCTTGCTGATAAAGGCGCTAAACCATGAACAACAAGAAAGACAAAGGTTGGCCTATTTGGGCAAAGTATCGAGCTCAATTTGCATCGCTGCAAAAGCGTGAGAAGTATTCCACTGTATTTGTAGGCTTATTCATGGTGATTTACCTCGGCCTGTGGTTTGTTATTTTTCCACAGCAAGATGAAGTTGCTCATATTCGCTCTGAACAAAATGCAGCATTGCAGGAGTTACAGCAGATAAATGCGCAACTCTCCATGTTAAATCAAGCACTAAACTACGACTACACTAAGGTTTTACGCAGTCAAATTGCACAAACCAGAGATGAGTTAGCAGAAATAAATAATCAACTTAATAGTTTTAGCCAAGGCTTTGTAGCGGCTAAAAATGTACCTGCCGTTTTAAAAGATTTGCTCGTAGATAGTAGCGACGTAAAAGTGAGTAGCTTTAATGTCAAACCAGCACAGGCTATCGATGTAGAAAAACTAGGTGAACATGATACGCAAACATTATTTTTTGAGCATCAGATGGTCGTTACTTTAGAAGGTAGCTACTTTAGCTTACAAAAATATTTAGCCGCATTAAAAAATAATCAAGATAAGTTATTAATACAGGAGTTTAGTTATCAGGTACTAGAGTACCCTCAAGCTGAATTAACTTTACAAATTGCTACAGTGAGCGCTAATGAAAAATTTATCGCATTATAATTTATGTTTTTTATTACTTCTGTTCACTTTCGCACCCAGTGCATTAGCGCAATTACGCGATCCTACTCAACCAAATATGTATGTAAATAACAACAAGAGTGTAACTCAAAATACAGAACTTAAATTGCAATCTATTATTAAAAACAGTACAGCATTTAAGGCCATTATTTCAGGCCATATTTATCGAGTCGGTGATGCTGTAGACGATTTTCGGGTGCTAAGCATTAACTCAAAACAGGTTGTGTTAGCAAATGATGATAAACAAATAAAATTAGAATTATATGACTATGAAATTAAAAAATAATTTATCTCATCCGTGGCTTGTTCTTCTATTGTTACCTACATTTTTAACTGCGTGCCATAGCTTTAAACCAGGTAAAGAGATTAAAACGCATATAGAGCAAGAGCTAGCAGAAAAACCAACAAAGCCTAAAGTAATTGCGCCTTTACAAATGCCAAGCGAACTCACACAAAGCTTGTTGTCATCAATAAATAATGAGCAAACTATAAGTGATGATTTATCTATAAAGCGTTTTGATGTAGCCGCTAATGACGTTGAAATAGGCGCCTTTTTTGCAGGCTTAACAGACGATACGCCTTTTAGTGTTGCTGTGCATCCTGAGGTAAATGGCACAATTAGTTTAAATCTTAAAAGCGTTACTTTTAATGAAGTCATTGCTGTTATTAAGCGTATGTATCCTTTAGATATTGTTAATGAAGGACGAATAGTACAAGTACTGCCAGCCAAAATGCGCACAGAAACAATACCTGTAAATTATTTAATGATGCAGCGCCATGGTCAGTCTACAGTGAGTGTGGTTGCTGGTGGGGTTAGTCAATTTGCACAAAGTGGCAGTAGTTCGAATGGTTCAAGTTCAGGTAGTAGTAACCAGCAAAATAATGAGTTTGGCGGCGATAATCAAAGCTTAGATTTAAACGGTTCTCGAATCCAAACAATTAATAAAAATGACTTTTGGAAAGAATTAGAAGTCGCCCTTAAGTCTTTAATTGGCGCAAGCGATGGGCGCTATGTTGTTGCAAGCCCACAAGCTAGTTTGGTAACCGTAAATGCATTACCAAGCGAAATTAGTCAGCTAAAAGAGTTTTTGCGTCAAAGCCAAGAAAACCTGCAACGCCAAGTTATTCTAGAAGCAAAAATAATAGAAGTAACTTTAAAAGATGAGTACCAACAGGGAGTTAACTGGGAGCGTATAGCGAGTGGTTTAGAAGGCGGTATTTCGTTTGCTACAACAGCGGGTTCTACTATTAGTAATAGTATTTCAGCCGCAATTGGTGGAGCGTCATCGCTAACCATTCAAAAAGGAGACTTTAACGGGGTTATTAATTTGCTTGAAACGCAAGGTGATGTGCAAATGCTATCTAACCCTCGAGTTACCGCTACAAACAATCAAAAAGCAGTTATAAAAGTAGGGCAAGACGAATATTTTGTTACTAATGTATCAAGTACGACGGTAACGGGTACTGCTACAACGACCTCGCCTGAAATTGATTTAACGCCGTTCTTTTCTGGTATTGCCCTTGATGTAACGCCGCAAATTGACAAGTACGGCTCAGTTATTTTGCATGTTCACCCTTCAGTAACTGAAACAGAAGAGCAGCTAAAAGTAATTACATTAGACGATCAACGTTTTGAGTTGCCTCTAGCACAAAGTAACATTCGAGAATCAGATACTGTTATTCGCGCTCAAAGTGGCGAAATAGTGGTTATTGGTGGTTTGATGCAAACATCAACTCAGGATGAAGAATCAAAAACCCCCGTGTTGGGTGATATCCCACTATTTGGCAATTTATTTAAAAGTATTCGTAAACGCCAAGAGAAAAAAGAACTGATTATTTTAATCAAACCAACGGTTGTTATGCCAGATACTTGGAAAAAACAACAAGGTGAAAGCCGTCAGCTTTTAAAAACATGGTATGAAAACTAACTATGTATTTAAGCTTTTTTAATTTAAGTGAAATGCCTTTCACGTTAACCCCTAACACAGAGTTTTTTTGTGCACTTGAACCGCACCATGAAGCGATGCAAGTGTTAACAACAGCTATTGAAATGGGTGAAGGGTTTATTAAAGTCACTGGTGAAGTTGGGACTGGTAAAACGCTACTTTGTAGAAAGCTATTAAACCAACTTGAGCCAGATTACATTGTGGCTTATTTACCTAACTCTTATTTAAGCCCAGAAGAGCTTAGATGGGCGATTGCCATTGAGCTGGGTATGGATGTAGATAAAGCATTAGATCAGCAAGCACTAGGGCAGCTTATAAATCATCACTTACTCGACTTACAAGAAGATAATGAGCGTGTAGTGCTCTTGATAGATGAGGCGCAATGCTTGAGTTGGGAGACTCTAGAGGCGCTGAGATTATTTACAAACTTAGAAACAGAAAGTGAAAAACTAATTCAAGTTGTGTTATTTGGGCAACCTGAACTTGATGAAAAGCTGGCAAACAACAAAGTAAGGCAATTACGCCAACGTATCAGTTTTTCGTATAAATTACGGGCGATGACTGGCGCTGAGGTTGTTTATTATATTAATCACCGCTTACAAGTTGCAGGGTTTAATAGGCCTCCTTTATTTAATAATAGTATGGGGCTCAAAATTGCTAGAGCTAGCCGTGGAATTCCTAGGTTAGTTAATATTTTATGCCACAAAGCACTATTACAAGCTTACGGTGAAGGGTTAAATATAATAACAAATCGCCATATTCAACTTGCCATAAAAGATACCGAAGACTGCGCAAAGTATCGAACCGGACAATATTGGAGCTACAGTGCTTTAATGTTTAGTGTTTTAGCTATTGCTGCCATATGGGTATGGAGGCAGTTGTTATGAGCGTTATAAATAATATGCTTAAAAATATTGAGCAACGAGAAGCTAAACAAGTAAGTATTCAAGAAGGTATAAGTTTAAAGCCGATATATGATGTAAAAAATATTGCATTTAAAGCCGTAATTTTACTTATTATGCTAAGTGTCATTTTTTTAGCATACCTATATTTACCGACCGCCGACAAAAAAGAGACTCAACGTGAGTCTGTGTTACCACAGCAAAAAATGGTCGCGGTTATAACCTCTAATTTATCTGACTCCCAAGATGAAAAAAGCACTGCAGAACCTATGGTTGAGCAAGAAGCTGTGAAGGCAGTTATACCAATTGAGCAGATAAAACCAAAAGTGGATGATTTAGCTGAACCCAAGTCGAGTGAAGCTACATTATTGGTTTCTCAGCCAGTAGTTGGGCCGGTTGTAATTGCCGATGTTAAACAAAGCTCTGCACTAGCTAATAATAAAGAGTTAACCGCAAGCGAAGTTACTGTGAGTAAGCCAAAAATTACGCCAATGACTAAAGCTAAGCCTCAAAATACTATGATTAAAAGCGTGGCAGAAGCTAAGTCGCCACAGGCTTTATTGATTGAGCAATTAGCCGCTGCTAAACAAGCAATACAGTTTGGCTTATACAATGAAGCCATTAGTGATTTAAATATTATTTTAGCGCAATTGCCTTTGCACGTTGAAGCTCGAAATTTACTCGCTGCAACTTACTTTAAACAACAAGATATAAATTCTGCGCAACAGGTTTTGCAAGCAGGTATTCGCCAAAACCCTAACGTACTTGAATGGCGTGTAATGCTAAGCAAAATACTCATTATGCAACAACAGTATGAAGGAGTATTGCTGCTTTTAAGTGATGAATTTGAGGCTCAAGCGAATCTTGATTTTTGGGTGCTACAAGGTACTGCTGCGCAAAGTGCGAGTAAGCACCATAAAGCACTTGAAAGCTTTAAACATCTTACACAACTACAGCCTAGTCAAGCTAAGTGGTGGCTGGCACTTGCAACCTCAAAAGATGCATTAGGAGAGTACCTCGATGCTAAACAGCTTTACAAAGTGGCTCTAGATTTAGGTGGATTAAATACAGCTATGACGCAGCATGCATTACAGCGTTTAGTTGCGCTAAAGGAGGCCGTATGAGACCTAGTTTAAAAATGCGCTTAGGGGACTTACTTGTTCATGAGCACATGATCACCGAAGCGCAACTAAGCGAAGCGCTAAACGTTCAAGCTGCGACGGGTCGTAAATTAGGTTCGACGCTTATTACACTTGAGTTTATTAGTGAACCACAACTATTACGTTTTTTAGCGCAGCAATTACAAGTACCTTTTTTAGATATATCACAGCGAAAAATATCAGCTGATGTATCTAAGCTTTTATCTGAGGTTTATGCACGTCGCTACAGAGCATTAGTAATTGAAGACAATGGTGACTCTGTTTTAGTCGGGATGAGCGATCCTGCTGATCTAAGGGGGCTTGATCAACTTGCAACTATGCTTGCTCCTAAACGAATAGATTTAGCTGTTGTACAAGAAAGTCAAATAATGGCTGCGTTTGACAACGTATATCGTCGTACAGATGAAATTACTAACTTTGCAGCACAACTCCATGAAGAATATCAAGACGTAGAAGAGTTTGATTTAAACTCTTTAGGTGATGAAACATCTGATGCAACCGTTGTAAAGCTACTGCAATCAATATTTGAAGATGCTGTGCAAGTTCGCGCATCTGATATTCACATTGAGCCTGATGAAGGTTTGCTTCGCATTCGTCAACGTGTAGATGGCATATTACAAGAGCACACTCTTAACCAAGTAAAAATAGCATCGGCACTCGTGCTACGTTTAAAGCTTATGTCGGGATTAGATATATCTGAAAAACGCCTCCCTCAGGATGGTCGCTTTAATATAAAAGTGCGCAGCCATAGTATTGATGTGCGCCTATCTACTATGCCCGTTCAGCATGGCGAATCAGTTGTAATGCGTTTGCTTGATCAATCAGCCGGATTATTATCGTTAGATGAGACAGGCATGCCAGTACACATATTAAAACGTGTACGCAGCATTATAAAACGTCCGCATGGCATGGTTTTAGTTACTGGGCCAACAGGCTCGGGTAAAACAACCACACTATACGGTGCATTAAGTGAGTTAAACCAACAAGAAAGTAAAATTATTACAGTAGAGGATCCCGTTGAGTATCGTATTGGCCGTATTAACCAGGTACAAATAAATAATAAAATAGGGCTGAGCTTTGCAAGTATTTTACGGACCGCTCTAAGGCAAGATCCTGACATTATAATGGTTGGCGAAATGCGTGACCAAGAAACCGTAGATATTGGATTAAGGGCCGCTTTAACAGGCCACCTCGTACTATCAACGTTACATACCAATGATGCAATTACCAGTGCTATGCGTTTAATCGACATGGGGGCACCGGCTTACTTAGTGGCAAGTTCACTGCGCGCGATTATTGCTCAGCGATTAGTAAGACGAGTATGTAATGACTGCAGAGTAACGTACTTGCCAGATCGCCAAGAATTAAGTTGGTTAAAATATTTAGGCGAAGAGATTACAGATGCTCAATTTTCTAAAGGGCAAGGTTGCACCGCATGTAATCACAGTGGCTATAAAGGGCGTGTAGGTATTTTTGAGTTACTCGAAATGGATGATGCAATGATGGATGCATTACGAGTTAACGACACGCAAGGTTTTGCAAAAGCCGCTAAAAATAGCGCGAATTTTTCGCCGCTCTCAACAATGGCATTAAACTATGCTAAGCAAGGTGTTACCTCTTTAGATGAAGTATTTAAAGTGGCTGAATATATCCCAGAAATAGTAGGGGATATTGATGCAACTATATAGCTACAAAGCTAAAGACAGCAAAGGTATGTTGGTTAAAGGGCAATTAGAAGCGAGTAACCAAGCTGGCGTAGCTGATAGTTTAATGAAGCGTCAATTTATACCAATATCAATCTCTTTAGTTGAAACAAAAAATAACATCAAAATTTTTGATAATTTATTTGTCGAAAAAATAACGCTAGACGACATGATTATGTTTTCTAGGCAAATGTATTCGCTATTAAAAGCAGGTATACCAATTATACGAGCAATGGTTGGGTTGGCAGAAACAACACAAAATAAAAAATTTAAAAATGTACTAATAGAAGTTACCAAGCAGCTCGAACAAGGCCGCGACTTATCCAGTGCAATGGCGATACATAACGAGGTATTTAGCCGTTTAACAGTATCCATGGTAATGGTTGGTGAAGGCTCTGGACGATTAGAAGATGCGTTTTATCAACTCGCTATTTATTTTGAGAAAGAACAAGAAACCCGAAAGCGTATAAAAGCAGCTATGCGCTACCCTACTTTTGTTATTTTGGCTCTAGTAGCGGCTATGATTATTTTGAATATTTTTGTTATTCCTACCTTTGCCAGTATGTTCGAAAAATTTGATGCCGAATTGCCATTAATGACTCAAATATTAATTGGCACTAGCAGCTTTTTTGTTAACTACTGGTGGTTATTATTGGTGATGGTTATTGGTTCTGTTTTTGCTTGGAGGCGTTATTTAAATACAGAGCCTGGACGCTTTAAGTGGGATCAATATAAATTAAAAATTCCATTTATTGGGGATATTTTAAAACGGACATTGCTTGCGCGCTACAGTCAAAGTTTAGCTATGGTATTGCGCTCCGGTGTGCCTATGACCACTGGTTTATCACTAACAGCGCATGCCGTAGATAACAGCTATATGGAAAAAGCGATTATTACTATGCGCCAAGATATAGAAAAGGGCGATAGTTTACTCAGAGCCTCAAAAAGTTCTCAGCTGTTTTCTCAGCTTGTATTACAGATGGTGGCGGTAGGTGAAGAAACGGGCCGGGTTGATGAGCTCTTACAAGAGGCTGCTGATTATTATGAGCGTGAAGTTGATTACGACTTACGGAGCTTAACTGCAAAAATAGAACCTATTTTAACTGTGTTTGTTGCCATTATGGTGCTGATTTTAGCGTTGGGTATTTTTATGCCGATGTGGAACATGATGTCCGCGATTAAAGGTAATTAACCAAGTGATTGCATCAAAGGCTTACTCAAAAGGTTTCTCATTATTTGAGTTAGTTATTGTTGTGATTTTACTGGCAGTAATTTTGAGCTTTGCTATACCTCAATATATAGGTATTAAAAATCAAGCGCATAATGCAAGCGTTGACGCTATAGCAGGTAGTTTCTCATCGGCCGTTGGCATGGTTAGGGGTCAATGGGAATTAGAAGGAAGACCAAGCAGTAGGTCAAACAAAACATTTGTTAATTATGGAGGTGTAATAGTTGGTATTGATGGATCGTTAGGTACACCAACAAGTGATGAAACAGAAAAAAAAGATACTCGTGCAGAAGCTATAAATGCGAATAAATGCCGCCAAGTTTTAAATATAATTTTACAAGATGCACCCAGTAGTACGTTAAGTAATGAAATATCAAGAATAAAAAGTGTAAGTTTTTTAGTTATGTACAATGCAGAAAGTACGCAATGCGACTACTATTTAACTCATACCATTGATATTAAAAGTATACCTACCAATACGGGTGAAATATCAGGTTTAACAGGTTTTTCATACTTTGCTAAAACAGGCAAAGTAAAAATATTTAAAAATTAAGTAATTAAAAAGAGGCTTACTTATGAAAACGCAATCGTTAAAAAGTTTACCAATGAATAAACAAGCAGGTTTTACACTTGTTGAATTGATCATCGTAATTGTTATTTTAGGCATTTTAGCTGTTACCGCAGCACCTCGCTTTTTAAACTTGCAAGGTGATGCCAATGCTTCAACACTTGAAGGCTTACAAGGGTCGATTCGCAGTGGTATGAATATTGTGAATGGCAAATCTATTATTGCTAGTGATCACAAAAAGGATGAGGCTACAGTTACAGTAGATACTGGTGTAGCAGTACCTACTGTTTATGGTTATCCAGCAGCAACAGAAGAAGCCTTTGAAGCATTTTTAGATGTCAACTTTGCAGATGGAACACCAAATGCAATTGATTCAGCTGATTTCAATTTATTTGTAAACGATACAACAGTAACTATTTTTCCTAATAGTTACACTGTGGATGCAACTACTGTTGATGATTGTCGAATTGAATACACGCAAGCTACTGCGACGACAGGCCCTGTAGTTGTAACTCCTCCAGTGATTACACTTGTTACTACGGGTTGTTAATTACATAAATGATAAGCAGTAGTAAGCAACGATTGCGTGGCTTCACACTCATTGAGTTAATTATTACTCTAGTGATATTGGGAATACTGTCGGTAACGGCAGTTCCCAAATTTCTGGGCAGCTCAACAGAAGACGCCTATTCGTATCGAGATCGTACTTTAAATGCACTGAGAACAGTGCAGCTACGTGCAATGCAAAATACAGCCATTTCAAGTTGTCATACCCTTTATATTACCTCCACACTTATTGCTCCCTCCACACCCGATACATGTACCGGTGGAGCAGATACCAATAACACCGATCATTTAGTGGTACAAATAAACACGCAAAGAAGTGATATAACATTTAGTGCTTTAGATAGTAACGAGAATATATTCACCCAAATTAGTTTTGATCCTTTAGGCAAATCAAATCAAACCTGCACTACGCAGTGTCGAATAGATGTTGGATTAGCTGGTGTATGCATAAGTGGAGAAGGGCTAATATATGCGTGCCCCTAAAGTAAAAGGTTTTACTTTAATTGAGCTTATTATTGGCATAGTTATGTTTGCTATTGCATTGAGCATTATTACAGCTTTAATTGCCCCACAAGCCAAAAAAAGTGCAGAGCCGATTGTGGCTTTAAGAGCCTCTGAATTTGGCCAATCACTAATGAACGAAATTCAAAGTAAATCATTTGATGAACACAGCGACAGAAGCTCTCCTTTTAAGCGGTGTGGCGAAATATCTATAGGTGCTGAGGCTTGTACCGCACCTGCTGACTTCGGAGTAGATAACTCAGAAACCAGAACCAGTTATAACGATGTAGATGACTATATTGCACTGTCTAACCAGCCTATTACTAATAGCTTAGGTGAGGTGTTAAGCGAGTACAGCGACTTTAATTTAGTTGTTACTGTTGAGTACGATAGCGACTTTAACGAATCGACCACCAACGATGGCACAACCTTTAAGCGTATTACTATTGAAGTAACATCACCCTTAGGCGAAGTTTACGGATTTAGTGCATATAAAGGGAATTACTAATGCAAAGAGCTAAATACCAAAATGCATTTACCCTTATAGAACTATTACTTGTCATGGTTATTATTGGTATTTTAGCCGTAAGTGCATTTTCATTTATTGGTGCTGGGGTCAGTATTTACTCACAAGGTGTTGAACGCCAAGAAGCAGTAGCCCAGGCCCGCTTTTTAATAACGCGACTTAGTAAAGAACTTCGCCACGCTACACCAAATTCGTTAAGGCTTTCTTGCGATAACAGCACTAGCGGAGCGTGCATTGCTCAGCAGTGCTTAGAATTTACGCCGTTTTTATCGGCGACTCACTATACAAATTACCTACCTACCGTAGCGCCTTTTAATGTTAGCGCTGTTGATTTTGAACTTAATAATTTAACGCAGCCGCAAGCTGGAGATTGGGCAACTATTTACCCATTAAGCAGTGCTGATATATATGATGAAAATAATAGTAAGCGCTTGCAAGTATCAGCATTTAATAGTTCAGCGAGCGAAATTGATGAGTGGCAATTTAGTAAAGCATTTGCCCAAGAGTCGCCGAGTAAACGCCTTTATTTACTCTCTCAACCGGTAAGTTTTTGCGTTGAAGGGCAGTATTTATATAGATATACCAATTACGGTTTTATTGTTAATCAATTAGATGCCGTGAGCTTACAAATAAGCAGTGGTGTTAAACGTGATTTATTAGGTATTTACATTGCCAATAATTTAGCGAGCGATTTATTTTTTACTCTTGATGCGCTCTCCCTACAAAGAAACGCTGTGCTTAATGTGAATGCGCAAATGCAATTTAACAATACTGAAGTAATGAATTTTAACCATGAGGTGCATATTCCTAATGTACCTTAAAAAAAATCATCACGGAAAAGCCTTACCCAGTAAACAAAAAGGGAACTTAATAATTGTTTCTTTGGTAATTATTGTTGCTTTATTAGCACTAGGGTTAGCATTAGTTAAAGTGCTTTCTGGTGCATCACAACAAAATACGATTGAGTATTATGGGGCTCGCGCTTTTATGGCAGCACAAAGTGGATTAGAAAGTGGTTTAACGCAACTCTTTCCAATAAATAGCTCAGTGCAAAGCTGTGCATCAGTTACAACTAATTTAACCTTTCAAACTGCATATTTAGCTAACTGTAAAGTAGTGGTAAGTTGCAATGAATATATAGACCTACCAGATAGCAGTACAACAAACGGGCTTGTAAATATATATTACTTACAAAGCAGTGCAACGTGCGCCGCAATTGATTGCCCTGCAGGAAATGATTGCAGAAAGGATTATTGGCAAACACAAAGAACGCTCAGTGTGGAGGCTAAAACCTTACCATGATAAAAAATGTATTGGTCACTATATTTTTTAGCTGCGTGTTACTTTGTAATCACGCAAATGCAGTGCCTCCAAAAATCGAGGGCCGTTATATAGAGCTGCAAGATACATACACATCGCCTGTTTGGACAAAAGTAAATTTTCAACAGCAATATATAACGCCTCCTGCTGTCTTTATGCTCTCAACAAACCAAGGTGGAAACCCTGCAATAATAAGAATACGTAATATAACCACAACTAGCTTTGAGGCCTTACCGCTTGAACCTTCAGGAGAAGATGGTGGACATATTAGTATGGGGGCGCACTATTTAGCTGTTGAGTATGGTGTGCATCAATTTCCAGACGGCACAATTATGGAAGTGGGCAGTACAGACTTATTACTCGAATTACAGTATGGCTCTAAGTCTGGCTTTGCTCCACTGACACCTAAAGGCTATAAGTCTTTAACATTTGCTGAACCGTTTACTCAAAGGCCAAACTTTTTCCATTCGTTACAAACACTCAATAGCATAGACAGCAATCCACCTTCTGAGGCATTAATTCCGTTTTTAACAGTTGCAGTAGAAAGTAATTCTCTATCTGCCAGCGGCGTTAATATTGCTTTAGAGGCATCTGAAACAGCACTTGGGATCATAAAAAACGAAACTGTTGCTTACATGGCAGTGGAGCCAGGAAGTAACCGCACATTTACTGACGATAATGGCGTTGAGGTATCGTGGGAAACTTTTTTCACAGGCTTTGAAATTGACGGTTGGAGCGATGGCTGTAATTACTTTAGTTTTACTAATAACTTTAGTGTGGCTCCTTTGGTGGTTGCAAGTAAAAACTCACGCCAAGAAGATGATGGCGGGTGGCTACGCAGCTGTAACCTAAGGACTGACAGGCTAGGACTTGTTGTTGACGAAGATCGTGATGGCGATAACGAGCGCCGTCACGTAAACGAGGAAGCATCAATACTCGCCATGACCAGTACCTTTGTGTTTAACGGTGATATTTTAGATTGTGATACCTTGTTCCCTGGCGCTATTTCTACTTATAACAATGGTGAAGTACAGCTGGTGCAGGGGGTAGAAATAACCGATGGTAATGCGCAGTTTGTCACCACCACAAATTTAATTTCTACAGCGCTGACGAGCCCTCCTTTGTGTAATGGTCAGGCGTGTGTTGCTGGTGGTTATAACTCTTTAGAACCGAATCAAGCGGCGCAGGTGCCAACGGTTACAAATGATGGTAGCTCAACAGGGCCCGTACCTACTTCTTTAGCTGGCGACTATTATTACGATGAGTTGCAATTAAGTATGCTGGAAACAGAGTACAGAGTAACAGCGCCTACACGTATATTTTTAAAAGACACAACCTCACTATTATCAACTTCATTTTTGAATATAGGTAAAACAAGTATAGTGGTCGAAACCGGCGCGTATTTAGCTATTTATGTTGATGGTGCGGTTGCTATTGCAGCCGATGCAAATATTGCGGGCTATATTGTTGCCACTGGTGAGGTAAGAATCGCTCAAAATGTGACGTATCAGGGATCAATTACATCGGCTACTCAAATTATTACCGAAGGGAGCTCAACGTTTGACGCTCTACCAGTACCCGAAAGTATCCCTGGTTTTTGTGGTATTTATACACCAGAAACACTGGATCATTATCGTTTAACAATAAGCGATAACAATGCTCTAACGTGTGAAGCTAAAGAAATGACACTAACAGCCTGCGCTAATGATGCCTGCGACTTATTATTTGCGGAACCCTCTAGTTTAAACCTTTCTCCAGATAATAGTGGTCAGCAAAGTTGGGTTACAGGGGAGAATATTAATTTTACAGGCTCAACAACTGTTGAGTTTGCTAAACGTACAACTGGTAGCGTTACATTTGGATATAACACTGCTGATCCTTCTGCACCTCTTCGTTGTTATATCGGTGGTAATAATGTTGGTTTGAGTGGCTGTAAAGTTACGTTTTCTGATGCTGGATTTATTTTTAATAATGATACAGATGGAAATACTACAATTCCTACTCAGTTATCAGCAAAGCCTTCAAATACTGGATTTAATGCAAAAGCGCTATCTATTCAAGCGGTAAAAACAAATACCACTACGGGCGTATGCGAAGCTGCATTTCCCGCTGGTGGTGATGTAAGCTTAGATTTATCGTATACATGCAGTGCTGGTGCAAGTTGTTCTGATACGGTTTCACTTAGTAACAACAATAATACCTTTGCGGTCGAGCAAGCAGCTAAATCGTTCACGCTAAACTTTGATAGTGAGTCTAAAGCACCGATTGTTATAAATTATCCCGATGCAGGAAAGTTGAGTTTAAATGTAAACACCAATTTAATTTTAGACCCAGTCACTAATTTATCAGTAAATTTAACGGGTAGTTCAAATGAGTATGTTGTAAAGCCATTCGGATTAGCGATGGAAATTGCAAGTGATGGTTATGCAGCAGACGCTGATGGAAGTTTATTTAGATTAACTGGCGAAGCATTTGATTTAAAGATGAATGCGGTGCAATGGCAAACAGGGCAAGACACTAACAACGATGGTTACCCAGATAACTACAGCAATATAATAAATAATACCATTGCCAAGCACTTTATTACAGAGCAACCACTTGTAGAGGCATTACTTAAAGCGCCTACGCCAGGCGTTCAAGGTACGCTTGAAGCGATGAGCACTGTTGCCTTTAGTGACACAGGCAGTTTGAGTGAATCTATATCGCAGTATAATTACGACCAAGTTGGCATCATTGATTTAACAGCAGGTCTGCAAGATGCCGATTACTTTGGCGCGGGAGATGTAAAAGGTGAATTATATAATATTGGTCGTTTTGCACCTTCGCAGTTTCAGGTAGTGGGGGTTCAAGCTGCCGCACAATGCACGCAATACGGCAGTAATTTAACTTACCTTGATCAACCTTTTGAACTTGGCTTTACAGTACAAGCGCTAAATCAAAATGGTGAGCTAATGGCTAATTATAAAGAGGGCTTTGATAAGTCCAGTGTAGAGGTTAATGCCGAAAATAATGAAGTAGCTAACTATGTACCCGCAACTAATTTTGCTAGCCGATTAGTAAACCTAGGAAATAATAACTGGGGAGATATAAGTGACGGCCAGTGGCAAATGAGCCAACTTAACACGACACTCGAAAGATTAGGTGTAGGGCAAGCAGATGGACCGTTTGCTATGGTGAGTTTAATGGTAACGCTTTCTAACATAGAAGGAGCAACGCTCATTGATGCAAATGATAAACCTAATACACAAGCAGCATGCTCGGGTGGCTGTAATAGCGTAAGACTAAATACATTACCAATAGAGTTTAAATTTGGACGCTTAGTCCTTGGTAATAACGCAGGCTCCGATCTCGACCCTTTACTTATTCCTATGCAGGCTCAGTATTACAACGGCAGTGGATTTGTAAATAACGCAGAAGATAACTGTAGTGTATTTGATCATACCCAAATCACTCAAATATCACCTAACAGCCCGCAATTAGCCTACGAATATGGAACGGGTGTATCTGGCCAGTTAGAGGCGGGAGTGTATCCGGCAAACAATGGTATTTATGCGCAGCCAAATGGTTTGGGTGAATTTACCTTAGAATATAATACTTATGATTGGTTAAAGTGGGATTGGCAGGGGGATGAAACACAGCTTGATCCTCGTACTATTTTACAATTTGGACGCTTTCGAGGAAATGATCGGGTTATTTACTGGCGTGAAACACGCGAATAGTTGTAAACTAAGATAATAATTGAACAAAGCTTGTGTTTTGTGCTGCAAGTACATAGCATAAGGCTTTAATTATAAAAAATAATAACGACCAAATAATTGCCGCTTTTTGGGACTGGAATATATGCGAATTACTCCTTTATCTCTGTTAATTTCAGCTAGTTTGTTAGCTAGTAGTGCATTTGCACAAGACACAGCTACAGTAACTGGAATTGAGTCAGAGATTAGTGTTAAACAGACAGAATACGATAACTCGACAAGAATACTTGAAAAACATCTTAAAGAAGAAAGTCAGTTACAAAATCAACTAGAGCTACTTCGTTCTCGTTCTACAGAGCTAGATAAAGAAAAAAACCAAGCGCTCGATGCGATGAACGAAATGTACCGTCGTTTAATTGACGATCCCACTATTAATATTAGTGCGGCTCAATCACGCTATCAAAAAGCGGTGATTGATCATAAGCAAAACAAAGATGATATTTCTATGCAGTTGGCGGCAATTGCATCCCACCGTAAAGATATAGAGCAAATTCGTGTTGCTAAGCATACGCTTTTAAATACTTTAGAAAGTTTAAAAGAGCAGTTAACTACAGCCAGAGTAGAGCGTTTACGTAACGAGTTTACACGTGAAGGCACGCTTGAAGTTAACCATACGATTAACTGTAAGCGAACAGAAACGCTAGCGGCGTGTGAGCAACGCGGTCAGCAAATGGGGTTACAAAAAGCAACTAAACGCTTTGTAGATCAAATATTTGCAAACTTAACAGAAGAGCGCATTGTTGAGCCAAAACGTAATTTGGCGGGCGCTCAAGTACAAATATTAAGTAGCCATGTAGTTAACAGTGCATTTAGCGGCCAAGGTAACTACAACGTTAACTTAAGCGTAACCATGCGCGGCGAAGTAAACAGTAGCCGTTTATGTAGCTTATTAAGCATTGATAACCGTTATTGTTCTGAGTACGGCACGCCACTTACTGCTGCTTATCAACCCGCGTATAACAATACATTTACTGATAGTCAGTTAACATTCAGTAATAGCGCGGATAATAGTAACACGGTGTCGGTTTCTCGTTTAGAAAAGCAGCCAGTACGTGATTATTCAGTTAAACCTGCATCGGCGAAAAAAGATTACCCTTCTATCCTTAATAAGAAGAAGGATCAATCAATAGAGCTGACATTACGATCAAACGTATACGACGATGAAGTGTTTATCGATGGTGTAAGCTTTGGCTCAACACGCTTGATCACACGTTTACCGCCGGGTATTCACAACATTGAAATACGTAAACTTGGCTATAAGCCTTATCAAGTTCGTGTTGATTTGAATAAAGCACAAACAATTAATGCAAATTTGGTAAAAAAGCCTAAGTCGATTGCTGCACCGACCTATACTCGAGAGCAACCAGAAGTAACAACACGCCAGGTTAGTGAAAACGTTAATGTATTAAATGCAAACGTTGAAACGCCGGTTGTCGTTATTCCTGCAGGCAAATTTAAAATGGGCGATATCAATGGCAATGGTTTAGCTAATGAACGTCCAGTAATTGAAAAAGTAATAGCAAACTCTTTCGCTATGCAAAGTAAAGAAGTAACCGTAGGTGCCTACGAAAAATTTGTAGCAAATACAGGTTATAAAACTCAAGCGGAAAAAAATAAAGGGTGTGCGTATTATTTAAATGGCGAACCAGTATGGGAAGCAAATTTAAATTGGCGTAATCCTGGTTTTGAGCAAGGCAGTGACTTTCCTGCTGTATGTTTAACTTATAACGATGCAAAAGCTTACGCTGAGTGGTTATCGGGTCAAACAGGACAGCAATTTCGTTTACCTAACGAAGTTGAGTGGGAATACGCAGCACGTGCAGGAACCGAAACAGAATACCCTTGGGGTAACGAAATTGGTAAAAACCTAGCTAACTGTGGTTGGTGTGGTAGTGAATGGTCAAACAGACGTGCATCACCAGTAGGTTCTTTTTCTCCAAATGCATTTGGATTATACGATACCGTAGGCAATGTATGGGAATGGACCGATAAAGAATCAGGTGAGTCTGATGTAGCAGTAAGAGGCGGAGCGTGGAATTTTGCACCAAGCCTTGCTCGTGCATCTACGCGTTTAATTTTAGCGCCTGATTTTAGATCTAACTACATTGGTTTTCGCTTAGTTCGCGAACGATAAACTCAATTAAGGAAGCTTTGCTTCCTTTTTTCACAAATTCACAAAGGCGCTGCGCTTTATATTGCTCATATAGTTGAGCATGTTAAAGTGAGGCAGCTAATATAAGAACGTATTTCAAAGGTCATCCAGCCTCATGTTTAAAAAACTCCGTGGTATTTTTTCTAACGATCTATCGATCGACTTGGGTACAGCCAATACCCTAATTTATGTAAAAGAAGAAGGTATTGTATTAAACGAACCTTCTGTTGTTGCTATTCGCCAAGAACGCGCTGGTGGACCTAAAAGTGTTGCATCTGTAGGTACAGAAGCAAAACAAATGCTAGGCCGTACACCGGGAAATATTAAAGCAATCCGTCCAATGAAAGACGGTGTAATCGCTGATTTTTATGTAACTGAAAAAATGTTACAACACTTCATTAAGCAAGTGCATAACAATAACTTTATGCGCCCAAGTCCGCGTGTACTAATCTGTGTACCGTGTGGTGCTACTCAAGTAGAAAAACGTGCAATACGTGAATCTGCAATGGGTGCGGGTGCTCGTGAAGTTTACTTAATTGAAGAACCAATGGCAGCAGCTATTGGCGCAGGTTTACCAGTATCAGAAGCAACAGGTTCTATGGTTGTTGATATTGGTGGTGGTACAACTGAAGTGGCTATTATTTCACTTAACGGTGTTGTTTACTCATCATCTGTTCGTATTGGTGGTGATAAGTTTGACGAAGCTATTATTAATTATGTACGTCGTAACTTTGGTAGCTTAATTGGTGAAGCGACAGCTGAAAATATTAAGCATCAAATTGGCTCTGCGTTCAAAACTGATGAGCCAATCGAAATTGAAGTGCGCGGTCGTAACCTTGCCGAAGGTGTTCCGCGTTCATTCACGCTTAACTCACACGAAATCCTAGAAGCTCTACAAGAGCCGTTAATGGGTATTGTGAGTGCAGTAATGGTTGCGCTTGAGCAATCACCACCTGAGCTGGCATCAGATATCTCTGCGCACGGCATGGTACTTACTGGCGGTGGTGCATTGTTAAAAGATTTAGACCGTTTATTAATGGAAGAAACGGGTATTCCGGTTGTTGTAGCTGATGATCCACTTACGTGTGTTGCGCGTGGTGGAGGTAAAGCATTAGAAATGATCGATGTTCATGGTGGTGACGTTTTTAGTTACGACTAATGAAATTAATGTTTGGACGCACAGTCTCTTTGCAACTGCGACTTTTTGTCGCAGTGCTTTTGAGTATCGTACTCATAGTTGGAGACAGATATACGCAAGGTGGTACCGTTGTTCGTACCAGCCTTAATACTCTAGTTAGCCCACTAATCTATGTTGCTAATTTACCCTACGAATTATTTAGCTTAAGTGCTAAAAGCCTGCATACGCGGGATCAACTTCTTACTGAAAACGAAGCGCTGAAAAAAAAGCAAATGCTACAAAGCGAGCAACTTCAGCAGTATCAATTTCTAGCCAGAGAAAATCAAAAACTGCGTGCCTTATTAGGCTCATCTGCAAAGCAATCAAATCGTAAAATAATTGCTCAAGTACTTTCTGTACATTCAAACCCGTATAGTCATCAGGTTGTTATTAACCGTGGTACAACTGACGGGCTTAGTGAAGGCCAAGCTGTAATTGATGAAATGGGTGTAGTAGGGCAGCTTACAAAGGTTGGTTCAACAACTTCACGCGTGCTACTAATGACCGACACCACACATGCCACACCTGTGCGTATACTTCGTAACGATGTACGAACGGTTGTAGAAGGCATAGGTAAAATTAACGTCGTTAAGCTCTCTCACGTTCCACACAGTTTAGATGTGCGAATTGGCGATGTACTTGTTACATCGGGTTTAGGGGGCACATTCCCTGAAGGATACCCGGTGGCAGTAGTAACTGAAATAAATCGTGATGAAGGGCGACCGTTTGCACAAGTTTTTGCAGAACCTATTGCGCAACTAGATCGCATTCGCTTGCTGGTTATTTTATGGCGTAATCAACAGGAGCAAATCAGCGATGATTAACCGTTATTCATTGTTAATTGCGCTAAGCATCTTTTTTGCGTTAATAATGGCACTAATGCCACTTCCATTTTCGTTTGAGCCATTTAGACCTGACTGGGTTTTACTTGTACTTATGTATTGGTCGCTAGCAGTACCGCATCGTTTAAATATTGGTACTGCTTGGGTTGTTGGTTTATTAATAGATTTAGCGTCTGGCTCACCGCTGGGCGTGAACTCGCTTACATTCTCGGTATGTATTTTTGTAACCGCGAGCAACTTTCAAAAAATTCGTAACTTTTCGCTTTGGCAACAAAGCCTACTAATTGGTTTATTTTTAACGCTGTATCACTTAATGCAGTTTTGGCTAAATCACTTTTTGTTAGGGGTTTATTTTAATCCACAGTACTTATGGCCAGTAGCAACCGGAATGGTTAGCTGGTTTTGGGTCTTTTTACTACTTCGTAAATATCGCAGACATTTTAGGATCAGGTAATGACTACCGCAGTATATTTGGCATCAGCCTCTCCCCGTCGTAAAGAGTTATTAAGCCAATTAGGTGTCGAATTTACACAATTTAGTGTTGATGCAGATGAAAGCCCACTTCCAAACGAGCAACCTATAGCACTTGTTGAGCGTTTAGCGCGCTTGAAAGCCCAAAGCGGTGTAGAGCTTGGATATACCGATCGCCCTGTACTTGGTAGTGATACCGTGGTTGTTATAGACAACGAGTCATTGGGTAAACCTCGCGATAAAAACGATTTTACACACACGTTAAAACGCCTATCGGGTAACACGCATCAAGTTCTTACCGCAGTTGCATTTGCGACGCAAAATGATGTGCTTAGCTGTGTTGTAAGCACAGATGTTACTTTTAAAACCTTAACAGATGAAGAAATTAATGCTTATTGGGAGTCAGGTGAGCCACAAGATAAAGCCGGTGGCTACGGTATCCAAGGTTTAGGCGGCCGCTTTGTAACTCACATTGCGGGTAGCTATTTTTCTGTTGTAGGCTTACCTTTATATGAAACCGAACAATTACTAAAAACATTCTTAAGAAGGTAACATGAGTACAGAATTACTGATCAATGTCACACCGAGCGAAAGCCGTGTTGCCCTAATAGAAAACGGTGTACTGCAAGAAATACAGCTAGAGCGAATCGGTAATCTAGGTATTGTAGGCAATATTTACTTAGGAAAAATAAGCCGTGTACTTCCGGGTATGCAGGCTGCTTTTGTTGATATCGGCCTTGAAAAAGCTGCATTTTTGCATGCATCCGATATTGTAAATAGTGCCTCTATTGTTGAAGGCGTAGACGACGTACCAATAAAAAAAGTACAAGATATTAGAGAGTTAGTTCGTCAAGGCCAATACATTATGGTGCAAGTGGTAAAAGATCCGCTAGGCACTAAAGGCGCAAGACTCACCACTGATATAACTATCCCTTCTCGCTATTTAGTGTTTATGCCTGATGCGACCCATGTAGGGGTTAGTCAGCGTATAGAAACTGAAGAAGAGCGCTCACGTCTTAAAAAAATAGTCGCAGAATATGGCGATGAAAATGGCAGCTTTATCGTACGTACAGCAGCTGAAGGTGCTAGCGAAGCTGAATTACGACACGATGCCGGCTTTTTAAGAAAATTATGGGAAAAAATAACATCACGTCGTAGAAAAACGAGTAAAGCCAGTATCCTACACGAAGATTTAACGCTTGCCTTTAGAACCCTGCGTGACTACGTAGGCGAAGATATGGAGCGCATTCGCGTTGACTCTAAACTCAGCTATGAAGAACTAAAGTTATTTACTGAAGAGTTTGTTCCACAGCTTTCTCAAGTGCTTGAATACTACCCAGGCGAGCGACCTATATTTGATTTGTTTGATGTTGAAAACGAAATTCAAAAAGCACTACATCGTAAAGTTACGCTAAAATCGGGTGGTTATATAATTATTGACCAAACAGAAGCAATGACGACTGTTGATGTTAATACTGGCGCATTTGTAGGGCATCGTAATTTAGAAGAAACCATTTTTAATACCAACGTAGAAGCAACCTCTGCAATTGCTCGCCAGCTTAGGCTGCGTAACTTAGGCGGTATTATCATTATCGACTTTATCGATATGGTAAGTGAGGATCATAAAAGGCGGGTGCTTCATTCACTTGAATCAGCCCTTGCAAAAGATCGCACTAAAACGAATATTAATGGGCTTTCAGCGCTTGGCCTTGTTGAAATGACGCGTAAACGTACACGCGAAAGTTTAGAGCATATTTTATGTGATGTATGCCCTGCATGCTCCGGTCGTGGTTCACAAAAAACAGTTGAAACGGTTTGCTACGAAATACTACGTGAAATAGTGCGTGTTAACCGAGCATACGCAGCAGACAAGTTTATGGTGTATGCAGCGCCGGCTGTAAGTGAGGCCCTACTAAACGATGAGTATCATAACCTTGCTGAGCTTGAACTATTTATTGGTAAGCAAGTCAATATTCAAACCGAGAGCTTATACAGCCAAGAACAGTTTGATGTGGTAATGATGTAATGAAAGCAAAAGCGGTCTGTTTTTTTTGTTTTAGAAAGTTATGGCAGACCTGCGCCATAATTTTGGTATTACTGGCCGTTATTGTTTCAATTTTAAAATATACCCTCCCGTATGCAAACGAGTACAAAAGTGACATAGAAAGCTATTTACACGAAAAGTTTGAAATAAGCTTATCTATTGGCGAAATATCAGCTAGTTGGCAGGGCAGTGGTCCTGCATTAGTGCTAGAAAATTTATCGTTTAAAGATAACGAAACCGCGCCAATATCACTCACCATTGCTAAAACCAGCTTAGAGCTAAATCTATGGGAAAGCTTAAAAGCACTACAACTTAGATCTAATTATTTTGTTATTAATGGTTTTCATACCAGTGTAAATATCACCAACTTATTTAAAACCGGTGATAACGACGAAGTTTCTTTTGAGCAAAAAGAGCTAATTGAAGAACTGTTTTTGGGTAAAACGGGTCATTTTGCAATAGAAAATTCCAGTATTAACTTTATTTTAGAAGATGGTAAAGAACGTAAATTACTTCTTCAAAACATTGTTTGGCAAAATGAAGATGAGCAGCACCTTGGTAGTGGAAGCCTAGCACTGCCGGGTATTTCGGTCGGAGACTTTGACGCGCGCATAGCACTTACCGGAGATACTCTAGAGCAGGTTGCGGGCGACATCTATGTGCAGGCTAATAAGGTCGATGTATCTAACTGGTTAGCGCAATATATAAATACGCAAAAGCAGCAACTGCATAGCGATATTAATTTACAAGCATGGCTAAAACTAGATAAAGGTTTTGTAAGCGATGTGAAAATGCAGTGGTTACCAAGCTTTGTACGCTGGCAGCGAGAAGAGCAAAGCCACCAAGTTAGTTTGAGTGAAGGTGGATTCCATCTATATCCAGAACAAAATAGCTGGCACTTAAAAAGCACCGGTTTAACATTTAATAGTAACGATAAAGCATGGCCAAGTTTAGAGTTTGAAGCCCAACTAGGGCTGCAAAATAAAGTGTGGCTGCATCAAGTTGATTTTGAATTACTGAGTAATCTAGCCGGGCTAAGTAATTTTAATGCACTTGAACCATTTTTAGAACGCCAACCTAGTGGGCAAATAGATCAAGCTTATTTAAGTTTTTCTAATGCACAGCAATGGCAATTATGGTTTGAGGCTAACAATATTGGCTGGCAAGAATTAAGATCGGTACCAGCAGCGCAAGGGCTTAGAGTAAATGGTTTACTTACCCAAAGTACTGGTCGAATAAATTTATTTGGCGAAAGTGGCACATTAGTCACAGGCGAAAGCTTTAGTAACGACATAAATTATAATCAGCTAAATGTTGAGCTAGATTTAGCTAAGCGAGATGATGGCTGGCATATAAGTAGTGACAATATCTGGTTTGATAATGATGAAGTTACTCTTGCTGCAGAATTACAAATTAGCCTAACAGATGATCCTCGATTAGATCTTTACGCAGAAGCGTTCGCTCCAGATGCCAATATTGCAGATCATTACTTCCCATTAAAAGCGATGAGCCCTGAACTTGTTAGCTATTTAAATGGTGCAATTAAAGGCGGAGAAGTATCTAAAGCACAGGTCTTATTTGCAGGGCCTTTGTCTGGTTTTCCATTTACTGATGGTAGTGGTCAGTTTGATGTATTAGCACAAATAGACAATGCAACCTATGAGTTTGACTCTGATTGGCCAGCGGTCACTAATGCTAATGTACAGCTACATTTTGCTAATGAGCGGATGGACATATATAGCCAGCAAGGCAAGTTGGTTAATTTAGATATTGGTAATAGTGTACAGGTGAGCATTGCAGATTTAATGAATGCTGATGAACTTATTGTGCAAATTGATAAAAAAGCAGAGATGGAAAAGTTACATGACTTTTTTGCAGCGACACCTATTGCCAAACCTCTTGCTGAAATTTTTAAAGTTGTACAGGGCAAAGGCGAAGCCGATGCCAGTATTGAGCTTTTAGTAGGCTCTAAGTTTAAAGGCGGAGCCAGTGTTAGCGGCAAAGTTAATTTAAATGACTTGCCAGTATTTATAGCAACGCCAGGCATTGAGCTTAAAAACTTAACTGGCGAGCTTAATTTTAAAAACGACAATATTACACTTAAAAATGCGACTGCGAAGTGGTTGGGTATGCCGCTAAATATTAATTACAGCAGTAAAAGTGATGCTAAAAATTACCAAGCAAACATAGATATAAACGCCAAAATTGACGCCGATACACTAATTGACAGTGGACAAGGTATATTAAAAAATTATTTAAGCGGGCAGAGCGATGTTGATATTGGCTTAGTACTTAATTTTGAAGAACAAGGTTTTAATTACCGCGCCCAAGTTACTTCGGAGCTATTTGGTTTAACAAGTAATCTACCTGCACCTTATAATAAAAATAGCGAACAAGCGTGGGCACTTGATGCAGTAGTTCAAGGTGATGATATTTCTAATCTCATTACAGCAAACGCTAATCAACAGTTTTACTTTAATGCTATTTTAGAAAATGGAAAATCACAGTTTAGTAATGTCCATTTTGTGCTCGGAAAACAGGATTTAGGATTAAACCAAAAAGACTTAAGCGTAAATATAAATCTTGAGCAGAGTGAATTAGTACCTTGGTTTGATCTGATTGATCAAATAATTAAAGCAGGTAAAGCAAACCCAGATAAAAAATCAAAAGGGATTATGCCACCGCTTAATGAGGTGGTCGCAAATATAGGTATGCTTGATGCGAGTAACATCATCTTTAATGATTTTGAAATGCGTTTAGCACCATCAAAAGACGATTTATACCTAAAGCTAAATGCTAAAGAACTTAGAGCTGGGGTTTTTATTCCTACATCACAACCTAGCCAGCCTATACGAATTAATGCCGATTACTTAAGGCTTAATTTTGCACAGCCTAGCGAGCAATTAATTGAAATAACAGATGTACTTCCTGAGGAAGACTTGAGCTGGCTTACTAAAATACCTGCCATTGAGTTTGAATGTAGTGACTGCAAAATTGATCGCTATCAGCTTGATAAAGTGAGTGCGTCATTATTAGGTGATGGCGAGCGCTTATCGATATCAGAACTTGTAATCGATAAAGGAGATCATGTACTGCGCACTAAAGGGCAGTGGCAAAATGGTTTAACAACGCTAAGTGGTGAGCTTAAAAGTGATGATATAGGCGCATTGTTTGGCGAGTTTGATATTACCTCTGCAATTAAGGACTCTAAAGCTGATCTAAATTATGATCTTACTTGGCAAGCAGCACCTTATGATTTTGATGTGAAAACTTTAAGTGGTGAGGTTACTTGGGATTTAGGGGAAGGTCACTTAACTGAAATAAGTGATGGTGGTGCACGCGTATTTTCGCTGTTGAGCCTTGATTCACTCGTACGCAAACTGAAACTTGATTTTAGAGATGTATTTTCAAAGGGCTTTTTTTATAACAGCATGCAAGGCTCTATGCAGTTAGAAAACGGTATCGCTTACACTAAAGATACTAAAATGGATGGTGTGCCTGCCGATTTAACTATTAAAGGCTACGCAAACTTAAATACGCTAGATATAGATTACGACCTTGCTGTAGCGCCACAAGTAACCTCAAGCATTCCGGTTATAGTTGCGTGGATGGTTAATCCAGTAACAGGGCTTGCTGCTTTAGCACTTGATAAAGTTATTCATTCTGCGCGCGTCATCTCAGAGATCAATTTTAAAGTAACGGGTAAAATGAACGATCCTATTGTTCAAGAACTCGACAGAAAAAGTCGTGAAGTTACACTACCTCAAGCTGCGCAAAATCAGCCACAAGCATCAGTCGATTTAAAACTTAAAGATGCACAAGTAACAGTAACGCAATGAACAAAACAGCAAGCATAAGCACACCCACAATAGTTGCCCTACAAATGTGTTCAGGGCTAAGCCCTGATGACAACATAACAAGCTTAAAGCGCGCACTTAAAACCCTGCCAGCAACAAGACCATTACTTGTTTGCTTGCCTGAGGCTTTTTTAGTGTTTAGTAAAACTGGTAACGATACGTTACGTGTTGCTAAGCAAGTTGAGCAATACAAATTACAACTTAGTGAATTGTGCCAACACCATAATATTTGGTTAAATGCAGGCACAATGCCTGAGCCATTTAACGAACATAAGTATTACGCAGCATCGCACTTATATAATAATCAAGGCGAGCTGGTTGCAACGTATAACAAAATACATTTATTTGATGTAACCGTTGATGATAAAACAGGTAGCTATCGAGAGTCAGATTTTACCCAAGCTGGAAGCGATGTAGTGGTTGTTGATTCTCCCTTTGGTAAAATTGGCTTAACAGTATGTTATGATCTGCGCTTTAGTGGCTTATTTAACGAACTAGTACGCCAAGGCGCCAATATTATTTTAGTACCCAGTGCATTTACAGTCCCTACAGGGCAAGCGCATTGGCAACCGCTATTAGCAGCTCGCGCAATAGAAACACAATGTTATGTAGTTGCAGCAGCTCAGTACGGTACACATGAAAATGGCCGACAAACATATGGCCACAGTATTATTATTTCGCCTTGGGGCAATACCCTGAGTGAATTGCCAACAGGCACCGGTTTTATAAGCTGCAACGCAGATTTAGACCAGTTACAAAAAATTAGACGAGATATGCCCGTGCAGTCTCATCAACGATTTAGAGAGCATTTATTATGAATTCGGTTGAACAGCATTTACTACAAGACAGCCAGCTAAATAGAGAAGAGCTCGAAAAAACGCTCGCTTACATACATCAGCATAAAGTGGATTACGCCGATTTATATTTTCAATCAAGCCACCACGAATCATGGGTGCTTGAAGACGGCTTAGTTAAAGAAGGCTCTTATAACGTTGAACGTGGCGTTGGTGTACGTGCTGTAAGCGGCGAAAAAACAGGTTTTTCTTACTCTGATGCAATAAATCTTGAAGCACTTAATAAGGCGGCTACAGCGGCTCGTAGCATCGCAGATGCTGGCGAAGATAGAGCGATTAAAGTATTTAGTGATGTTAAAGCTAAAGAGCAGTTTGCACCGCATCAGCCAATTTCGAGTATGAGCGATACCGACAAGGTGAGTTTATTACGCGAACTTGAAAACTATATTCGTGAACTAGCACCCGATGCAGAGCAAGTAATTAGCTCAATGTCAGCGGTATACGAAGAAGTATTAATCGCAGCAAGTGATGGTACGTTTGCCACCGATATTCGCCCGCTTATTCGCTTAAACTGCTCAGTACTGCTTGAAAAAAATGGTCGCCGTGAACGCGGTGGCGCAGGTGGTGGTGCACGTTTAGATTATGGTTACTTTAAAGAGCTTGTTGATGGTAAACCACGTTGGATGGAATTTGCTGAAGAAGCTGTACGCCAAGCTAAAGTAAACCTTGAAGCTATTGATGCACCTGCAGGCACGATGGAAGTTGTACTTGGTAATGGTTGGCCTGGCGTGCTTTTACACGAAGCAGTAGGGCATGGACTTGAAGGCGACTTTAACCGCAAAGGCGCGTCTGCGTTTAGTGGTAAAGTAGGCCAAAAAGTAGCATCTGAGCTGTGTACTGTTGTTGATGATGGCACCATGGCCGATCGCCGTGGGTCACTTAATGTTGATGATGAAGGCACACCAGCCGCTTACAACGTACTTATCGAAAACGGTATTTTAAAAGGCTATATGCAAGATAAGCTAAACGCGCGTTTAATGGGTGTAAATCCTACCGGTAACGCACGTCGTGAGTCTTATGCGCATTTACCAATGCCTCGCATGACTAACACCTACATGTTAGGTGGTGAGCACAGCCAAGCCGATATTATCAGCTCAGTTAAAAAAGGGGTATTCGCGCCTAACTTTGGCGGCGGACAAGTTGATATAACCTCAGGTAAGTTTGTATTTAGTGCATCAGAAGCGTATTTAATCGAAAATGGTAAAATTACCCAACCAATTAAAGGCGCAACGCTTATTGGTAATGGACCAGAAGTAATGCAGCAAATATCTATGGTTGGTAACGACTTAGCACTTGATAAAGGTGTTGGTGTTTGTGGTAAAGATGGTCAAAGCGTACCGGTAGGCGTAGGCCAACCAAGCCTTAAGATTGATCAGTTAACGGTCGGTGGTACAGCTTAAATATTACTCAAGCGCGAAGTGAATTCGTACCTACATGCTTGATGTTTATTGTAGGTGAGGTTTTATACCTCGCTTTTTAAATACAGACTTAGAAATAGAGCGCGAAATAAATTCGCACCTACGATTTGTATTTTTACTTTGTGTAGGCGAGGTTTATGCCTCTCCTTCACCTTCTTTATTTTTTTCAGCCTCTTTGTACCATAACGCAAAAAAGCACTCTGTTAATTTGTGCTCTATCTCAAGCGCTTTTTCTGTCGGGCAAAACAAGGTAAAGCTTGCTTTAAATTCACCTAAATCGGTTGTACCAAAGTGAATTACCGGCTCTGGGCCAGATATTTTTGCATCAAGTTTACGCTCAATCATCGAATTATAACGGCTTGCTACTTCTTGAAACTCTTCGCAGTACAGTTTAGCTTGCTCAGTGAGTGTGTCGTGAATAGGGTACGGGTTAAAGCTCTCTCTTCGGACAATAATAAAATGATGTGTAACAAAGCGTTTTACAAAGTTTAAGTTTTTAATAGAGCTGGTAATCAGCTTATTATTAGGTATGTATATGGTTTTTCTAGAAAATTGATAAGTATATATATCAATTTCATGCATGGTTGTTTTTATCCAATCCGTTTCAGCTACTTCACCAAAGTAATCACCAACTTGTATCCAATCACCCACTCTAAACGGGCGAGTTGTTACGAGGTAAAAAAAGCCTATTACACACTGAATAAACTCACGCGTTGCAAGTACAATCGCCACGGCAAAAGCAGCAATAGAAAGTGCAAAGTTTTGAATTTCAGTAGACCACACAAATAGCAGCGATATCATCATTACAAAATTAATAAAGTGCTTAATATTGTGTGCGATGTAACGGATGTCTTTTTCTTTTTTTTCTGCGCGACTTTTAGCAAGCTTATCAACAAGCACTTTTAGTACAAATGCAATTGTGATCATTACAATTGAAAGAAGAAACGGATGCAGCAATATATCTTTAGTCATGGTATCCAATTAAATGTGAGTTGATAAAAACAGGCTCAGTATATTGATTTATTAAACCAATTAGCAAATTTAGTGTAAAAAAAGTAACCAATAAAAAATGTAGCTATGTTATTGAGTTACTTGATCAGTGCAATGCTTGTGATTTTTAGCCATTCTTTTTCGGCATATGAGTACAAGCTCAATGGCTGAAATAAAAATCAAAGTATAGCCAAGCGTTTCTATACCTTCTTCAACAATGTTTTTTACCGCACGTACATAGTCATCACCCATTACTGAATGCCAAAATGCGCCTTTGCCCATCATTCGCGAAAATGCGAGTAAAGTAACCATGCCTGATAAGCAAATTCCATAACTAGGAGTGAGGCTATAGGCTTTTAAAGCGTTAAAAATACTTCCTCTGTTTGTTATTAAATAAACAAACACGCCAGCTAAAATTGAATAGACGATACTTTGCCAAGCGCCATCAAAAAAGTATAAGTCGAGGTAGGTATCAAACTCTCTCACAAACATCATTGCCGATAACGCAGCTAGTAATACAGCCGGTATTTTGAGTTGAAAGTTAATTTGCGAAGCATAAAAAAATAAAATACAACTTAAAAAAGTTAAAACATCTTGCATATGTTCGGTAAGAGTTTCTTCACTGTAAAGTGCATCCTGTTTTAATTCAAACCCTTCAATTTGAATTAAATGAGCAACACCCGCTAGGCATAATAAATAAATAAAAGATCGCAGTAAAAACATAAATAACCAAGAGAAACTATAAATGCGCGGGATTCTAATCGTTAAAATGCTTTAAAGCCAAAACAAAATTTAAACTTTTAATCTTTTTATGGGTCTAAAATTTTTGCTGTTAAAATAATGGCTTAGTTGTTTTTTTAATGTTGAATGGATGTTTGTAATGTGACGTTTTAAGTGGTTTATTGTGCAAAATATAACAAGCATTAAAAAGCCCTTACTAATTACTTAACAAGGGCTTTTTATAATTGAGCGCTTAGAGTTTAGCGCCTAGCGCATAGTAACAAACTCTTCAGAACCTGTTGGGTGAATCGCAACAACGGCATCAAAATCAGCTTTAGTAGCGCCCATTTTCATGGCAACTGCAAAACCTTGAATCATTTCATCAACCGCAAAACCAATACCATGTAGGCCAACTACTTTTTCGTCTGGGCCGGCACATACAAGCTTCATTTTACAAGGTTGGCGATGTTTAGTTACCGCTGTGTACATAGCTGTAAAACCAGATTGGTAAATCTTAACGTTTTCTTCGCCGTATTGAGAAATAGCTTCTTGTTCAGTAAGGCCAATAGTACCAATTGGTGGGTGACTAAATACAACAGTAGGAACTAGGCTGTAATCCATTTTTAAATCATCAGGTAGTTCTTTATTAAATAAGCGTTCTGATAAAGTACGCCCTGCTTTAACTGCTACAGGCGTAAGTTCAATACCGTTTTCGATAATATCACCAACAGCATAAACGTTTTTAGCTGTGGTATTTTGAAACTCATCAACTTTAACAAAACCATCGCTGTTAACTTCTACGCCGGCAGCAGCTACATTAATTGCATCTGTTGTTGGCTGGCGGCCAATGGCCCAAATTACTTGGTCAACGTTATGAGTTTTGCCATTATCTAAATGTAGCGTTACAGAGCCATCATTTTCTTTAACTAATTTATGAGGTACAGATTCTGTATGAAGAGTAGGGCCTTCAGCAGCCATAACATCAACAAGTGTTTCAACTATGTATGGGTCAAAGTTACGAAGTGGAGAATGCTTACGAACAAATAAATGTGTTTCAGTACCTAAACCATGTAATACACCAGCAAGCTCGACGGCTATGTAGCCTGCGCCAATAACTGCAACGCGCTTAGGTTGCTCTTTTAGTTCAAAAAAGCCATTTGAATCGATACCGTGTTCAGCACCTTCAATATGCGGAATACTTGGGCGGCCGCCTACTGCAATTAATATATGATCGGCTGTGTAGTGCTCGCCGTTTACTTCAACTGTTTTATTATCTACAAATTTAGCAAAGCCTTTGATTACGGTAACGCCATTGCTAGCAAGGCCACTGTCATAACCTTTATGAATTCGGCCTATATAGGCTTCACGGCTTTCTACTAACTTGCTCCAATCAAAGCCTTTAACTTCAACATTAAAGCCGTAATCAGGGGCATATAAATTAATTGCTTCAGCAACCTGAGCACCGTGCCACATTACTTTTTTAGGTACACAGCCCACGTTTACACACGTGCCGCCCATGTGTTTTGCTTCTATAAGTGCTACTTTAGCGCCGCGCATTGCCGCTCTATTTGCAGAGGCAATACCACCACTGCCACCACCGATTGCAATATAATCAAAGTGTTGTGTCATTTTATGTCCTTAGGCGTTGAGTTTTATGCGCATTAGCATAACATTAAGTTTTAAAAATAAAGAGTGTTTAGGTGACCTATGTTTAGTAAAAAAACATTCGAATTTCTTGCTCAGCTTGATCAAAACAATAATAGAGACTGGTTTAATGACCATAAATCACAGTATGAGGAATACGTAAGAGAGCCCGCTTTAGATTTCATTAGGCAAATGCAAGCACCACTTGCTGAGGTTTCTAGCCATTTTGTCGCATCAGATAAAAAAGTCGGCGGTAGTTTAATGAGAATCCATAAAGACGCGCGTTTTAGTAAAGATAAAACCCCATATAAAATTAATGTAGGAATTCAATTTCGCCATTTTATGGGAAAAGACGTACACGCCCCTGGTTTTTATTTTCACTTAGCAAATGACGAATGTTTTGTAGGTGCTGGTATTTGGCGACCAGAATCAAAGGCGCTTAATGCCATTAGAACCTGCATAGATGAAAACCCAAATAGCTATAAAAAAGCAATTTATGATGAGCAATTTAAATCTATATTTGAAATGTCAGGAGAGTCGCTAAAACGCCCACCAAGAGGTTTTGAAAAAGATCATCCCTTAATAGATGAGCTCAAACGAAAAGACTTTATAGCCATTAGCCCACTTACTCAAAAGCAAATATGCAGTAATAACCTAGTTGATACGGTACTAGAACGTTATAAAGTGGCCGACTCATTAATGGGTTATTTGTGTTTTGCTTTAGAGCAACCTTATTAAAATTAAACAACTTAAAAGCGGCTGAGTTGTTTTTTTACTTTTAGACCCAATTTAAAACGTAATGCATTAACGCAAAGAGAGTATTTATGAGCAACCCACTAATTGGCCTTGAAGGCTTACCACCATTTTCAAAAATAAAGCCTGAGTACGTAGTACCAGCACTAAAAGACGGTATTGAGCTTTGTCGTAAAGCCATTGATGACGTGCTAGCGAAAGGTTCGTACACGTGGGATGACTTAGTATTACCCCTTGAAGAAGCCGACGATAAATTATCGCGCATGTTCTCCCCTGTATCGCATTTAAATTCAGTAATGAATAACGACGAATTACGTGAAGCTTACGAGCAGTGCTTACCGTTAATATCTGAATATTCAACATTTGTAGGTCAGCATCAAGGATTATACAACGCGTATAATACGCTTTATAACAGCGACGAATTTAAAACGCTGACTACAGCACAGCAAAAAACAATTACTAATGCGCTTCGTGACTTTAAATTATCGGGTATTGCATTAGCGCCAAAGCAGCAAAAACGCTACGGCGAAATTAGCGCGCGTTTATCAGAACTTGCCTCAAAATTTGGCAACAACGTAATGGATGCCACACTTGCTTGGCACAAACATATTACTGATGAAAGCGACTTAGCTGGCTTGCCAGAATCTGCTTTAGCGCTTGCAGCTGATACTGCAAAAAGTAAAGAGTTAGACGGTTGGGTATTTACCCTTGATTTCCCGTCGTATTTACCAATTATGACCTATGCAGATAACCGCGAACTTCGCAGAGAAACTTACACCGCGTTTTCTACGCGCGCATCAGATCAAGGCCCTAACGCTGGTGAATTTGATAACTCCGAGATCATGAGTGAGGAGCTTGCGCTTCGCCATGAACTTGCACAGTTACTAGGATTTAACAGCTACGCTGAAAAGTCATTGGCAACTAAAATGGCCGAAACACCGGCGCAAGTATTCTCGTTTTTAGAAGACCTAGCGGCTAAATCAAAACCACAAGCAGAACAAGAAGTGGCAGAGTTAAAAGCCTATGCTGAGCAAAAACATGGTATTTCTGAATTACAGGCATGGGATTTTGGTTACTACAGCGAAAAACTTAAGCAAGAAAAATACGCTATTTCAGATGAAGTACTACGTCCTTACTTCCCTGCAAATAAAGTATTAAGTGGCTTATTCGAAACCGTTAACCGCTTATTTGGTATTAGCGTAAAAGAAGTTACTGATTTTGATACTTATCACAAAGATGTACGCTTTTTTGAAATTGTAGATAGCAGCAACACCCTACGCGGACGTTTTTATCTCGATTTATATGCACGCGACCGTAAACGCGGTGGGGCGTGGATGGACGACTGTATGGGCCGTAAAGTACGTGCTAACGGCGAACTACAAACTCCAGTGGCTTATTTAGTGTGTAATTTTAATAAAGCGGTTGGCGATAAACCTGCATTGTTTACTCATGACGAAGTGACAACCTTATTCCACGAGTTTGGTCATGGTATTCACCATATGCTTACACAAGTTGATGCAGCCCCTGTTGCGGGTATTAATGGCGTGGCGTGGGATGCGGTAGAGCTTCCTAGTCAGTTTTTAGAAAACTGGTGTTATGAAGAAGAAGCACTGAGCTTTATTTCAGGTCATTATGAAACGGGCGAGCCGTTACCTAAAGAGCTACTTGATAAGCTACTAGCGGCTAAAAACTACAACTCAGGCATGCAAATGCTGCGTCAAATTGAGTTCTCGTTATTCGACTTTAAAATCCACAATGATTATAAAGCGGGTGAAGAGTGTCAAATTCAAGCAGTACTTGATGACGTACGCAGCCGTACCTCGGTCGTTAAGCCTCCTGAGTTTAACCGTTTTCAGCATGGCTTTAGCCACATTTTTGCAGGCGGTTACAGCGCTGGTTATTACTCGTATAAATGGGCTGAAGTACTCTCTGCTGATGCTTATTCTAAATTTGAAGAAGAAGGTATTTTTAACCCGCAAACCGGTCAAGCCTTCATGCAAAATATTTTAGAAAAAGGCGGCAGTGAAGAGCCAATGGAATTATTTAAAAAGTTCCGTGGTCGTGAGCCTAATGTTGACGCGTTACTACGCCACAGCGGTATTGCAGCTTAAAAACTAATATTTAGCACAAACTAAATTAAAGCGCCTAAATGGCGCTTTTTTATTATTTGTAAATTATTATCTAATAATTTTTAGTAATTTCATCCTGTCGTACTATGCTTTTAGCACACCTATTAAAATGGATTAAGGCATGGCAAAGTTGGTATTAGCAATTGATGACGACAAATATGTTCATCATATAATTGAAGAGTCTTTAGCAGGGTTTTGTAAAATAATTCATGCAAAAGATGGCGATGAAGGATTAAGGCTAACCAATAAATATAACCCTGATATTATTTTACTCGATATTGAAATGCCAGGTATGTCAGGCTATGACGTATGTAAAGCGATAAAGCACAGTGAAAGCACTCAAGATATTCCCGTTATGTTTCTCTCATCTAAAATAGAGTTAAGCGATCGGGTAAAAGGTTATAGTGTTGGCGCATCTGATTACATCACTAAGCCCTTTAACGCAGAAGAGTTAATAGCGCGTATAAAAGTGCTTTACGAATATCGACAGCAATGTGCAAAGCTAAAATTGGATATAGCAAAAGCGAATAAAACAGCGGAAATAGCGATGACAGAGTCGGGCGATATGGGCCGTATAATGCGCTACGTTGGACAAAGCTATCACGCTAATAACTTTCAATCGTTGAGTGAACACTTTTTTGCCTTTTTTGCTCCTTTAAATTTAGATGTTGTGGTTGTGTTTTGGTATCAAGGAACAGGTGTTTTTTACAGCCAGCAAAGTGGTGTTTGCCCGTTAGAGCAAGAGCTGCTGGAGCAACACAGACAAGCTCAACGATTTGTTGATATTGGTAGTAGTACTATAATTAATTACCCCAAAGTATCCCTTTTAATAAAAAATATGCCAGTTGATAACGATGCTTTGTACGGGCGCTATAAAGATCTGTTCCCGCATATATTAGAAGTAACCAACGAGAAGGTTATTACCATGGAAAGAAGCGAAAGCAGTTATGAGCAGGCAGCTCAAATAAGTACAGCCCTTCAAGATATTGTTAAGCAGTTAACTACACAAAATATAGAGCAAAACAAAAGTACTAAAGTGTTTATAGAGCAGCTACATGAGCTTGACTGCGCCATTAAGCTACAACAAACACAAGCAAATCCTGCCGATCTCACTTTATATATATCTCAATTAGATCAAACAATGCAGTTATTTGTATCGGCTAATAGCGATTTAGCCTTTATCAAATATCAGCTTAAACAAGTTGCCGAAAGCCGCAATGAACTTATATCTAATTTACGCACTAAAGCGGAAGCCGCAAAGGTCAATACGAATCATCACAGTGATATAGAGCTATTTTAGTGCTTTAAAGTAAAGCGGTTGATATACTACAGGCGTATTTTATCGTCGGAGTTTATTGTGGTTATTCAGTGTGCTTTTAAAGAGTTACGTCCTTATTTAAATGAATTAGAAACACGCTTTGGTTTAGCCCAATGGGCGCAAAATTGCTGTGGCTTTAGCTTACATTACGATGATAAAGGATTAAGCCTATTTAAAACCGATGAGCCTAAACTAGGTGCAATTAACGTTGATTTTGTAACCGGTGCTGCCGCCCATAGGCGCAAGTTTGGCGGTGGTAAAGGGCAAGCTATTGCCAAAGCAGTTGGCTTAAATAAAGGTGCAACGCCTGTTGTACTTGATGCTACCGCAGGCCTTGGGCGAGACGGCTTTGTACTTGCCTCGCTAGGGTGCAAAGTTATATTACATGAACGTCATCCGGTTGTTGCAGCCCTTTTATACGATGGGTTAAAGCGAGCTTATAGCGATATTGAAATTGGTGTGTGGATGAAAGAAAACATGAGCCTAATATTTGGCTCAAGCCATACCTTGCTCTCTCAGTGCGAAAGCATGCCCGATGTTGTTTATTTAGATCCCATGTTTCCGCATCGCGAAAAATCAGCATTAGTTAAAAAAGAAATGCGCGTATTTCAAGAGCTAGTTGGTGCAGACAACGACGCTGACGACCTACTTGATTTTGCCTATCCACTTGCCAGTAAGCGTGTCGTTGTAAAACGCCCCGATTACGCCCCATTCTTAAACGAAAAAACCCCAAGTATGCAAATTAAAACTAAAAAGAACCGTTTTGATGTTTATGTAAAGGCGGCAATGGTTTAAACATCAAAACAAATTGGTGGTATATCCCTAGAATTTACCCATGTAAGAGTCGTTATATTGGCTTGGATCTTAGGATCTAGCCTTTTGAATCTAGGATCTTATTACATTTTCATGTTAGAATTTGCGCAATTTTTTGGCATAGCAAAGTAGCACAGTAATGATCTTAGACGATATTCGCATTGTTTTAGTTAACACGTCACATTCGGGCAATATTGGTTCGGCGGCTCGCGCCATGAAAACCATGGGTTTATCAAAACTTTATTTAGTTGATCCTGCTTGTGAAATAGACAGCCAAGCAAGTGCTTTAGCTGCAGGCGCAACTGATGTTTTAGGTAATGCAGTTATTGTAGGTACTGTTGAAGAAGCTATCGCTGACTGTACATTAACAATTGGCACAAGTGCGCGTTCTCGTACGCTTTCGTGGCCAATGGTTGAACCACGTGAATGTGGTGAAAAACTCGTTGCTGAAGCTGTAAATGGTCCTGTAGCGCTAGTATTTGGTCGTGAAAACAGCGGCTTAACTAATGAAGAATTACAGCTTTGTAATTATCACGTATGTATTCCTGCTAATCCAGAGTACAGCTCGCTTAATTTAGCTATGGCCGTACAAACACTTAGTTACGAAACACGTATGGCGTTTTTAAATCAACAACCTAAAAAGGTTGAAGAAGACGATGCTGTTTACCCAAGCTCAAAACAAACAGAGCTGTTTTATGAGCACCTTGAAGAGACGCTTTTCAAAACAGGCTTTATTATCAAACAGCACCCTGGTTTAGTTATGACTAAATTACGTCGTTTATTTAACCGAGCTCACCCTGAAGATGCCGAAATGAATATTTTACGCGGTATTCTCACCTCAATTAATAAGTCTATCCCTAAGTAACTTAGGTATAGCTATTAGTTATAAAAACCAATGGGTAAATAACTAGCTAATACTTGACTAAAATACTCAGGTAATTACAATGGCTGTAATACTTGACCAAAGAGGTCAAGTATTGAAAGTTTGTTAACTCTACAATTTAAAAAGTAAGAGTTTATAAATCAAATTTTTATCAAGTGATAATACTTGACTAATTTACTCTGGTAATTAAAATTTGCACTCTTTTGTGCAGGGGGCGTTATGAAGTTAACATCAAAAGGCAGATATGCCGTTACAGCTATGCTGGATGTTGCACTACACACAGGTGTAGGTCCTGTAGCCCTTGCTGATATTTCACAAAGACAAGAAATTTCTTTGTCTTACCTTGAACAATTATTTGCTCGTTTACGTAAAAATGGCCTAGTAAGTTCTGTTCGTGGACCTGGTGGTGGTTATTTACTAGGGCGTGAAGCGGGCGTTATCTCTGTTGGCGATATTATTAGCGCCGTAGACGAATCGGTCGATGCAACACGTTGCCAAGGTGCCGATACCGGCTGTCAGAGTGGTATGCGTTGTTTAACACATAATTTGTGGTCAGACTTAAGCGCACGCATAGAAGAATTTTTGAATAATATTACCCTTGCTGAATTGGTGGAAAAATCAGATGTGAAAGAAATAGCATCGCGCCAAGATAACAGTATCAATAATGCAATTAAGCAGTTGGAAAACATTCAAGTAAGCTGTCAACTTTAAGGTTGACCTGCAGCGGAGAGAGAAATGAAGTTACCGATTTATTTAGATTACGCAGCGACCACGCCTGTTGATGAACGTGTTGCTAAAGAAATGATGCAGTGCCTGACAATGGACGGTAAGTTTGGTAATCCTGCGTCACGCTCACACCGTTTTGGTTGGCAAGCAGAAGAAGCTGTTGACCAAGCGCGTACAGATATTGCTGATTTAATTAATGCAGACCCACGTGAAATTGTTTTCACATCGGGTGCAACAGAATCAAATAACCTTGCTATTAAAGGTGCAGCACAGTTTTACAAGAAAAAAGGTAAGCACGTTATTACCGCTAAAACTGAGCATAAAGCTGTAATCGACACATGTCGTGAGCTTGAGCGCCAAGGTTTTGAAGTAACTTACATGGACGTTGAAGAAAACGGCCTACTTGATTTACAAAAACTTGCCGACACAATGCGTGACGACACAGTACTTGTAAGCATCATGCACGTTAATAACGAGCTAGGTGTGATTCAAGATATCGCGACTATTGGCGAAATGTGTCGCGAACGTAAAATTATGTTCCACGTAGATGCAGCGCAAAGCGCGGGCAAAGTATTAATCGACGTGCAACAGCTTAAAGTTGATTTTATGTCGTTCTCTGCACATAAAGTGTATGGCCCTAAAGGTGTTGGTGCACTTTACGTTCGTCGTAAACCACGTGCTCGCCTTGAAGCGCAAATGCACGGTGGCGGACATGAACGCGGTATGCGCTCTGGTACACTAGCAACTCACCAATTAGTGGGTATGGGTACTGCGTTTAAAATTGCTAAGCAAGATTTCGAAAAAGATCACGCACACATCAGCGCCTTACGTAATCGTTTAATCGACGGCATTATGGCTGATATGGACGAAGTATACTTTAACGGCACACAAGACCAATCAGTACCGGGTATTGTAAACATCAGCTTTAACTTTGTTGAAGGTGAGTCGTTACTTATGGCAGTAAAAGACATTGCAGTATCGTCAGGTTCAGCCTGTACATCTGCAAGCTTAGAGCCTTCTTATGTATTACGTGCACTTGGCCGTAACGACGAATTAGCACATAGCTCAATTCGTTTTAGTATTGGTCGCTTTACTACCGAAGAAGAGATTGATTACACCGTCGAATTAATGAAAAACTCTATCGGTCGCCTACGTGAGATGTCTCCACTTTGGGAGATGCATCAAGAAGGTATTGATTTAGATTCAGTTGAATGGGCTCACCACTAATAGTGTGAGCACATACCCTAGCAGGTAATGAGGATAGAATAATGGCTTATAGTGATAAAGTAATCGACCACGTAGAAAACCCACGTAACGTAGGTACTCTAGATAAGAACGATCCGTCAGTGGCAACGGGTATGGTAGGCGCACCAGCATGTGGTGACGTAATGAAACTGCAAATTAAAGTATCTGCCACTGGCGTTATTGAAGATGCAAAATTCAAAACCTACGGTTGTGGTAGCGCAATTGCTTCATCTTCACTTGTAACAGAGTGGGTTAAAGGCAAAACGCTAGACGAAGCAGCGACAATTAAAAACACTGATATCAGTGCAGAGCTTGAGTTGCCACCAGTGAAAATTCACTGTTCAATTTTAGCCGAAGACGCAATTCAAGCAGCAATTGCAGACTACAAAAGCAAACAAGCGAAGTAAGAAGAGAAGCTCATGGCAGTGACATTGACAGATGCGGCAGCAAACCGCGTACAATCATTTTTAGCAAACCGCGGTAAAGGTTTAGGCCTGCGCGTTGGCATTAAAACGACGGGCTGTTCAGGTCTTGCTTATGTACTTGAGTTTGTTGACGATTTAAACGAAGACGATGAAACTTTTGCGGCTAAAGGTGTCACATTAATTGTTGACGCTAAAAGCTTAGTTTACATCGATGGCACAGAGCTCGACTACACTAAAGAAGGCTTAAATGAAGGGTTTAAATTTAATAACCCGAATCAAGCAGATGAGTGTGGTTGTGGCGAAAGCTTTACCGTTTAAGCTTTAAATATCTTTGTAGTATAAATAAGCCCTGCCAGTTAATGTAGGGCTTTGTTATTTCTGAATATTATTGGTTGAAGTTATGCGTTACTTTGAATTATTTGCAGTCCCCGTTGATTACAATATTGATTTAGCAACGGTTAACAAGCACTACTTGGAATTACAGCGTACTGTACATCCCGATCGCCACGCGAATGCGAGCAGCCGCGATAAGTTAATGGCTGTGCAAAGCACTGCCGAAATTAACGATGCGCTACAAACATTAAAGCACCCAGTAAAACGTGCTGAATATATGTTGAGCGAGCTAGGCGTTGATATTCGTGCAGAGCAGCAAACCTTGCAAGATCCAATGTTTTTAATGCAGCAAATGGAACTTCGCGAAGAACTTGAAGAGCTAACATCAGCTAGCGATCCTGATACCGCCATTGCAAATTTTGAAAAACAAATTAAGCAATTAAACGCGCAATACAGTGCACAACTTGCTGAGCAATTAGCAAGTAATGATGAGCAGCAATATCAACTTGCCGCAGATAATATTCGTAAACTGAAGTTTGTTTATAAGTTACGTGAAGAACTAGAGCGTATCGAAGACAGTTTATTTGACGATTAATTACTTGCTGCAAAGCGAGCAACACGAGTTTAAAGAGCATTATGGCATTATTGCAAATTGCTGAGCCGGGGCAAAGCGCGGCACCACACGAACATAAACTAGCAATTGGTATTGACCTTGGTACAACTAATTCATTAGTTGCAACAGTGCAAAGCGGCGAAGCCCGCACGTTAACTGATGATCTTGGCGCGGCTATGTTACCGTCGGTTGTTCGTTATCAAGCAGGCGGTATTACTGTTGGCGCAGAAGCTGCACAAGCAGCAACGCAAGACCCTGCTAACACACTTATTTCGGTTAAGCGTTTTTTAGGTAAAACTCAGGCTGAAATAGAGCAAAGTTATGGCCAACTACCGTATGAATTTTGTGAGCACAATGGTGCGCTAGCAATAGAAACTGCGGCAGGTAAAATTAGTCCAATTAAAGCATCAAGCCATATTTTAGCCGCATTAAAAGCACGAGCTGAGCAAAGTTTTGGCAACCAAGAAATTTTAGGGGCTGTAATTACAGTACCAGCGTACTTTGATGACGCGCAGCGCCAAAGTACTAAAGATGCCGCAGAGCTTGCTGGTATTAACGTACTACGTTTATTAAATGAGCCAACAGCAGCAGCGGTTGCTTATGGTTTAGATTCAGGTCAAGAAGGTATTATTGCAGTTTACGATTTAGGTGGTGGTACGTTTGATATATCAGTACTTAGATTACACCAAGGTGTGTTTGAAGTAATGGCAACCGGTGGCGACTCTAGCCTCGGCGGCGATGACTTTGATTCGCTCCTTGTTGATTACTTTAAGCAGCAAACAGGTGTGTCAGCATTATCACCTTCAGTTTTACGTTTATTTATCAATAAAGCAAAAGCGTGTAAAGAAGCATTAAGCCAATACGCTAAAGTAAACGTGGGCCTTGAGTTTGACGATCAAAAATACACCGTTGAAGTAACGCGCGAAACGTTTGATGAAATGGCTATGCCACTAATTAAAAAAACGCTGCGCTCGTGTCGTCGTGCTGTAAAAGATGCTGGCATTGAAAATGAAGAAGTGCTGCAAGTTATTATGGTAGGCGGTTCAACCCGTATGCCATTGGTACGTAGCCAAGTACAAAGCTTTTTTGATAAAGAGCCGCTAACTTCAATCGATCCTGATCGTGTTGTAGCCTTAGGTGCGGCGCTTCAAGCCGACGTGTTAATTGGCAATAAGCCCGATTCTGACATGTTATTGCTTGATATATTACCATTATCGCTTGGGCTTGAAACTATGGGTGGTTTGGTTGAAAAAATCATTCCGCGTAATACAACGATTCCGGTAGCACGCGCACAAGAATTTACAACGTTTAAAGACGGTCAAACAGCCATGTCATTACATGTGCTGCAAGGTGAGCGTGAGCTTGTTGATGATTGTCGATCGCTTGCTAAGTTTAGCTTAAAAGGTATTCCACCAATGGCGGCAGGCGCTGCGCATATTCGTGTAACCTTTAAAGTTGATGCTGATGGCTTATTAAGTGTTTCAGCTATGGAAAAATCAACAGGTGTACAAGCTGAGATTCAAGTTAAGCCTTCGTTTGGTTTATCTGATGACCAAGTAGCTAACATGCTAAAAGAATCAATGAGCAACGCTAAAGGCGACATGCAAGCGCGTATGCTTAAAGAGCAACAAGTAGAAGCGTTGCGTGTTATAGAAGCGCTTAATGCATCACTTGAAGCCGATGGTGCATTACTTGACGATACGCAACTAGCTAACTTACGCGCTGAAATTGCAGAACTGGTAAAAGTGCGCGAAAATGCACAAGAGCCTGGCGAAATTAAATCAGCTATCGAAAAAGTCGATAATGCGAGTAGCGACTTTGCATCGCGTAGAATGGATGCATCAATTAAAAAGGCCCTTACAGGGCAGTCAGTAGACAACATTTAAGAGAGATTAGAATGCCACAAATTGTTTTTCTTCCACATCCTGAATTATGTCCTGACGGCGCTGCAATTGAAGCTCCTACAGGTCAAACGGTACTCGACGCTGCGCTTAAAAATGGTATTAGCATTGCGCATGCTTGTGAAAAATCGTGTGCATGTACTACGTGTCACTTAGTGATTCGTGAAGGATTTGACTCACTTGAAGAAAGTGATGAGCTAGAAGACGACATGCTAGATAAAGCATGGGGCTTAGAGCCTGAGTCACGCCTTGGTTGCCAAGCAATTATAAGAGATGAAGACCTAGTGGTTGAAATACCTAAGTACAATCTCAATATCGTTAATGAAGAGCACTAGTTTTTAACGATGTATATATTAAAAGCCGCTGTTTGATACAGCGGCTTTTTTGTTTGTGAATTGTAGGCGTGACGAGCAAAGCTCGTAAGTTATTTTGTAGGCAAGCAAAGCTTGCTGGCGTTATGTGTTTTAACTCTAGGTTATAAATATAGAAGCTGCGCTTCTCACGTGAGCAAAGATCCTAAAATGTTAGCCTTGGCTCTATGTCACGCATTAAAAGCTAACACCTTAAAACGTAATTTTGGAGGTTTATTTTGAGTAATCTTATTTTCTCAGACTCATTTATTAACGGCGAATTTTATAAAACTGATACGCGCTTTAGCGTTAACGATCCCGCTACCGAAAAAAGTATTGTTGAAGTAAGTGATATTGACGAGCAGGGTGTAAATAGCGCAATAAACGCAGCTCAAGGGGCTTTTGTTAAGTTAAAAACGACAAATGCCACTGAGCGAAGCGAAACCTTGATGCGCTGGTATGAGCTAGTAATAAAACACAAGCAAACACTTGCAGAGCTAATGACCAAAGAGCAAGGCAAGCCACTCAAAGAATCTCTTGGTGAGATTGATTACGGTGCAGGTTTTATCAAATGGTTTGCAGAAGAAGCCAAACGTAGTTACGGAGATGTAATTCCGCCAACAGATGACTCGCATCGTTTAACTAGCTTTAAGCAGCCTGTCGGTGTTGTAGCTGGTATAACGCCGTGGAACTTTCCTATTGCTATGGTTACTCGTAAAGTAGCGCCAGCCTACGCTGCGGGCTGTAGCTTTATACTTAAACCTTCTGAACATACGCCACTATGCGCTATCGCACTTGCTTATTTGGCCGATCAAGCTGGTTTTGTTAAAGGTGCATTTAATGTACTGGTTTCTCAAGATGCCAAAATAGTAGGTAAAATGCTGACTGACTCAGAAATCGTGCGTAAGTTTACATTTACCGGCTCTACTGGTGTAGGTAAGCAGTTGCTATCGCAATGTGCAGACACAATTAAACGCACCTCGATGGAGCTTGGCGGTAATGCACCTTTTATTATTTTTGATAATGCCGACTTAGATGAAGCTGTTGAAGGGCTAATGGCGGCTAAATTTAGAAATAGTGGGCAGGCATGTGTTGCTGCAAACCGTATTTTTATACAACGTAATATTCTCGACAAAGTACTTTCAAAAATCACGCCTAAGGTTGCAGCGTTAAAAGTGGCAAATGGTTTTGAAGACGATGTTGATATTGGTCCACTCATTTACCCTAAAGCCAAAGAGAAAGTGCAACAGTTAGTACAAGACGCACTCGATAAGGGCGCGACGCTGATTGGCGATAACAGTGACTTAGGTGGCAGCTTTCAAAATCCATTAATAGTAAACAATGTCACCACAAAAATGGATATTTACCACGAAGAGGTATTTGGTCCAGTATTGACGGTTATTCCTTTTGATGAAGAAAGTGAAGTGCTTGCACTTGCTAACGATGTACCATTTGGCCTAGCAGCCTACTTTTACAGTCAAAACATTAAGCAAGTCTACCGAATTAGTGAAGGGCTTGAATTTGGTATGGTAGGTGTAAACGAAGGTGTTATATCAAACCCAGTAGCGCCATTTGGTGGTGTTAAGCAATCTGGTTTAGGCCGAGAAGGCGGTCATCAAGGGCTTGATGAGTACTTAGAAGAAAAGTACGTGTGTATTAAAATATAACGCCCGTTAAGTTTATGAGCGCGAATTTACTTCGCGCTTTTTTATGACGTTAATATGGCAGATATATGAACTTTATCTTTTACTGTTGCTACACAGAGCACTAAATGCTACCTTTGGAGCCATATTTTTTGTTAATAAAACAACATAAAAAAACAAATAAAAAGTAAAAGGATTTCTATAAGTAGAAATAACCCCGTGTGTAAATGCCACCGTATGGTGGCATTTTTTTGTTTCAATAGTTATAGACTGTAATAAGCGCATTTTGAATAAATGCATGGCTTATAGGTGCTAACTTATAGGTGTGTAACCGGGTAAATTATCAAAATCTATCTCATCTAACTGCTCTGGATCTGCATACTCGTTGATATAATTTTTATAAACCTCTGACTCAATAAAAATAGCAAAAATATCACCATCAAGATGGTTTTTAGCAACCATTGACCCTAAAATAAATAAACACTCACTGACCGGTTTTGCTTTTTTGTAGGGTCTGTCTACTGCAGATAGCGCTTCAAAAATATCCGTAATAGCCATTAACCTTGCAGGCACCGACATTTGCTCTTTGGTTAAACCTCTTGGGTAACCAGTACCATCAAGTTTTTCATGATGACCTAAAGCATATTCAGTAACATTGCTTAAGTGTTTAGGAAACGGCAGGGCATCTAAAATATTTTTAGTTACATCCATATGACGCTTCATTACTTCACGTTCGGCTTCGGTTAGCGTGCCTCTTCGTATTGTTAAGTTTTCAACTTCATCAGCTGAGAGCAATGGTGTATTAATATCATTAATAACGAGTTGGTATTTGTTTGCAATGCGTTCAATGTGCTCAAGTTCTGCATCACCTAAAAACTCGCCCCCTACATTAACACGCTGTAATAATGCACGGTCTAATGCCAACTGTTTAAGCTCGGTATCAAGTAGGCGTTCAAATTGTTGAACTTCGATAGGTTTTTGCAGCTTCATCGCACAGATGATCTTTTGCTGATACGCTATTTTTAAATCTCGGCTAATTATTTCAAATTTAGCATCTACATATTTTATTCGATCAAAAATAGTTTCTAGTTTTGTCGACTTTTCCATGATGTGATCGGGGGTCGCTATTTTCCCACAGTCATGTAACCAGCCAGCTATATCAAGCTCATGTCGGTCAGCTTCAGTCATCGAAAATGAAGCCAAAGGACCTTTATTTATATCATTAACGGCATCAGCTAGCATTAACGTGAGTGCTGGCACTCGTTTACAATGGCCACCGGTATGAGGAGACTTTTCATCTATTGCCATCGCAATTGTTTCAGCAAAGGTCGAAAAGAGATCTTCCATTCCCTTAATTAGTGTTGAGTTAGTTAGCGAAATAGCGCCTAAAGAGGCAAAAGATCGAATTAGAGTGACGAGCTCTTCACTAAAAGGAATGTTTTTATTTTGCGCATCTTTTACATTTATAAGCTGGATTACGCCAATAATGTCATCTTCATGATCTTTTAAAGGAATTGTTAGCATGGACTCAGAACGATAACCCGTGCGTGCATCCATTTTGCGTGCAGCGCTCATATCAAAAGGCAAGGCATCATACACGTCAGGAATGTTAATCACTTCCCCTGTATTAACAGAATGCGCAACAATAGCAGTGTCATTTGGTTTGCCATCAATAAAAAGATCTATATTAGGAAAATCAACAGGACCACCTAACGTGCCACCTAAATAAAGATTTAATGACTTGTTTATTACCGTTTCAAACTTGAGTTGTTTGTTTGGGGTAATAGAGTAAATGCTGCCAGCATCAGAATGTGCTATCGACATTACAACTTGCAGTATTTCATCAAGTAACTTAGACGAGTTTTTTTCGGTTGTTAGTCTAATGCTAATATCGATAAAGTGCTGAAGATTTGTTTTGTCTTTAATGTGCTGTCGCATATGTTTACTACTTTTGAGTATGTTTGAAGGCACCATTCCAATCCTTAGCTAGTGTTTGCAAATCAGTGCCCTTAATACGTTCAATAAAAATGGCATAAATGTTGGGGCTAAATACGGTTGTACTGCGTAGTTCTTTAAATAAGCTAAGTGCTTGTGGCCAGTTTTTATTATAAAAAAGCGTCATGGCCTGCTGCGACTTTTTAACTTCATTTAACTGCTCTTCATCGAGCTTATCTGTAAAGTTTATAGGTTCAAACAACTGTACAGCGGCTGTTTTACCAACAACTTGCACTTTATCTATTAAACGAAATGAAATATGAGGGCATTTTTTCATTGTCTCTTCTGTAACAAGAATAGCTACGCCATAAAATTTGGTCAAGCTTTCTACTCTAGCACCTAAATTAACAGTATCACCAAGAACTGTATAGGCTTTACGGTAAACCGAACCCATATCACCTACATTCATGTCGCCAGTACTTAAACCGATACCTATTTTTATTGCAGGCTGGTTGTTTTCTGCAAATAACTGATTTATTTTCGTTAACCCGTTGATCATAGACATTGCGGCTTCAACACCATGGCGAGCGTGGTTTTCATCTTTCAGTGGGGCATTCCAAAATGCCATCACCATATCGCCTACGTACTTATCAATAGTTCCGTGATGATCAAATATGATTTTGGTAATAGCTGTAAGATATTCGTTTAAATATTCACTTAACTGATGAGGCGACATACTTTCTGATAGTGAAGTGAAACTACGAATGTCGGCAAACAACACCGTCATATTTTTTCGCTCACTTTTTTGAGATAAACTTTTACCTTGAAGTATCATTTGGTTTATTCGCTCAGGAGGAACATATTGGTCAAACATAGATTTTATTTTTCGGCTGTGTTTCATTTCAGCGATAGAGCCTACAATGATGTAATAACCGGCTAATATAATGATAAGTAAAAGAGGCATTAATAAAGGTAAACTAATTTTTTGTACTGACCATAAATAAACGTTTAAAAATATAACGACACTTGTGACTGTAAGAGACAAAACAATAATAAAACGTGCGCTCTTAGCGTGGCTAAAAAACGACAGTACGCAACCCGTCAATGCAATGATGAGTAAGCTTGCTCCCTGTGACCAATTAGGTTTAGATGGCAGTAGCTCTGGGTGCATTAACCCTTCAAATATATTGGCATGAACCTCCACACCCGGGTATTGCAAACCAACAGGTGTTGATCTTAAATCAGCAAGCCCTACGGCGGAAGTACCAATAAAGGCTACTGTGCCTTCTAATTCATCTAAACCAATTTTTTTGGTCAAAATATCGGTAGCCGAATAATAGGGGAAGCTATGCGCACGCCCTTTGTAAGGAATTAATATTTGCCCATACTCATCAGTTTGAATCCACTTATCTTGAAACTTTATACCTTCGAATAAGGTTATACCATCTAACCTATTGGAACGGGTTTCTATGTTTTCAGCAAGGGTATAAAGTCGAGCAACTTCAAGTGCTAAAGAAGGATAAAGCTTATCGCCAACTCGATTTATAAGAGCTGCTTTACGTATAAAGCCATCTTCGTCAATATGTGCATTAATAAAGCCGGTGCCCGTTGCAGCATTTTGTAACTGTGGAATATTTACAATAGCACCAGGAAACTGGTTTATTTGTGAATTAGTGTGCTCTTCGCTTGCCCATACAACACTGTTTTTAGCTGGCAAGTTTTGATTAGTCAGTTGTTCATCAATTAGTAAAAAACCAAGAACAGTATCATTTTTAGATAATGCGCTTGCTAGTTTTGTGTCTGCATCGACTTGTTTAGTAATTTCAGCAAAGGGGATGGTGTACTTTTTTGATAAATCAGGAATTTCAGACATAATTTTTGTAACAGGGTTTTCTTCCTGTTCAGAAAAAAATATATCGAATGCAATAACAATAACACCTGCATCACTAAGCTTTGTAACAAGGTCTGCTAATTTTGAGCGACTCCAAGGAAAGCGTCCTTGTTCTTGCATGCTCTTTTCATCGATATCAATTATTACAACGGTTTCATCTATGCGCCTAGGCGTCTCTGAAAGCGTCAGTAATAATCGAGAGTCGTATATTATACCTTCTACACGGTTAACTAACTTTGCAAGCGACCCAGTTGAAAATAACTCTATTGATGCAATTATTAACGTAATAACAGCGCCAATAAAAAAGTGCTTTGAGGTAATGGGTTTTAAGAAGCTAATGAGTAACGCTCCTTGATAGACTAAAAATCAAAAACTCGTCCTTCTCGGCCGCATTCTATTTTTACCTGTTGAGCGTACTGCGTGTGTAAATATTTTTCTATAGCCAACAACTGTTCATCGGTTCTTGATGGATCGTGGCTAATAATAATCACATTTTTAATACTCGCTTTTATAGCAAGCTCAGCAACCTGATCTATGGTGCTATGACCCCAACCATGCTTAAGAGGCAAGTCTGCATCTATAAATTGAGCATCGTGAATTAGTAAATCAGCGCCTTCAATAAAATTACTCCATTCGCAAATACTTGTGTTTAGCTTGTCTGGTGGGTTTAGCTCATTGTCGGTAACGTAAGCTATCTTTTTTTCATCTGCTTTAATGCAATAAGCAGTACCGCCACCAGGGTGATTCAGTGGAGCAGTCGAAACCAAAAAACCGTTAAGTGTAAATTGCTTTTGAGACGATAAATCAGTATTAAGCGTAATATTGGCAGGTAAATCCTGATAACACACAGGAAAGTACGAACCACTCATTTGCTTTAATATGGCATCTTGGCTTTTTTTATCATCAACGTTGCCAGCTACAATGGTTATATTGCGGTTGGGCTGGTAGATAGGTTTAAAAAAAGGAAACCCTTGAATATGATCCCAATGATTGTGCGTTAGCAAAATATTGATAGGACTTTGTGTTTCTAGTAAACGTGTACCGAGTTCTACAATACCGGTACCAGAGTCTAAAATAAGATCTTTACCGTTGTTTTGTTCAATGTACACACATGAGGTATTTCCCCCAAAAATGTGTGTATTACTTCCAGCTGAAGGCATCGAGCCTCTAACACCAAAAAATTCAACTTTCATAATTTAAGGCTAAGCTCCATCTGCTTCAAAATTGAATTTAGAAATACTAACATTGTTAGAGTTAGTGTCATTACAGGTGGTACTTACAACAACTTGGGTATCATTTTGCAGAATGATTGAAGTAAACACATGCGTACTGACACATTGGCTGGCTTCATAAAATCCGGCACCACTGGCTCCAAACGTATTATCTAAAGTACCGTCAGTTAAAATGCGCGCTAACATTCCTTTATTGTTGCTCATACCAACTAAAACAATATTGTTGTTGGTATCAAAAACGGCATTTTTTACTTCGGTATCTCCCGTTGAAGCTAATATATATTGGCCTAAAGGGTAGCTGTCATCAATTACTCCGGATGCGAGTAATCGCGTAATACTGGCTTTATTAGGCGTATCTACAACGTTTGCAATTAAATATAATTTATTTGATTCGTCGACTAAAACTTTTACCATTTTATTCTCGGTATCAGTGGTTGTTTCACCTATGTATTTGTAGGCTTGCTCACCGTCAGAGTCGAGCTTTAATGCGATTAATTCTGAACTGGCACCTGATACAGATTTACCACCAATAAAAATACTATCATCACTGATAAAAACACTTTCATAATATTCAAAAGGTGTTCCTATAACTTTTCCATTGCTACCAAAGTCATCGTCAAGTGTACCGTCAGAATCTAGCATCATGATAAACGAACTAGGAGTATCGGCTATAACTACAGAGCCAACTGCTACAACGTTGCCATCATGTAGTGCTAAATCAGTTAAGTTAAGCTTTTCAGCACCTGAAATAGAAGTAGAGTAAATACCATCACTGGCGAATGAGGTATCTAAATCACCATTTTGATCAACTTTAGCTATAAAGCCCTCTTCACCGTCAGTTTTGCTTTTAGATCCCGCAATTAATAAGCTGCCGCTATTGTGTTCAACCAACGCTATATTAGGTACGCTCAAATCTATGGCAATTTCTTTATGACCACTTTCGCTAAAGCTAGTATCTATAGCACCCGTACTCGTAAAGCGTGTTAATACTAACTTAGTAATTGAGTTCGATTTAGCCGTTGATGCAAGAATATACTTACCGGCATGAGGGCCATTGCTCAGTTGTAAAACGTGCATTGATTGATCGTCAGATTCTGCGCTTATAGTATCAAAAGCAAGATAACCAACGTCTGCAAAGTTACTGAATAATGTGGCTTGCTCGTCAATTGCTGCAACAAATGGTTTAGTGGTTGAGTCGTCAATAACACCCGATACCCATACTGTATCATTCGCATCTATAGTTGCTGCTTTTGCAAATTGTTTGCCATTAATACCCGAAATAATATTAATTCCAGATGTGCCATAAGCACTATCAAGTGAACCATCAGCAGTTAGAATTCGAGCAGAAAATAACTTTTCAGTAGCTGAAATCCCAGTTGTGCCTGACAAAATAATTTCATTTTTTATAGGTTCGTATTTTATGCCGGTTATATCCGCCCCACCATTTCCACTTCCGCCATTACCATCAATATCGTAAATAGCAGTACCTGCATCACCAAAACTCGTTATAAGAGTACCCGTTTTATCAATAGCCAAAACCACGGCTTCTTTTTCACCACTATTACGAGTTATGTAACCACCTACAAAAGCTGTAAAGTCGGTGTTTTTAGCGCCGCCAATTGCAAATAGTTCGTCATCTTTATTATTCTTGGACAAGTCGAGCGATAATGCTGCGCTACCATTAAAACTTCCATTGTTTTCACCATCAGAAATTAAATAACGTATAAGTATGTCTTTATCGCCAGTTGCACTTGTGACACTGCCAACAACCATAAGATCAGAGCTATTAAAGTTTTTAATAGCAAACGCTTCGTCATCTCTACTAGCGCCGCTCACATCGACAATTTTAGGGCTTCCGGCTTCATAAGCGAGCGTAGATATATCGTATTTTATCCATAAGCTATCGCTGTCGTTACCATTAAATGACTTACCAACAGCCTGAATTTTATTGTCGCTAAATTCAAGGTCATTAATCACGAGGGTGCTTGCTAATGCGGTACAGTGAATACCTGAATTATTATCTCCAGAGTTATTACTTAATACGCCAGCGGTATTCATTTTCAACAAACATGCTTCGGTATTTGTGCCATCAAAACTAGTGTAAGCAACAAAGAGGCTTGTACCATCAGAGATGATAGCTGTTGCTTGTTCATCATTTTCTAAATCTAATACTTTAACGCCATCACCATTAAATGCTGTATTTATCACACCACTCGTTGTATACGATGCAATAACAATATCTTTGTCGCTGTTATTACTAAAACCTACAAAGTAAAGGTTATTATTTAGCTCAATACTGTCATTAAATTCACCGCTTGAAAAAACTCCAGAAAGCTCAAGTTCACCTGTTATAGGGCGACCAAATGTTTCATCTTCAACAGGAACTAGAGGCTCCGCATCATCAGTGACATCAATTATTATATTAATAGGAGTTGTTTCGTTAGGCGTACCGTCGTCAGTAATAGCTAGGCTCAATATGTACTGAGGAGTTGTTTCAAAATCAAACGGGCTTTCACCTTTTACAGTTAATAAGCCAGAATCATTATTTATTTCGAATATGGGGGCACCACTGAGTATGGTGTAACTTAAATTTTGGTTCTCAATGTCTGAGGCACTAACAGTCCCAATAGTGTCGCCATCGGTTGCGTTTTCGCTAATATTAAAACCTTGGTTTGACGCAACTGGAGCATCGTTAATAGGAGCAATCGTAATTGACAAACTACCAGTATCTGTAGCGTTATTCCCATCATCAACAGTATAACTGACAACAACAATACCGTTGGTATTTACAGCCGGTGTGTACTGTAGTTTGTTATCAATAACGGATACTGAACCGCTATCGGCTGACGCTGCTGTTATGCTTAGGCTATCACTATCAGCGTCTAAATCATTAATCAACACATCAATGAGTAGCGGTGCTGCATCTTCATCCATCGTTGCCGTGTCAGCATTTGCTATTGGAGCATCATTTACAGGTATAATAGTGATAGTTAACGTTGTTGTACTGGCACCGCCGTTGCTATCACTTACAGTATAAGTAACTGTTGCTAAGCCGTTGTCGTCGGCTTCCGGTGTGTATTGAATTTGATTGCTAAGCACTGATACAGAGCCAATATTAGCTGATGCTGCGCTTATGGTAAGGCTGTTGCCATCCGCGTCAGAGTCATTTACCAATACGTTTATTAGTATTGGCGCTGCATCTTCATCTATTGTAGCTGAGTCTGCGTTTACAATTGGAGCATCGTTTACGGGAGTAATAGTGATAGTTAACGTTGCTGTACTGGCGCCGCCGTTGCTATCGCTTACAGTATAAGTAACTGTTGCTAAGCCGTTGTCGTCGGCTGCCGGTGTATATTGAATTTGATTGCCAACCACTGATACAGAGCCAATATCAGCTGATGCTGCGCTTATGGCAAGGCTGTCGCCATCCACGTCTGAGTCATTTGCTAATACATTTATTAGTATTGGCGCTGCATCTTCATCTATTGTAGCTGAGTCTGCGTTTGCTATTGGAGCATCGTTTACGGGAGTAATAGTAATTGTTAAGTTAGTAGTTGCAGTACCGCCGTTCCCATCATTTATTGTGTAGTTAATAATTGCTGTTCCATTTGTATTAGCAGTAGGCGTATATTGGATTTTATTATCAACAACAGATGCAGAACCTATATCTGCAGTAGCAGCTGTTATCACAAGAGTATCGCCATCAATGTCGGAGTCGTTAGCTAATACGTTAACTAATAACGCAGGAGCATCTTCGTTCATCGTTACTGAATCAGCATTTGCAGTAGGGGCATCATTAACAGGTGTAATGGTAATCGTCACACTTGCTGTTCTGTCGTTTATACCTTCATTACCAGTGCTATAACCATCAGTAATGGTGTAAGTTAGTACTATCTCACCTGAAAAATTTGCTGGTGGAGTAAACTGTATTTTTCCGGCGACAATAGTCGCTTCACCAGCAGTATTTTCTATATTAGAAATAGTAATTGTATCGCCATCTGCATCAGTGTCGTTAGCTAGCACATCTAATAAAGATGCAGAGCTGTCTTCGTCTAACGTATATTGATCGTCATTGGCTTCTGGAAAAGTATTAACGCCGCTTTCACTTAAGGTTACTTGAGCTGTTGCAGTTAAACCTTGCTCATTTGAAATTGAATAGGTAAAGCTATCTACACCAATAAAACCTAAGTCTGGCTGATAGGTAAACGAGCCATCAGCATTTAATGTAAGTTCCCCATTTTTAGTTGTATTAATTGCCGTGGTATTAACTGATAAATCGCCAGCCTCAATATTAAAGTCGTTAATTAACAAGCCATTTTGTACTGTTACTTCAAATAGTTTATTTTTGCTAAATTGATAGGCATCATTTTGTGCAACAGGGTTATCGGGTTCGCTGTTTATTACTAAAGTTACTGTGGCTGAAGAGGTTGCACCTAATGAGTCTATAGCTTGGTATTGAAATTGATCAACACCATTAAAATTAGCATCCGGCACATAACTAAAGCTGCCATCAGTTGCTAATAATAGTTGGCCATGTGTGGGTGCCACCATAAACGTTTCATCAACTGAAAAACTGTCATTATTTGGGTCAGTATCGTTACTAAGCACACCATTGGCAGCTGTAACCACAAGTGTTTCATCTTCGCTTAAACTATAGCTATCTTTTTTTGTTACAGGGGCTACGTTAGTGTTTGAACTTACAATTGTTACATTTGCAATAGCCTGAGCACCTTGTGCATCAACAACTCTATACTGAAAGCTGTCTTGGCCTTGCATATTTTGCTCGCCTTGGTATTCAAAGCCACCATTATCAAAAAGGGTTAATTGTCCTCTTGTTGGTTCGCTAACCGGCGTTGTATCAACAGTTAAGTCATCTAAGTCTATATCGCTATCGTTTATGAGTAAGCCTGGCGATAGGACAACTAAGGTTCCATTGTTTGTAATGCTGTAAGTATTATCAAGCGCAATAGGAGCGTCGTTAACAGCTAAAATGGTTATCTCTACAACTGCGGTATCTGTCATACCTAGCTCGTTAGCAACTTGATAGCTAAAGGCATCTTCACCATTAAAGTTTGCAATAGGGATATAAGTAAAATCCCCTTTTTCATTTATATTAAGAGTGCCATGCTGCGGTAGAATTAATGCATCTGCATTTACACGTAAATCACCACTGTATTGATTCGTATCATTCGTTAGAACGTTACCTTGCAGAGTTTGATCTTCATTTATCTGAAACTGATCGACATTTGCCTCTGGTGCAAATGCAAGCTCTCCACCCACTGGTGCTATGTTTATTATATTAGCAAAACCACTTTCACCACTGCCATCAACACCGGTAATAAGTACTTGGTAACTTTTATCTGTAAGTGACTCGGTAATGCTTAATGCAGTATCTTGAATACTTAAAAATTGTTGCCCATTCTCTAATTCATTAATATTAGTAGATGAGACTCCAGCTTGAGTTGCAACATAAACGTTGTAACGATTAAGTTCGGGGTTGGCTTGCCACGAAAGATTAATATTATCTTCGTCTCGTTGTGCTGTAACACCTTCAATTTGATATGGTTGCCAGTTAAAAGTGATTGCATCAGCAAGTGCTTGATTATTTAAAGTGTCAGTTATCCATATTTCAAGACGTATTTCCCCTGGAGTTACGCCATAAAGCGCAGGGCTGAGGCCTATAATTGACTTTTCGTAGCCAACACCACAATCAGAAGAACACAGTGATATGCTTTTATTAACACTAGGGAGCACTAAATTAACTTCAGCAATGCCATCAGTATCCGAAGCTTCAAGTAAAAAAGAAACATTACCTTGTACGGTGTCGTTTGTTTGTGGAAAAACAATATTAGCGCGAGTATTTGCTAAACTTGCTCCAACAACTCCTCTACTTGAAGTGACAGCACCTAAAACTTTTGTACTCTTGGTTTGATTACTCGCTATAACACCAGCCAAATTTATATAGCTAGTCACCGTTGGCGGTATTACTTCAGCCGTAGGTGATTGTATTGCCTCTTGAGTGGGGCTTTCTTCTGAGCCTCCACAGGCACTTAACAAAAACACCATAGAACCAAGCAAAAATATATTTTTTGCTGTCATTTTAAATACTCCACAATAAAAGCTTTGTATCCAATGTGTTTATGGTTCTAATTTAAAAGAACCGCTAGCATTTACATCAGGATTATTTATTTCGTTAAGATTAAAGTTGCCAGTAATGTTGTCTAAGTCATTCAAAAATATTGCATCAACATCGCCCTCGGCTTTATTGTTACCATGGGATGCAAATGTAACGGCCAGCTCAAGTTCGCTTAAATTTATTAAGCCGCTGTAAGCTGCATACCAATTTCCACCGGCGTCATTAAAACTAATTTCGCCATCAGGCACGGTGCCATTATCAAAATCAACTGCCATAGTCATAGCAAAGTCAGTAACAGCACCCACACTCGAATTTACATTAAAGCTTGATGCCTCATAGTTAAATACACCTTGGCGCTGAGCTATTTGATCGACTAAAGATGCGCTGCTAACAGTTTGAAATTGTTGTTCAGAATATATATCCATAACACCTGTATCTGCTTCAAAAGTATTTACTTCAACTTCAGTTACCGATGCTTGTTCAGTTTCTTCTTCGTTGTCGCCTTTAGGATCAATTGCTACTATATTTTGATCAAACACACGTGCCGCACGTGTTGTTTTAAAGACTTCACCAGTGGCTGTAATTTGTGCAAACGAAAATGCTTCGTTATCACCCAAAGAAACCACGTTATTATTTTCTAACGTTAAATCTATTGCGCCATCCCATACCGCTAAAAATACATCGCCTTTAACCAGTTGAACTTCAAAATGCGTTCCGCGTATACCAATAGAGCCTACGGGAGTTTTTACACTATAAGAGCCGCCATTTTTTTTAATTACGCCGGAAATAGAGCGCAAACCGCCTTTAAGTAACTCAATAGAAGCAGAGCCTTGTTGGGTATTGTCATTAAATTCGTAGTTAGCAATATTTAATACTGAGTTTTCTTTTAAGGCTATTAAGCCACCATCCAACATCGAAAATTGCGCTTTGCTTTTCTCTCCAGTCGTAATGCGATCTACGCCAAAAACAGTATCTCTGCGCTGCAACTGTCGTTGTTGTTCATTGCTTCCATCAACCGCGAGTACAGAGCCTCGTGCTAAAATAGTTTTACCAGCAGGGTCGTTTGCTTGTGTATAAAAACTTACACAAAGTAAAGTGGTAATTACAGGGAGTAAATGTTTCATAAATACCTTAAATTAAAATGAGTAAGAAGCGCTTAAATTTATATCTAAACGGTCATATTCGAATAAAGAAATATTACTGGATTTATCTTGATAGTTGGCAGCCAACTGTATGGCTAAATCGCGATTAACTAAGTAGCGAACAGAAGTTGAGAACATAAAGAGGTTATCGGCACGTTCTTGTAAAAATAAAGGGTGATCATCTTTATAATTAATCCATTGGTATCCAGCAAGAGATAACAACTGCCAATGTTGAGCCAACTGAGTATTCACTTGGTAGTACAAGCTCGTAATATTACGGCTATTAAATTCACCTTCAGTAATGTCCGCTTCCTCGCTTTTAGCGTTAATGCTTAAGCTTTGAAACCAATTCTTAGCTGCATAGCTAGCACCTGCATTCATCGCATAAAATGAGTTATCGAGCTTTTCATCAAATCTATTGTTTAAAACACCCGCAGTCAAAGAGCTAAATAAATTAACTTGTTTATTTAGCGTAAAATTAGCTCCGGCCGTTAAAGCTGATTCAGTACGATAAAGTTCGCCATTAAGCATCAACGGAGTGGTAGCAACTCGTGCAAACCAACTTATGTCATTTTGTTTATATTGATAGGCGGCATTAATGTGCGCATTTATACGATCGTATTGACTGAGTTCTTCAAACTTGTACCACCCGGTATCAATACTTAAAGTGATTAAGCTTTTTTGATCAATAGGGTGAGAGTACTTTCCTCTGTAATTAAGTCGTGCATAGTTGTCCTGCGTACTTTTACTTTCTGGCGATAACAAAAACTCACCAATATTAGGAATTATAATCGTATTTTCTGCAGTACCTGCGTTTACGTTGCCATCTACGCCAAGGGCAAGCTCAATATTTTGTTTATAAGAGCGTCCAGCCTCTTGTTGCTTAAGTGCAGCAGTTTCTAGCAATGACTGTGCAGAAGACTTTATATTATTAGGTGTGTCAGGTGAGTTAATTAGTATTAAAGCTTGAGTATCGGCAGCAGGTAAATTATTAACTGTTAAATAAGCACGAACTAAGTACAAGCGAGCTTCATACCATCTAGGATTATTTTCAACCACGCGCTCAAAGGCAAATACAGCTGGCGCCGCATGCCCTGTTTTAAGTGCACTGACCCCTAATAAAAAGTCGTATACGGGTTCGCCTAGGTACTGATATTCACTATTACTTTTTTGATAAGCCTGAGTGTATTTTTTTTCAGAAACTAATTTTTGAAGCTCAATCAATAGCTTATTGTATTCATCATTGCTTTGAGCCAATGAGTTAAAGCTCATTACAGCTAAACAACTACACAGTAAATTTCCTAAAACCTGTTTAATCATGCTTAATTTTATATCCCAGTAGAAGTTTGATGTTTAGTAAAAAGTGATGCCAACATTAGAAACCTACCACTTTTTGTAGCTAAGTATAGTTAATACAGTCACATTGGTTAATTAATTGTAGATAAGTAACGAGTTATACCAATCCGCGATAATACTTAATCATTTTGCGGGGCTAAACGTGCCGCTACCTGTGTTAAAAAATTCTCATTTACGACTGCATGGATGCAGAAGGTAGAGCAATGCAGGAGCAATTGCCGAGAACAACTAAATAGCGAATTTTTTGCCAAGCTATCAACATGTTTTTCCATCCTCAAAATAGATCACTTAATTAAGCGAATTGGTATTAAATACTTGTTTATTAAATATTATTACTAATTAGGGCGTGTTGATCTTTGTGGATTGAAATTTTTTATCTAGGGATGATTTAATCGCAGCGCGAGATTTGTAAATTAGTGGGTTTAACTAGAGTATTAATAATTGTGTTGCAAGGTTAATATATTAGGAGGTATTAGAGTTTATATTACAGAGTAAAGATAGGGTATAAATATGAAGGCTTACTAGGAAAAAAGTGGGGCGATTGACGGGGCTTGAACCCGCGACAACCGGAATCACAATCCGGGGCTCTACCAACTGAGCTACAACCGCCACTAGACACACCTTGTTTGGTGTGGCGCGCATAATACATAAAATAATAATTGTTGTGAAGCCCAAAAGTGAAATAAATTAAAATAATTTAAATCAGGCAAATATAATTAGTATTTAGTCGTTAATATTTTTTCAAAGTAGGCTATGTTTTATCGCATAAATGCCTCTAAAAAATAGAATATACTTGCATTTAATAGTATTAATTCATTATTTCATGAGAATAAATTGTAAATTAATGTATAATAATGCCCGAAAACGCTTAATAAAAAACATTTGGAGTAAATATGGATTCAGTACTTAATTGGCTTAACGATAACTCAGGCCTAATTTTACACTACGGTATACAAGCTGTTGTTGCGCTTGTTATCTTTTTACTTGGTAGTCGTGTTGCTAAGTTTTGTTCTAACTTAACTGAAAAAGGTTTTGCTAAAAAGAAAGTAGATAAAGCTGTCGGTTCATTTGTTTCAAGTATTGTGTACACACTTGTATTTGCTGTAACTATTTTAATGGCACTTTCGCAAATTGGCATTGAAACAACTTCGTTCATTGCTATTTTAGGTGCTGCCGGCTTAGCTGTTGGTTTAGCATTGCAAGGTTCATTATCTAACTTCGCATCAGGCGTACTTATTATTTTACTTCGTCCATTTAAGTCTGGTGACTTTGTTGAAGCAGGTAATAAAATGGGTACGGTTAAAAAAATCGAAATATTCTCAACTGAACTACGTACTCCAGATAATAAAGTAATTATCGTACCAAACTCTCAAATAATGTCTGGTGCTATTACTAACTTCTCACGAGAGTCTACTCGTCGTATCGATTTAGTTATTGGTGTTGGCTACGATGCTGATTTACGTCACGCAAAAGAAGTATTAAAATCTGTATTAGATGCAGAAACACGCATACTTAAAGATCCAGCTTACAATGTATCTGTAAATGAGTTAGGCGATTCAAGTGTTAACTTTATTGTTCGTCCTTGGGTTAACGCTGCTGATTATTGGCCTACTTACTGGTCATTAATGGAAAATATTAAAATCGCATTAGATGATGCAGATATTACTATCCCATTTCCACAAATGGATGTTCACTTTCACAAGCAAGACTAATTTTAAATAGTTATTTAATTAAAGTTATCTTTAATTGTTATAGTGCTAAAGAGCTATTAAACATAAAATTTTCATGCGGTATTTGCTGCATGAAAATTTTTTACATTATTACTTAGCTGTTTAGCTTGCTCTAACAAGTAATGCTTTAATAAAATAGATGTACATTTATACAAAGGTTATTTTTTAATGAAATTAAAGCTTTTATCAGTTTTAGTTGCGGCTTCTGCTGCAACAAACGCATTTGCTGCAGACGCAGAACAAAGAACATGGGAAGTTACCAGTGAATTAGGTGCTATTGTCACAAGTGGTAATACAGAAACGACCACGCTTAAAGGTGGCATTAAAGTTCAGCACAACCTTGAACACTGGAACAACGAATACAAGCTAGACGGCATCTACAAAGAAGATGAAGTTGAAGATGCTAATGGTGACAAAAACAAGCAGCGCACTAACGAGAAGTATTCAATTTCTGCACAAGGTAATTACAAATTAAATGAAGATCATTCTCATTTATTCATTTATGGTTCACACGTTTCAGATTATTTTGGAGCGTATAGAAGTGAGTCAGTAATTTCTGCAGGTTACGGTTTACGTTTATTAAACGAAAAAACTATGTGGCTAAGTGCTGAAATTGGTCCTGGTTATAAATACTTTGAATACCCAGATGACAGCACTGAAGTTGATGACAACGGTAACTCTCTTGCTGGTGAATTTGAAGGCGAAGTAATTGCCTTGGGTAAGTTAGATTACAACTGGCAAATTTCTGAGAATGCACGTTTTACTCAATTAGTTGCTGTTGAGTACGGTGATACAAACACTAAAACTCGTTCTGAAACTGCATTACTTGCAAAAATAAACGGCTCGTTACAAATGAAAGTCGCTTTTAATGTCACTAACAACTCAGATGTTGCTGACGATAAAGAAAGCACTGACACTGAAACGTCATTCACGTTGGTTTACAGTTTTTAACCAATGTAGTTAAGTTAATGACACTAAAGTGACAAAAGGGACGAAAGTCCCTTTTTTATTTTCTTAAAATTAAGGTATTATAGCGGCCAATTTTGGTTGTAGACCTAGGGATATACCTACTCGTGAAAGTTTTTACACAATTTATTAGTGCTTTTATTCTACTTTGTAGTTTTAGTACTTTGGCTTTTACGCCAACAGCGTCTCAAATTGAGCAATTTAAAAAGTTACCTAAAGCTCAACAAGAAGCCCTCGCAAAACAATACGGTGTTGATATAGCAACGATCACTGGTACAAACCAATCTAATAATCAAAATAATACACAGCAGCAAAATAGTATTGGTGAGCGCGCAGAACCCGAAAAAGAAAAGCTTACAGATGAAGAGCGCTTTAAACCAAAAACAGACGAATTAAAGCCGTACGGTTACGAATTGTTTGCAGGTGAACCAACTACATTTATGCCAAGCGAAAATGCCGCAGTACCAGATACATATATTGTGGGCCCTGGCGATCAATTAAAAATAAACTTTTATGGTAAAGAAAGTGACAGTTTTGAAGTTATAGTTGACCGTGAAGGACGTATTAGTATTCCAGATTTAAGCCCTGTAGAAGTGGCCGGTTTGACCTTTGCTGAAATTAAAGAATTAGTAAAAGTAAAAGTAGAGCAAGAGGTAATTGGTGTAAAAGCGTTTGTATCGCTTGGTCAGCTTCGTAGCATGCGTATTTTAGTGCTAGGAGAGGCTTACAAGCCTGGTAGCTACAGTGTTTCATCATTAACAACCGTTTCGCACGCATTATTTGTAAGCGGTGGCGTGTCTGATATTGCTTCTCTTCGTAATATTCAAGTTAAACGCGCAGGCAAGGTTGTAGCAAATTTTGACCTTTACGATTTACTTATTAATGGCGATAGCAGCAACGACATCGTATTAAAACCGGGCGATGCAGTATTTATACCGTCAGTTGGCGCTCAAGTAACAGTTGAAGGTGCAGTTAAACGTCCCGCTATTTTTGAACTTAAAAAAGGCGAGTCTGCTAAGCAGTTATTAGCGATGGCCGGAGGCCTTAAACCCAATGCATACGCTAAAAGCGCAATTGTAGAGCGCTTTAATTTCGATCGTAAAGAAGTACTCTCGGTCGATTTTTCAAAACCACAAATTAACTATATCCCACAAGATGGCGACCGTATTCGCTTTAATTCAGTTAGCTCGCAATATCAAAATTCAATTAGCTTAATTGGTGCAGTAGCACGCCCAGGTAATTATCAATGGTACCAAGGCAAGCGTATTTCAGATGTACTTAAATCTATACGCGGTGACCTACTACCGCAAGCTGATTTAAGCTACGGCCTCGTAATCCGCGAAATAAATGTAAACGGCGATATAGAAGCACATCAGTTCGACGTTGCTCAAGCGATTATTAAAAATCCTGAAAACAACTTACAACTTAAAGCTAATGACAAGATAGTTGTATTTAGTCGTTTTGAAGAAAAAGAAGCAGAGCAATCAGCTCTAGCAAATATGGCTCTTAGCCAAGAGCAACAAGAGCAGCAACAAAAAGCAGAGCAATGGCACAAGTTTGAGCAAAAAGAGTTCGAAAAATATATTGGTGTTAATCAAGAAGACGAAGAGCTTGTTCTTGAAGACAATAAAATACTAACAATTGCTGAAATTTCTAAACGCAAAGCAAAAGAAGAAGAAGAGCAAGAACTCAAACCTGAGGATTATGCATTATTTAGTCGCCATAACTTGTTAGCGCCAATTATTGCTAAATTTAAACAGCAAGCATCAGTGCAACAAGCAATGCAATTAGTTGAAATCAGCGGGAATGTAACTTTCCCCGGTATTTATCCACTAATGATTGGTGGTGAGGTAAGTGATTTAATAACAGCAGCCGGTGGCCTGTTAGAGTCTGCCTACGTAAAACAAGCTGAAATTACACGTATTGTAGCCAGCGATGGTTCTAAAATAGAACACTTACGATTTGACCTTGAAAGCGCCATGAAAGGCGACCTTCAAAGTAATATTACATTACAAAGTAAAGACAGCATCAACGTTTTTGCAATTCCAAATTGGCAAGAAAATGTAAAAGTAGAATTAAAAGGTGAGCTTAAATTTCCAGGCACTTACACTATACGCCGCGGTGAAACGCTAACTGAATTACTTGATCGCGCGGGTGGTTTTTCACAATTTGCAGAACAAAAAGCAGCTGTATTTACCCGTACATCAATTAAAGAACAAGAGGAAAAGCAGTTAGCGCGTTTATCTACAGAGCTTCGCCGCGACATCGCCTCTAAGAGCTTCCAAAACTCTGTAAGCAGTAACACACTTTCTTATGAAGAAATGAACAAGCTGTTAAACGACCTCGCAAGTGTAGAAGCCGTAGGACGTTTAGTAATTGATTTACCTTTAATTGTAAATAATCAACAAAACTTAGTATTACAAGATGGTGATACACTTTATGTACCAAGTAAGCGCGATTCAATCAGCGTAATTGGTGAAGTTAATTACTCAACATCACATCTTTATAAATCAGGTGTTAGTGTTGATGATTATATAGCGCTAAGTGGTGGCCTTAAAGAGCGTGCGGCTGAAGATCGAATTTACATTATTAAAGCTAATGGTTCAGTGAAAATACCAAACACAGGTGGCTGGTTTGCAGCAAATAATGCTGATCAGTTAGAACCAGGCGATACAATAGTAATACCAATGGACGCAGGACATATGGACAAGCTAACGCTTTGGAGCACAGCAACGCAGATTCTTTATCAGCTTGGTGTGGCAGTTGCAGCGATTGGTAGTCTTTGATTTTTAATGTACTGATTTTTTATATGTTAGGTAATTTAAGCACTGTTATTTGCAGCCAATGCTTTTAGGATATTAAAGTTTTATGTCAAAAAATATACAATCATATAATCAAGATAATAACTTCTTTCAAGCTAACTCAATTGACAATGAGGTACGCTTGAGAGAACTGTTTTCTATCGTATGGAAAGGGAAGTGGACTGTTATTTTTGTTACATTTCTTTTCGGGGTTGCTTCAATTGTATATGCTTTACACAAACCTAACATATACACATCTGAAGTATTGTTAGCTCCTACAGAGTCTGAGCAAAGTGGTGGACTATCAGCACTAGCAGGGCAATTTGGTGGTTTAGCGAGTTTAGCCGGTGTAAATTTAGCATCTCAAAATACAAATAAAAGCCAGCTTGCACTTGAGGTCTTGGTTTCGAGGCGATTTACAAGTGACTTCATACAAAAGCATAATATTTTACCTGAGTTGATGGCAATTAAATCCTGGGACTTGATGAATAATAAAGTTGTCTATGATGAAGAAATTTACAACTTTGAATCAAGAAAGTGGCTCCGAGAAGTCGAAGCTCCTTACAAAGCAAAACCTTCAATGCAAGAAGCATATAAAGAGTTTAGTAAAATTTTTTCTGCAACCTTAAACTCAGAAACAGGAATGGTAACTCTGTCTATTGAACATATATCACCTTATATAGCTCAACAGTGGGCTAAATGGTTAGTTGAAGATATTAACCAAGAAATGAAAGAAAGAGATGTTTTAGAGGCTAATAGAAGCACTGATTTTTTGACTAAACAAATAGAAAAAACTCACATTGCAGATATACGAACCATCTTATATAAACTAATTGAAGAGCAAGCTAAAACAATTATGTTAGCAAATGTGCGAGATGAATATGTATTTAAGACCATAGATCCAGCTCTAGTATCTGAAGAAAAAAGTAAACCAAAGAGGGCGTTAATTGTTATTTTGGGTGTTTTTCTAGGTGGAATGCTTAGCGTTTTATTTTTATTATTAAAACATGCTTTAAGAAAATAATATGTATTATCGAAGCTCTAGGTGGCTAAGTCGCTAGTGGCTTTTTAATATTCACATTTTTAATCAAACATATTCTCCATTAATAAGTAACTTTAATATATTAATTTATAGTTTTTGAAACAATATGTATAAATCAAAGGATTCAGAGTGAGCAATTTACTTTCCCTAATAGGCCGCACAGAAGAGTTGTTTTCCCATGATATTGAAGACTCAAATGAAAAGCTTAAAAAAGCTGTATCAAGCTCAACTTTCCTAGTTTTGGGGGGGGCAGGTTCAATAGGACAGGCTGTCACGAAAGAAATATTTAAACGCAATCCTAGAAAACTTCATGTTGTTGATATTAGTGAAAATAACATGGTTGAGTTGGTGCGTGATATTCGTAGTTCGTTTGGTTATATAGAGGGCGAGTTTCAAACGTTCGCGCTTGATATTGGCTCAGTTGAGTATGATGCATTTATAAAAGCTGACGGAAAATATGACTATGTATTGAATTTGTCCGCGCTTAAGCATGTTCGTAGTGAAAAAGACCCATTTACCTTAATGCGTATGATTGACGTAAATGTTTTTAATACCGATAAAACGATTCAGCAATCGATTGATTGTGGTGCTAAAAAATACTTTTGTGTATCTACAGATAAAGCAGCAAATCCAGTTAATATGATGGGGGCTTCAAAGCGTATAATGGAAATGTTCTTAATGCGTAAAAGTGAAGACATTGCTATTTCTACCGCTCGATTTGCAAACGTGGCTTTTTCAGATGGCTCATTGTTACATGGTTTTAATCAGCGCATACAAAAACAACAACCAATAGTCGCACCTAGTGATATCAAGCGCTACTTTGTTACACCTCAAGAATCTGGTGAGCTATGTTTAATGTCATGTATTTTTGGTGAAAATAGAGATATTTTTTTTCCAAAGTTAAGTGAAGCTTTGCATCTAATCACCTTTGCAGACATTGCTGTTAAATACCTTCAAGATCGTGGTTATGAACCTTTCTTATGCAAAACTGAAGACGAAGCACGCGAGCTAGTAAAAACATTACCTACTCAAGGTAAGTGGCCTTGTTTATTTACTGAAAGTGACACCACTGGTGAAAAAGACTTTGAAGAATTTTTTACTGACAGTGAAACATTGGATATGGATCGCTTTGAAAATTTAGGCATTATCAAAAATGATGCTATTTTCGACCAAGCATTACTTGCTGAGTTTGAAGAAAAAATTACTCAAATGAAAGCTGATAAGTCTTGGACAAAAGACGAAATTGTCTCACTTTTCTTTAAAATGATTCCTGATTTTGGGCATAAAGAAACCGGCAAATACCTTGATGGTAAAATGTAATTAGGTAGATATATTATGACTAAACAGCTTGTTTCATTTGTAAAAGATCTTTACCAAACGAATGAGTTTATTCCTCTACACGCGCCAACTTTCTCAGGGAATGAACAAGAGTATGTATCAGAAACAATTAGTAGTACGTTTGTTTCAAGTGTTGGTAAGTTTGTAGATGACTTTGAAAAACATATTGAAATTTACACCGGAACTCCAAAAGCAGTTGCTACTGTAAATGGCACCGCAGCATTACATGTAGCATTGTATATGGCAGATGTTAAAAGTAACGATATCGTTATTACTCAAGCTCTAACTTTTGTAGCAACCTGTAATGCAGTGCATCACATGGGGGCAGAGCCCGCCTTTGTTGATGTGTCACCTTTGAACCTGGGATTATGCCCTAAAGCACTGTCTGCATTTTTAGAGCAGCATGCAGTGCTAACCGAGTCAGGACCTATACATAAAAAAACAAAGCAACGTTTTCAAGCTGTTGTACCAATGCATACATTTGGGCACCCTGTTGAGCTTGATGAACTAATCAATGTGTGTAATGAGTGGCGTATTGCTTTAGTAGAAGATGCTGCAGAAAGTCTAGGTTCTTTTTATAAAGGTAAGCATACTGGTACGTTAGGTGATTTTGGTGCTATTAGCTTTAATGGAAATAAGATTATTACCACAGGTGGTGGTGGTATGGTTTTATGTAAAAGTTTAGAGTCAGGGCAGCATACAAAACATATAACAACTACTGCTAAGGCTCCTCATCCGTATGAGTTTTTTCATGATGAAGCGGGTTTTAACTATCGCATGCCTAACTTAAACGCGGCACTTGGATGTGCGCAAATGGAAAATCTTAAAGTATTTGTCGATAATAAACGACACCTTGCGAACTTATATTTAGACTTTTTTAAAGGATCTGATTTTCAATTTGTAACAGAGCCTAGCTATGCAAAATCAAATTATTGGTTAAATGCAATTATTTGCCCAAATCATTCTGAGCGAGAAAAGCTCCTAAAGCAAACTAATGCTGAAGGTGTAATGACTCGACCAATATGGCAATTAATGCATAGATTACCTATGTTTAAAAATGCGCTACGTGGTGATTTAACTCACTCAGAGTTTATTGAAGCTCATTTAGTTAATATACCAAGCTCTCCACTTGAAAGTTTAGGTGAGTTATAATGACAAAAAAAATAGCTGTTTTTACAGGTACGCGTGCTGAATATGGGCTCCTATATTGGCTTATAAAAGACATTTATAATGATCCAGAGCTTACGTTACAGCTATTAGTTTCAGGTATGCATCTGTCATCAGAGTTTGGTGAAACTTATAAACAAATAGAGCAAGATGGCTTTACAATAGATGAGAAAATAGAAATTCTATTATCATCAGATACCGCAGTCGGCATAGCTAAAAGTATGGGGTTAGGTGTGCTAGGTTTTGCTGACGCTTTAAGTCGATTAAAGCCAGATGCGCTTGTTATTTTAGGTGATCGCTTCGAAGCTCTCGCCGCTGCTCAAACTGCGATGATATTACGTATACCTATTTTACACCTGCACGGTGGAGAAATAACTGAAGGCGCATATGATGATGCGATTCGCCATGCTATTACCAAGCTTAGCTATTTACATGGAACGTCTACTGAGGAGTATCGCCAACGTGTTATACAGCTAGGTGAAGTACCTGCCCGTGTTAAAAATGTTGGTGCAATTGGTCTTGATCATTTAGCACGAAGTGACTTTATGAGTGTCAATGAAATTGGCAACTCATTAAACTTTAATTTGAAGCAGCCTTACTTTCTTGTTACTTATCACCCCGTAACTTTAGGTGCAGAGCCTCCAGAGCAAAGCTTTGTTGCATTACTTGAATCATTAGATAATTTTAAAGATCATCAAGTTATTCTAACATATCCCAATGCCGATGATGGCGGTCGTCGTATAATTCCAATACTTGAAGACTACGCTAAACAATATCCAACTAGAGTTTGTGCAATACCTTCATTGGGACAAAAGCGCTACCTCAGCACTGTAAAAAATGCTGCGGCTGTTATAGGCAACTCATCAAGCGGAATTATTGAAGTTCCTGCGTTCAATGTGCCTACAGTTAATATAGGTATAAGACAAAAAGGTCGTTTAGCGGCTAAAAGTGTTCTTAACTGCACTGCGACAAGAGAATCTATTTCAGCAGCGATAAAATCGGCTATTACAGGAAGCTATAAAACTCCTGGCGAAACAATAACAAATCCATATGGCGCTGGTAATGCAAGCGCTCAAGTAATTCAAATGCTTAAATCTTTAGAATTTGAGCCGAGCAAATCTTTTTACGACTTAAAATGAGAAATCCTATGACATTAATTATTGCTGAAGCGGGTGTTAATCATAATGGCAGTGACGATTTAGCGTTTTCTCTTGTTGATGCAGCGCATCAAGCTGGGGCTGATATAGTCAAATTTCAGACTTTTAAAGCTAAAAATTTGGTTACTGAAGATGCACAACAGGCTGAGTATCAGATCACGAATAGTGGCCAAAAAGAGTCTCAGTACTCAATGCTAAAGCGATTAGAATTAAGCTACGAAACGCATCATAAGTTAGTTAAATATTGTAATGATTTAGGCATTGAGTTTTTATCTACAGCATTTGATTCAGAGAGCCTATCGTTTTTAGTTGATGATTTAGGAATAACACGTTTAAAGTTACCATCTGGTGAGATAACAAATGCGCCATTGGTACTTGAGCACGCAAGAACAGGTTGTGATCTAATTGTATCAACAGGTATGGCGACACTTTCTGAAATCGAGCAAGTATTATCGGTAATTGCTTTTGGTTATTTAAATCCCAAAGGTAACCCAACAGATGAAGCCTTACAAACAGCTTACTTTTCAGAACAAGGCAAGCAATTATTAAAAGACAAAGTAACGCTTTTACATTGCACAACTGAATACCCTGCTCCATTCAATGATATAAATTTAAATGCTATGAACACAATGAAAGGTGCATTTAAGTTAAAAGTAGGGTACTCAGATCATAGTGCCGGTATAGTGGTACCTATTGCGGCTGTCGCCAAAGGAGCTACTTTAATTGAAAAGCACTTTACTGTTGATAAAGCATTACCGGGCCCAGATCACAAAGCATCTCTTGATCCTATCGAATTAAAAGAAATGGTTGATAGCATTCGCATTGTGGAAAAAATACTAGGTGATGGAATTAAGGGCCCACGCCCTTCTGAAGTAAAAAATAAAGTAGTCGCTCGTAAAAGCTTAGTTGCAGCACAAACAATTAAACAAGGTGAGATTTTGTCTGAACAGCTTATCTCAGTAAAGCGGCCAGGGGATGGTATTGCCCCAATTAATTTTTGGAAACTATTAGGTACTCCAGCTACTAAAGATTATTTAGTTGGTCAATTACTCGATGAAAAATAAACCTCTTTTAATTATTGGTGGCGGAGGCCATGCTGCAGCATTAGCTGAAATTCTTATCAGACAAAAAAAGAAGATCGTTGGTGTAGTTGCTCCACAGATAACTGCAGGGCATATAATTTTCGAAAATATAGAACATTTTTTCAATGATGACGACATCCTTAAATTTAGTCCAAAAGATATATTATTAGTTAACGGTATTGGCTCAATGCCTTACAAGTCATTTAGAGAAACTGTTTATAATCGTTTTCGAAAACTAGGTTATGAGTTTGTAACAGTCATAGCCGATTCTGCTTTAGTATCCGATTATTCTATTTTAGAAAGCGGTGTGCAAATAATGAATAATAGTGTGGTTAATATTGGGAGCCGGATTGGTGAAAATAGCTTAATAAACACTTCAGTTTCTATAGACCACGATTGTAATATTGGTGAAAATTGCCATTTAGCTCCCGGCACTACTTTAAGTGGTCAGGTTATAATTGAAAAAAATGTGCACGTAGCTACGGGCGTTAATATCATTAATAATATCACTATAGGTCACAGTACTATAGTTGGAGTCGGGGCTAATATAACTAAATCAATCCCATCAAACTCCGTTGTGTATGGTGCGCGTTCAGTAATTAAAGGATTAGGTATAACAGATGACAGTTAACTGGCAAAAAGTAGTGATTGAATCTTCAGTTTCAATTAAAGAAGCGTTAAGAGTTATTGATAAAGAGGCCTTAAGGGTTGCTTTGGTCGTTGATAACAATAAATTAATTGGCATGGTAACTGATGGTGATGTTCGCAGGGGGATATTACAAGGCATAGAGCTTTCTGCACCAGTAAGCGAAATAATGAATACTAATCCAGTCAGCGCTAACGTTTCATTAAATAGTCATGATTTAAAAGCTCTAATGCAGTCGCGCAAGATATTATCACTACCCATAGTAAATGATGAGGGGCAGCTCGTCGGACTAAGAACATTACACGATACTCTTGTAATTGAAAAACGTGAAAACCCTGTTTTTATTATGGCAGGAGGCTTTGGTACTCGTTTAAAGCCATTAACAGATAACTGCCCCAAGCCCATGCTCAAAGTTGGTGATAAACCAATGCTTGAGACATTAATTAATAATTTTAAAAGTCATGGCTTTTACAAGTTCTATATTTCTACACATTATTTACCTGAAGTCATTGTTAACTATTTTGGTGATGGTAGCCAATTTGGCATTGAAATTGAGTACATATATGAAGAAACTCCTTTAGGGACAGGAGGTGCGCTTTCATTATTACCAGATACGTTACCTAAAGAGCCTCTAATTATGATAAATGGGGATATTTTGACTAATGTCGACTTTTCAAAAGTACTTGATTTTCACACAAAGAAAAATAGTGACGCAACTATGTGCGTACGCGACTATGAGATAAAAATTCCTTTTGGTGTTATTGAAGGTGAAGGTCATGAAATTACAGCAATGGTAGAGAAACCGACATATCGTTACTTTGTTAATGCAGGTATTTATGTGATTTCGCATAATATTATTAATTCACTTCCAAAGAATCAGCATTTAGATATGCCAAGCTTGTTTGAGATAAAGCAAAAAGAAGGCTTAAAAACTTTAAAGTTTCCGATACATGAATATTGGCTGGATATTGGCCGCCATGATGACTTTAAAAAAGCTCAAGTTGATATCTACACTTTGGGTATTAATAATGATTGATCAAAAAAAGATCTTAGCTATCATCCCTGCTCGAGGTGGAAGTAAAAGATTACCTCGAAAAAATATATTACCAATCGCAGGAAAACCATTAATTCAATGGACTATAGAGGCTAGCTTAGATTCTAAATATATAGATTCTACATTTGTCTCCACTGATTGCTCTGAAATTGCAGAGACGGCTAAAAGTTGTGGAGCGCAAGTACCTTACTTAAGGCCAGATATACTATCAAGTGATACAGCAACTAGTATGGATGTAGTGCTTGACGCAATAGATAATTATGAAAGAAGTGGACAGGTATTTGATTTTGTACTTTTACTTCAACCCACTTCGCCATTAAGAACAACAGGTGATATTGATGGTGCAATTGAAATGTTTCAGAGTAAATCAGCAGATGCTGTCGTCTCTGTTACTGAGTGTGAGCACTCCCCGTTGTGGTCTAACACACTCCCTTCAGATTTTAGCTTATCTAACTTTATTCCCGACTCAGTTTTAAAGCAACGAAGTCAGGATTTACCTAAGTACTACCGACTTAATGGAGCGATTTACCTCTTTAATGTAAAGCATGTTAAAGAAGGAATTAGTTATTTATCCCTTCCTCGTTCATTTGCTTATGCTATGGATAAGTCCCACTCAATCGATATTGATGATAATTTTGATTTTAGGGTAGCTGAAGCATTCTTGATGAACGCCAAGTAATCATCAAAATTTTATAAATTTGAATTACTTAATAGCAAAAAGGATCGTCATGAAAACCTTTAAAGCCGTATATCAGCTCTTTTTTAATGGTAAATAATATTAATGAGTACATTCTTCCGAAAGACCTCAATATATTTTATCGCGAATATAATTAATGCTGCCATACCATTTTTGTTACTACCTATATTAACTCGTTATTTATCGGTTGAAGAGTATGGTCAAATTGCAATGTTTCAATTATTAATAGCAGGCTTAGCGGGTATAATAGGTTTAAATACAGTTGGAGCAGCAGGCCGTAAATTTTATGATAAAGGTGTCAGCGAAAGTGAGCTAAGAGCCTACAATACATCCTGTCTCTGGGTTCTCTTTTTTTCAACTTTGTTTATTGTACTTCTAACTTTGATATTTGATGAGGAACTAGCATCTATTTTATCAATTTCTAGTGACTGGATTTATTTTGCAATAGTAGTATCTACAGGCTCTTTCATTATTCAGCTACGGTTAAATCAATGGCAAATCAGAGGTGAAGCTAAAAGATACGGAGCTTTACAAGTTGGTAATAGCTTACTTAATTTATGTGCCTCTTTAGCTTTTGTTGTACTGTATTCTATGGGTGCAAGTGGAAGAATTGATGCCTTAGTTACCACAAGTATAATTATTTCGATTGTAGCCCTATACTTTTTGGTTAAAAATAAACTATTAAGATTTAGTCTGCCGAACAAAAAAAATATTATTGAAGCTTTAAGCTTCGGAGTTCCCTTAGTACCGCATGTGTTTGGTGCTTTCTTGTTATCAAGTGCAGATCGTTATGTAATCAATGATAATTTAGGGCTAGCAGCTGCAGGAATATATTTACTAGCATTTCAATTAAGTAGTGCTTTAACAATCGTTTTTGACGCAATAAACAAATCTTATGTACCTTGGCTTTTTAAAAATCTGGCTAAAGAGGATGACACGATAAAGTTAAGTATTGTAAAGAACACATATAGTTACTTTGCTTTGCTTATTTTTGTTGCATTAGCTGGCTTTTTTATTGGTCCTTTAGTAGTTACGTTTGTTGCAGGGAAGCAGTTTGCAGATGCTTCCTATATTATCGGTTGGCTATTATTGGGGCAAGTTTTTGGAGGGATGTACCTCATGGTAACTAATTATATGTTTTACTCAAAACAAACAGCTAAATTATCTTTTGTAACAATTACTTGTGGATTAATAAATGTACTATTAATGTTCATACTTGTTAAAATGCATGGAATATTAGGAGCTGCTATCGCATTTTCTGTTTCTAAAGGGATACAGTTTTTTCTTACATGGGTATATGCATTTAAAGCAGTAAAAATGCCTTGGCTGTATTTTTATAACACTGAAAGTAAATAGTAGTTATTATCTTTTAATAAGAGTTTTTATGAAAAAAAAATATAAAGAAAAATCTAATGTTTGTGTAGTCAATAATGTCCATGGGTTACTCTTATACATTCTTCAATATCCAGCTAAACTTAATGATACTATTTATGTTATTGGCGATGAGCTAGATAAAATTATAAATTTAAGCATAAATACTAAAATTGTAATAAATACTCCCAAAAAATTGGATAGTAATATTGCAAAGATTATAAAGTATTTTAAGTATTATTATATTACTCAACCTATATTGAGAAATAAATTTAAAGGGATGCTTTTTTTCGGGCAAGATCATCATTTTTTTTCAAACGTAATGGATAAGCATGCGATTGTTATTGAAGATGGTGAAAGAACATATTTCGAGCATCCAGGTAAGGCGACTCGACTGCATAAACTATTATTCCCGATTCGCTTTGAGATCTTTCATGGGCGGGAGGTTTTTACCAAAAAAGTATTACTAACTAATGATAAAAATATCCCCGAGGCATTAAAAAATAAATATGAATATATAGATTTGAAGTCTAAGTGGAAACAACTTTCAGAAATAGAAAAGGAAATAATCTTTTCTATCTTTAAAGTTGATGAAGCTATTCTTTCTGATTATCGATTTTCCACTTCTATAATTTTTACACAACCCTTCTCTGAAGAGGGCTTTATGTCAGAACTTGAGAAGATAAATATGTATAAAAAATTATTAGAAAAATATAAAGTAAAAAATATAATTATTAAACCTCATCCAAGAGAAACGACGAAATATGACTTCGAAGGATTGAGCTTTTTTCAGCTACCATCGCATTTTCCTTCTCAGTTTTTATCCTTCTTTGATTTTCATTTTGAAAAAGCAATAACGGTTAACTCCACTGCTATATACGGTATATCGGCAAATGAAATTATCGTTGAAGGTGTATGTGAGCCAAAGCTTTTATCAAAGCTTTTGGGTAGTTTCACTTTAAGTGATCTTTCAAAAGACAATAAAGCTTCTAGGTAGTGGTGTTGATAACTATATGATCCAACGACTATTAAAAATTATTTCATTGTTTTCAAGCAGCCTTTATATTTTATTACTTTTTGCTTTCGCTTTGTCAGGAAATAAATACTTTTTAATTGCAGCTTCAGTGATTTGTATTGTTTATGTTTTTCTAATTCGCTGGCGATTTGAATATTTTGTTTTTATTGTGTTTTTTTCAGTCTCTATTTTAATCACGAGCTCGTTTTGGAATTATCTTTTTTACCAACCCCTATACTTCTTTTTTATCTCTTGTGTTGTAGGAATATTTATTTATCAAAATCCTCCATCTAAATTTTGGTGCGGGTTGGTTTTTATTTTAGTAGCATCATATTTTTCTTTTCATATATTGAGCTTTTCTGATCTAAACGAAGATGTTTTCTTTGGGAATAGTAGGAATTTTATTTCAATTTGGATGATTGTTGTTTCTATTTTTTGTTACGCATCTCCATTGAGCCGGAATGTAAAAATTATTATTTTTTCAGTTAGCTTTATAATTAGTAGTGTAACACTAGGACGAAGCGGCATAATTTCAACATTATTTATTTTATTAAGTTACATTTTTTTATCGGAAAGCAAAAGCAAGACTAAAGAATTTTTATTTATTATCTCAGTTATGCTAGTTTTTTTAGTTAGTTTTTTTGATGAAATTTATTTTTTAATTGAAACTATTGTCCAGCGGTTTGAAGGGGCTAGAGCTGTAGATCCTAGAGCTTTAGTACTTGATTGTTATATAGATAATATTGATTTATTTAGGTTTTCTTTTGGGGTGAATGCATTTGATGGTGAATACTGTGGAACGTTAGCTATAGGTGAGTACGCACCACATAACTCATTAATTTCCTTGTATGCTAATTTAGGCGTCATGTCGATTATATATTTAATTATAGCCTTAATTATGCGCGCCCCTTTGGAACTTAAATGCATATTTTTTGGCCTTCTGCTGAGGGCGTCTACAGATTCTGTTTTATTTTTCACATATTTTGATTTTATTTATATTTATCTTTTATTAAAAATTTATCACGCAAAGAGGTATTAGCTTGAGAATAAAAAAATTAATATTGTCATTAACTAAAAATATATATTATTTTTTAGTTAATCGTTTATCGAATGTAGTTAGAAGACAGCCTGATAACAACTCCAAATTCTTAGTGTCTCTTACTACATATAATAGAAGAATAAATCGAGTTTATTTAACCATCGAAAGTTTATTTAATCAAGATGAGCCTGCTTCTAAAGTTGTTCTTTTTTTATGCGAAGAGGACATCCCAACTAAGGGAATGCCAAGGAGCTTAATTCGTTTAGAAGCGCGTGGACTTGAGATAAAAGTTGTAGAAAAAAATATTCGCTCATATAAAAAACTATCTTGTATCAATATGATTGAAGATTACGAGGATTATAATTTTGTAGTAACAGTTGACGATGATATTTTCTACCCTAAAAACTTCTTATCTGGCTTCTCAAATAATATTAAAGAGAGGAATGATGAGGTTTTATGTTACCGAGGCAAGACTATATCGTTTGATTCAGATAATAAAATACTAGATTATTCAAAATGGCCATTGTCGAATAACCTGTCAGATTGGATATTACCCACAGGTGTTTCAGGTGTTTGCTATCCGATCAAAATATTAAATGAACATTTTTTTGATCAAGAAGCTTTTCTGACTTATTGCCCTACAGCCGACGATATCTGGTACAAGTTATGCTGTTTAGAGCAAGGAGTTGCATCAAGGTTAGTATCTGAAGAAAGCATTCATTTTGTTCCTGTATTTTATTTCAATGCAGACAGCCTTGAAAGTATTAATGTGGGTGATAATAAAAATACAATACAAATAGAAAAAGGTTTAAAATATTTTAATATACCTTTTGAACGTTAAAATGAAATTATAAATTGAGGTTTTTTTGAAAATATTATATCTACATCAATACTTTGCTACGCCTGAGTCAAATGCTGGAACACGATCTTATGAAATGGCCAAGCGACTAGTTAAAAGTGGTCATGATGTTACATTTATTACTAGCTCGGCTTATTTTTCAGAAAACTATAATCTAAACCATGGTTGGAACCTTATAGATATTGAAGGTATAAAACTACACGTTCTACATCTAGCATATTCAAATAAAGATAGTTTTTTTAAGCGAATTTTAAAATTTATTAGATTTTCAGTAAGCTCAACAGTTAAATCTTTTTCTATCAAAGCCGATGTGGTTTTTGCTACAAGTACACCCTTAACTATTGCAATACCCGGTGTGATTTACTCTAAGTGCAAAAAAAGGCCTCTAGTATTTGAGGTGCGTGATCTTTGGCCTGAATTGCCTGTGGCTGCTGGCGTGATAAAAAATAAATTAATAATAAAATTTGCAACATGGTTAGAAAAATATACCTATAAAAATTCAACTAGATTGATTGGTCTTTCACCAGGCATGTGTGATGGAATAATAAAGCATGGAATTTCACCTGACAAAGTAACCCTTGCTACAAATAGTTGTGATACGAGTTTGTTTGATGTTAGTGAAGATGTTGGCATCGATTATTTAAAATCTAAGTTAGGTTTTGTTAATGGTAGAAAACTTATTGTATATACGGGTACATTCGGTTTAATTAATAATGTGAGCTATATTGTGGGCTTGGCAAAAGCTGCGCAGAACTCAAATTCAAATTTATGTTTTGTTGCAATTGGAGACGGGATGGAAAAAGAGAAGATAATAAGCGAAGCAAGAGCGCTAGGTGTTTACAATAAAAACCTATACTTTCTTAACCCAGTACCAAAAACGGAAATAGTTCGTTTATTATCTGCCGCAGACTTATCTTTGTCATTATTCGGTCCAGTAAAAGAGATGTGGCATAATTCTGCAAATAAGCTGTTTGATGCACTAGCTTCAAAAACGCCCATCGCAATTAATTACGGTGGTTGGCAAAAAGACTTCATTAAAGAACACAAATGTGGCTTAGTTTTAGAGGCGGATGATTACAAGGCATCTAGTATGCTTATTAGTGACTTTCTTGACAGTAAATCTGATTACGAAGCAGCCGTGAATAGCTGTAAAACACTAGCTTATGAACATTTTTCTAGAGACATGATGGCTACAAGAGTCGAAAAAACGCTACAGGATGCTATTAATGATTAAGTATCTTTTTGACTTAACGGTTTCAATAATTGTATTTTTGATTTTACTTCCAGTAATACTTGTGGTTGCTATATTTATTCGTTTTAAATTGGGCTCACCTATTTTGTTTACGCAAGACCGCCCTGGCTTAAACGGTAAAGTGTTTAAAATGATGAAGTTTAGAAGCATGCTCGATGCTAAAGATAAGCACGGTAACCTGCTTCCAGATAACGAGAGAATGACTAAATTTGGTGCTTTTTTACGTTCTACCAGTTTAGACGAGCTACCAGGCTTGTTTAATGTTATTAAAGGCGACATGAGCTTAGTTGGGCCAAGGCCACTACTAGTGCAGTACTTACCGCTGTATAGCTCAGAACAAGCTAAACGCCATAATGTAAGACCTGGTATAACAGGTTGGGCACAAGTAAATGGTCGTAATGCAATTGGCTGGGATGAAAAGTTTAAGCTTGATGTATGGTATGTAGAAAATCAAAGCTTCCTCCTCGATATAAAAATATTACTGTTAACAGTAAAAAAAGTTTTTGTAAGAGAGGGCATCAGTGCTGATGGGCATGTAACTATTGAGCCTTTTAAAGGTTCTAATAATGACTAAGCCAGCTTTAAAAACGCTGGCTATTTTAGGATCTAGCGGCCACGGTAAAATAATAGCTGATATTGCGGAGCAGCTAGGCTTTAGTGTTAGCTTTTATGATGATGCTTATCCTAATAAAAAAAATATAGAGCATTGGTCTGTTGTAGGTACATTTTCAGATTTGCTGAATGTACCTAGTAACAACATGAATGTTGCTGTTGCTATAGGTCACAATAATACTCGAGAAGAAAAAATAAAAACGTTAGCCAAAAATGGCTACACACTTCCTATCCTAATACACCCAAGTGCAATTATAAGTAAATATGCTCAAATAGATTCTGGATCTGTTATAGCTGCCAACGCTGTTATTAACGCTTTCGCAGTAATAGGCCGTGGCTGTATAATTAATACCTCAGCTATAATTGAGCATGATTGTAAAATAGGTGACTTTACCCATATTTGTCCTGGTACTTCGTTAGCTGGCGGAGTTTACGTCGGGCGTAGTAGTTGGGTAGGTATTGGAAGTAAAGTAAAACAACTTATTAATATTGGCGATAATACATTAATTGGTGCAGGTAGTTTGGTTGTTAAAGATATACCATCAGGTGTAATTGCTTATGGCTCTCCCTGCATTAAAGTTTCAGAAAATAGTTAAGCTTTTAAATCTTATAGGAATTTCATGTTAAATACCCCATTCTCTCCATGGCCTAGCTTTACACAAGAAGAAGCCGATGCAGTTAGCCGTGTTATTTTATCTAATAAAGTAAATTATTGGACGGGTACTGAAGGCCGTGAATTTGAAAAAGAATTTGCAAGCTGGGCTGACAGCAAATACGCAATAGCGTTAGGTAATGGCACATTAGCACTTGATCTTGCACTCAAGGCATTAAACATCGGCGCTGGTGATGAAGTAATAACTACACCACGCACCTTTTTAGCATCTGCTTCAAGTATTGTTACATCAGGAGCAGCACCTGTATTTGCAGATGTCGATCTGAATAGCCAAGCTATTACCGCCGAATCTATAAAAGCAGTACTTACATCAAAAACTAAAGCAGTTATTGTTGTTCATTTAGCAGGTATGCCAGCGGAAATGGATGAAATAATGGCGCTCAGCAAAGAACATGGTTTTTATGTAATTGAAGACTGTGCACAAGCGCATGGTGCTAAATATAAAGGTCGTTCTGTTGGAAGCATTGGTCACATAGGTGCATGGAGTTTCTGCCAAGATAAAATAATGACCACAGGTGGCGAGGGCGGCATGGTAACGACTAACTCAAAAGAGTTATGGTCAAGCATGTGGAGCTATAAAGACCACGGGAAAAGCTTTGATGCTATTTATAATAGAGAGCATCCACCAGGTTTTAGATGGCTACATGAGAGCTTTGGCACTAATTGGCGTATGACCGAAATGCAAGCTACTATAGGTCGTATTCAGCTAAAGCGTATGGCTGATTGGACCGCAAAACGCCAAGCATATAGTACATTGCTCGATAGTGCAGCAGAGAATTTCGAGTGTATAAGATTAGTTAATGTACCAGAACATATCGAACATGCTCAATATAAGCACTATATGTTTATAAAACCAGAATGTTTGGCTCATGATTGGGATCGCGACCGTATAGTAAACGAAATTACGGAACGTGGTGTACCGTGTCTCCAAGGTAGTTGTGCAGAGGTTTATCTTGAAAAAGCATTTGATGATACCCCTTGGAGACCTAAAAAACGTTTACCTAATGCAGTACTATTAGGAGAAACGTCAATTATGTTTTTGGTCCATCCAACTTTGACTGAAAGCGAAATAGGTAAAACAGCTCAAATAATCAACGAAGTGCTTGTTTTAGCTTCTTTAAAATAAAAACATATACCTAACGATAACGTTTACTAACAAAAAATAACCAAATACATAAAGACTATATAAATATTTACATATAGTCTTTATTTATTAAGTGCAATAGTTGTTCATCTTGTAGTAAAATTGTAATCAATAGAATAGTAGTCTTACTGCTAGCTTCAGGGAAATGTATTGTGTCTTTAAAATTTTTAGTTAATTTACCTCGTCCTCAAAAAAGAATTATTTCTCTCCTCATCGATAGCGTATTTATAATTGTTGCTTTTTGGCTGGCTTTTTTATTAAGGCTAGACAGCACCGTCGTTTTAAAAAATACACATACTTGGATTTTATTATCAGCATTATTGCCGCTTAGCTTATTAAGCTTTGTAAAGCTTGGGCTCTACAGAGCTGTGCTGCGCTATATGAACACACAGGCTATGTGGGCCATTATTGCCGGTGTTGTACTTTCGACTGTTTATTTAACTATTTTATCTTTTTTTCTTAGTGCGCCAGTACCACGCACCGTTCCTTTTATTTATGCCAGCTTTTGTATTTTATTTGTTGGTGGTGCAAGGCTAACCGTGCGAGCTGTAGTTGGCCAAATAACTATGCGCCGCAAAGAAGGCGTAATTATTTATGGAGCAGGTTCTGCTGGCCGCCAATTAGCAACTGCCTTAGCAAATGGCCCTGAATACTCACCAGTCGCATTTATAGACGACGACCCTAAAAAGCATTTATCGTTAATTCAAGGTATTTGTGTGCATGCACCGTCGCAAATTGCTGAAATTGCAAAGCAAAAGTGTGCAAATAAAATATTATTGGCACTACCAAGTACATCTCGCAGTCGTCGAAAAGAAGTGCTTAATGCAATAGAAAAATTTAAATTACAAGTTATGACTATACCCGGTATGGCAGATATTGTTGCAGGAACAACTAATCTTGACGAAGTAAAAGATGTTGAAATTGACGACCTGCTAGGCCGTGACTCAGTGCAACCTCGTCAAGATTTAATGTCGGCAAATATAGCCAATAAAGTTGTAATGGTTACAGGTGCTGGCGGTTCTATAGGCTCTGAGCTTTGTAGGCAAATAGTAAAAAATAGTCCGGCTAAATTAGTGCTATTTGAGCTTTCTGAGTTCGCGCTTTACGCAATTGAAAAAGAGTTATCAGAGTTTTGTGCCAAAAATGACTTAAATATTGAAATACTGCCAATACTGGGCTCTATTCAAAATAAAAAATTAGTTGAGTCAACATTTTCTACTTTTAGTGTTCAAACTGTTTACCATGCCGCAGCGTATAAGCATGTACCCTTAGTTGAACACAATGTTGTAGAAGGCGTACGTAATAATGTTTACGGCACCTATAACTTAGCAACTGCGGCCATATATACAAAGGTAGAAACTTTCGTTCTTATATCAACAGATAAAGCAGTACGCCCAACAAATATAATGGGTACTACTAAGCGCATGGCTGAATTAGTATTGCAAGGGCTATCTGAAATCCAAGACACAACACGTTTTACCATGGTTCGATTTGGTAATGTTTTAGGATCGTCAGGATCTGTTGTCCCCTTGTTTAGAAAGCAAATTAAAGCGGGTGGTCCAATAACACTAACCCACCAAGACATAACCCGTTACTTTATGACAATTCCAGAAGCAGCTCAGCTAGTTATTCAAGCCGGCGCAATGGGTGTGGGAAGTGACGTATTTGTACTCGATATGGGAGAGCCTGTTAAAATTAAAGATTTAGCTATTAAAATGGTTCACTTGTCAGGGCTTGAAGTTAAACACGCAAAACGACCAAATGGCGATATAGAAATACAATGCACAGGTTTACGCCCGGGTGAAAAGCTTTTTGAAGAGCTCCTTATAGGAGACAACGTTATTGGCACCGACCATCCAAGAATCCTAAGTGCACAAGAAATTAAAATGCCATGGAGTGAACTGTCTCCATTTTTAGATAAGCTTAAATTAGCCTGTGACGAAACCGATCACCAAGAAATACGTAGATTACTTTTAACCGCACCTACTGCTTTTTCACCAACTGACGGTATTTGTGATTTAAACTGGAAACAAAAATTTAATAATCAAACGAATGTTACAGTTTTACCAAACGTAAGTGGCTCCTAAAGCGAATAGATTTCAATAGTTTGATGTTTTTAGGGAATGAAATGCCTACGTGGATTACCCCTCGGTGTATGGTGAGCATGTAGGCGCCTTGCTTGCTGGCGCATTACAAAGCGCAGCTTTTACGTATTTATTAACTTGCGTGAGCAA